>NZ_JBIAQV010000063.1:0-17624 GCF_042889305.1 Streptomyces sp. NPDC002619 | reverse complement strand
GGTTTTGTGGGGGGGGGGGGGGGGGGGGGGGGCGGGGGCCCCCCCCCCCCCCGGGGGGGGGGGGGCCCCCCCGGGGGGGGGGGGGGGGGGCCCCCCCGCCCCCCCCCCCCCCCGACGTGGTAGGCATCCCATGGCGGCATGCGAGGAGCGGAGCGCACGTGATCCGGGTACTGGTGGTCGACGACGAGGCCCTGGTCCGCACGGGCTTCACGCACATTCTCAACGCGGCGGAAGACATCGAGGTGGTCGCGGCGGTCCCGGGCGGCGAGGCCGTGCGGACGGTGCGGGAGCTACGTCCTGACATCGTCCTGCTGGACATCCGGATGCCGGACGTCGACGGGCTCACCGTCCTGGCAGGTCTCCGCGGCCTTCCGGACCCCCCGGTGGTGGCCATGCTCACCACGTTCGACACCGACGATTACGTGGCGACCGCCCTCCGCGCGGGTGCCGCCGGGTTCCTGCTCAAGGACACGGACCCCGATCAGCTCCCCCACCTCGTACGCACCCTCGCCGAGGGCGGCCCTGCGCTGTCGTCCAAGGTCACCCGTACGGTGGTGGACGGTTACCTCGACCACGGCATGCGCGACCCTTCTGCCGTTCGTCTCGCCGCCCGGCTGACGGAGCGCGAGCGGGTCGTTCTCGTCCTCATGGCCGAGGGACTCGCCAACACCGATATCGGCGAACGGATGCACCTGAGCACCGGCACGGTCAAAGGCCATGTCAGCTCCGTTTTCAACAAGTTGCAGGTGACCAGCCGCGTCCAGGCGGCCGTGATCGCCGAGCGCGCGGGCCTGTTGGCGGCACCTCAGGTCAGGGACGCCCGATGAGCCCCCGGAGACCGTCGGGTCCCGTGCTGGACGCCGTTCTCGTCCTGGTCTCGCTGGCGGACGTATGGGTCCACGTCGATGTCGGCGCACGGCCGGCGACGGCCTGCGCGTTGCTCGGCGCCCTCGCCCTCACGCTGCGTCGGCGACTGCCGCTGGCGACCTTCCTGCTGACGCTCCCCAGCGCTCTGGTCACCGACGCGTCGCTCGCCCCCATGGCCGCCCTGTACACGCTCTCCTCGCTCAGCCGCCGACGCCTCCTGCTGGCCGCCTGCGCCCTCGCCTTCGCCGCGAGCGACTTCATGCCCTGGCCGTGGTCCTCGCTGAGGGTTACTGCATTCACCCGGGCCGACGACCTGTTCTACCTCAGCTACACGCTGGCCACCGCCACCGCCCCCGTCTTCTTGGGCCAGCTCGTACAGGCTCGACGCGAACTGTCCCTGCGGATCGCCGAGATCTCCGAGGCGCGTGAGCAGGAACGGCTCCTGACCGCGCAGAGCGTCCTGGCCAAGGAGCGCGCGCAGCTCGCCCGGGAGATGCACGACGTGGTCTCCCACCAGGTCAGCCTCATCGCCGTGCAGGCCGGGGCGCTCCAGGTCGGCGGCCGGGATGCCGAGACCAGGCAGGCCGCTGCCACGATCCGACGGCTCAGCGTGCAGACCCTCGACGAACTCCGGCACATGGTCAGCGTGCTGCGGGCCTCCGGCAGCCGACCCACAGAACTCACCCCCCAGCCTTCCCTCGGCGACCTGCAGCGACTGGTCGACGTCAGCGGCATCGAGGCGAAACTCGAGACCGACCTACCCGAAGACCTCCCTCCCGCCATCCAGCGAGCCGTCTACCGCACCGTCCAGGAAGCCCTGACCAACGTCCGCAAACACGCCCCCGGCGCCACAGCCACCGTCCGCATCCAACACAGAGACGGTGCCCTCCGGACCACCGTCACCAACACCGCGCCCACCCGACTCGCGCTCGCCCTGCCCAGCGCCCACCACGGGCTCGCCGGCCTGCGTCAACGCGCCGAGCTCCTCGGCGGCACCGTCGCCTGCGGCCACACGGCCGACGGCGGGTACGAGCTCCGCCTGGAACTGCCCGTCGACCCGAACTGACCCGCGCCGACACCACACACCGGCGTCCGTCTCTCCCCCCGGTTGGTCGTCGTATGCGCGTGGCGGACGAGTGGAGGCAACAGGCCGTCCCGGGCTGAGCGACGCAGGCCGACGCTCTCCCGATGACAAGGCTCACCCGACCACCAGTGACCCCTCCGCGTTCCCGTGACACGTTTCGCGGTTCGCCTGCTCCGTGAAGGGGAGGCGCCCGCCGCAATCGCGGCAAGTGCGGCGGGCGGACGCCAGGCATCGACCGGGAGACTCGCATCGTTCCTGCCCCGGGCAGGATCCGTTCGAAGACGGACCCTGGCCGCAGGGAACCGCCAAGGCACCAGGCACACTCTGCGTGTTGTAGACCCCTTGGCAGAAGGATGACCTACACATGATCACGCTCACGAAGGAAGACGGCCCGGCAGACCTGGACGGAGTGACCCATCTGTCCATCGGCGTGTCCTGGGACCCCACGGCGGGTACCAGCGGCGGTGTCATGGGCCGGCTCCGCCGCAAGGCAGGCACGGACCTCGACCTGATCGCCATCGCCATGCAGGGCGGGGATCCGGTGCGCCTGGCCGGCCTCGACTCGCTGGACCCCATGGGCAACGGCTCATTGGTGCACAGCGGCGACAACCAGACCGGGCGCGGGGACGGCGACGACGAGACCGTCACGGTCGAGTTCGCGCGCGTCCCGGGCAACATCACGGCGATCGTCTTCGTCGCTGCCGCCTTCAAGAGGGGCAGCTCCTTCCAGAAGGCGCGCAACATCAGCTTCAAGGTCTACGACTCGACCGGGGGAAGCTCCCAGCAGGTCGCCGACATATGGCCCAGCCTGCTCACCCAGGACAACGGCTGCGCCGTGGCCAAGGCCGTGCGGGTCGGCGACACGTGGAAACTCGAAGTCATCAATGTGACGGGGAAGATCAAGCAAGGTGACGAGCATGCCCTGATGCGCTTCGCCGTCAGCAAGTAGTACGTCGCTGGGGACAGGCGTCCGCAGGGTGTACGAACCCCGGGAGGTGGCCCGTGCCGCCGGCGCCCAGCGACGCACAACACGAGACTGTGCACAGGGCCAGGCCTGATCGGGCCACCCCCGTAACCGGGCGAGGTCGGCGTGTGTGCTGCCAGTCGTTCTTCCGGCCGACCTGCCCCGGCAGGCACAGTAAGTACGGCACTCAGGCTAGGAGCCCGAAACGCGGACCGCCCGTAGGCGTGCCACCAGCAGCTGATTGGCCCTCGCCCGGAACGGCGCGCCAGGGGAGACTGAGAATCTGATGCCGTACTTGAAGGAGTTGTGATGCAGGTAGCCGTGGTCACCTTCGACGGGTTCAACGAGCTCGACAGCTTCATTGCTTCCGCGCTGATCAATCGGTGCCGTAAGGACGGTTTGGAAGCCTTCATCACGACGCCGACGCCGGTGGTCACGTCGATGAACGGCGTCGAGGTGACCGGGCAGCGCCCGATGGAGTTCGTGACCGAAGCCGAGGTCGTGCTGATCGGTAGTGGCGTGAAGGCGCGAGACGTGGTCGCCGACGACCGGCTGATCTCCAGGCTGCTGCTCGACCCTTCGCGACAGCTGATCGGTTCGCAGTGCTCCGGCGCGCTGGTGCTCGCCCGGCTGGGGTTGCTGCATGGCATGCCGGCTTGCACGGACATGAAGAGCCGGCCCTTTGTCGAAGCCTGCGACGTCACCGTTCTGGACGCGCCGTTCCACGCCGAGGGGAACATCGCTACGGCGGGCGGTTGCCTGGCGTCCCAGTATCTCGCCACGTGGGTGATCACCCGAATGCTTGGGGAGGACGTCGCGCGCGACGTCATCGGCTACGTGGCTCCGGTCGGCGAAAACGAGGAGACTGTCGAGCGCGCCATGCGTGCCGTCCACGCGGGCGAGGTGGCACTGGGCTGACGCCCGCGCTCAGCCTTTTAGGGCCGCCCACAGTTGTCAAAGGTACGCGAGCATGTTGCGGTGCTCTCGCCCGGCTGGCCCGCGGGGCTCTCGCGCAGCCTGTCTTCACGGGCATCTTCCGTCAATACCTGGCCGAGTTGGTCAAGGAGCCGGCCGACCCGTGGTTGTGATCCGGTCGCGGTGATCAGCGACGGGCAGGGCCGGCGCCTACGGCTCGGTGCGGTGCGCCCTGGACGGATGCACGACGTCACCCAGGTCCGGACCGAGGGCATCGAAGAGCAACTCCAGCTGCACCCCACGGTGCAAGGCGGATCACGGTGGAACACGCCATCGCCGAGCCGAAGCAGTGGCGGTCGCTGCAACGCTGGATCGGCCGTCGCGAAACCGTGCCCGAGGTCATGGCCGCAATTGGCGGTCTGGTCTCGGACTGGGCCGCTCGGCGCGTCACCCTCCGCAGGCTGAGCGCCACACTCGTCCTGGCCGGTCCGCCGGCCTGCTGACGCCTACCGCGACGCAGTGGTCAAGACACGGACTGATTGCCCACTGACACTCGGGCTACCTATTCGGCACAAGGACTGACACACCTTCGTCGTCCCCGCCCACGGCGTCCTCCAGCGGCTCTGCGAGCGGCCCACGATCCAGTGCGATGCCCACGGGTTCCCCGAAGTTCCTCGGCGGCACGGAGCAGCGGACCAAGTGCCTGGTCGGGCTCGGGCGAACTCAAGGACTACTTCCACAGCAACGGACTGCAACGGGCTCATCCGGATGCTCCCGCTAGATGCGGAGCCGGGTGGCGTGCCCGACGAGGCACTGACGGCGGGGACCTCAGGCATCCGATCGACTCAGCCGACGACTTTTCTTTCCTTGACAATTTTTTTTGTCGGTCGCATCCTGGAGCGGTGCTGAACGTCGCTGTGATCGAAGAACCCGCCGCGGCCGAGGCGTCCCTGGACCCCATACGGTCGCGAATCCTCGCCGCCCTGGCCGAGCCCGGCTCGGCCGCCATGCTGGCCGCCCGCCTCGGGCTGCCCCGGCAGAAGGTCAACTACCACCTGAAGGAACTGGAGCGTCACGTCCTGGTCGAACTCGCCGAGGAGCGGCGCAAGGGCAACGTCACCGAACGGGTGTACCGCGCCACCGCCGCCTCTTACGTGATCTCTCCCAGTGCCTTGGCCGCCGTCAGCCCGGACCCGTCCCGGTCGCCGGACCAGCTCTCCGCTCGCCGGCTGCTGGCGCTGGGGGCGCGGCTGGTGCAGGAGGTCGGCGCTCTGTTGACCGGCGCCTCCCGGGCCGGGCGGCGGGTCTCCGCTTTCGGCATCGACGCGGAGGTGCGGTTCGCCCCCGCGACCGACCGGACGGCCTTCGCCCACGAGCTGGCCCAGGCCGTGGCGGCCCTCGTGGGCCACTACCACGACGAGTTCACCCCCGGGGCCCGCAGCCACCGGGTGATCGTCGGGCTCCACCAGATCCCCGCCGCACCCTCCGGCGCCCCGGGGAGCCCGGCCGAAGCGCAGCAGAAGACCGGGGGATTCCAGCGAACGACGATCCCGAAGCACGACGCGCGACAGGAGAGCCCGCGATGACGCGCCCCTTTGAGATCGAGCAGGAGGCGACCCTGCCGGCGAGTCCCGAACAGGTCTGGGAGGCGATCGCCACCGGACCGGAGATCGACTCCTGGTTCCTGGGGCGCAACGAGGTGGAGCCCCGCGAGGGCGGGACCGCCGCCATGGACACCGGGGGCAACCGGGAGGAGTCGGTGGTCACCGCCTACGAACCCGGCAAACGCTTCGCCACTCGCACGGCCACCGTCGAGGACGGCCGCTTCATGGCCTTCGAGTACCTGATCGAGGGGCGACGGCGGCAGCACCGTGCTCCGCATCGTCCAGAGCGGCGTGCTCGGCGACGACTGGCAGGACGAGTACGACGCGCTGCGCCGCGGCTGGCCCTTCCACCTCCACACGCTCCGCGAGTACTTGGCCCACTTTCCGGGACGTACCGGCATCCCCGTCTTCGCCATGGCACCGTCCGGCGAACAGCCTGCGCAGGTGGTCCGGGCGGCCCTCACCCGCGGGCTGTCGCTACCGAGCCCGGTCGCCGTGGGCGCGCGGGCGCACGCCGAGCCGGCCGGCCTGCCGCCGGTGGACGGCGAAGTGACCTGGTCGGACGACGAGCGCATCGAGGTCCGCACCGCCGACGGGATCTACACCTTCCACCACTTCCCCGGCGTGGTGCTGATGTTTCACCACCTCTTCGGCCCGGACACGGACAGCGCCGAGGCCGCCTGGCAGCAATGGCTGACCGGCCTCCTCGCCTGACCCCTGGCGCGCCCGAGCGCGCGCCCGCACAGTCGGGCACCCGGATCCGCTTCGCCCCCGGAACTGCCGGACCAGCCGCTCTTAGCAGCGGTCACCGGCACCTCAGCATCGGGGCGCCTGCGCCGTGAACGCGGCCCAAGCGCGCACCGAGCAGTCACACAACACATCCAAGTCACCGAGGAGAATTTCCCATGCGCACTCTGATCAGCACGGCCTTCGTCTCGCTCGACGGCGTCGTGGAGGCGCCGGGCGGTGAACCCGGCTACCGCAACTCCGGATGGACCTTCAAGGAGGTCGAGTTCGTCCCCGAGGCGTTCGAGATCAAGGAGCGGGAACAGCAGGAGTCCACCGCGATCCTGGTGGGCCGGGTCAGCTACGAGGTGTTCAGCCCTGTGTGGCCGGACATGGCGGAGTTCGCGCGCTACAAGACGATGCCGAAGTACGTCGTCTCCACCACCCTCACCGAGGACAAGCTGGTCTCCAACTGGGGCGAGACCACAATCCTGCGCTCCCTCGACGAGGTCGCCGCCCTCAAGGAGACCGACGGCAGCCCGATCATCGTCCACGGCAGCGCCTCCCTGAACCATGCCCTCTCCGACGCCGGCCTGATCGACCGCTACCACCTGCTCGTCTACCCGCTGCTGCTCGGCGCCGGCAAGCGCCTGTTCAGCACCACGGACAAGGACACCCAGAAGCTGAAGCTGGTCGAGCACGAGGTCTACAGCAACGGCCTGCAGAAGCAGGTCCTCGACGTCGTCCACTGACGACGCTGCGGGCCTCCCGCTCCGCCCCTGCCCGGGAAGGCGGACACCACCCGGGCCACCTGCCATCACAGGCACGTGCTGATGCTCATCAACGCCGTGGGCCAGGCAACGCAGCTTGGCCCACGGCCAGTACCCACGGGCAGCGTGCCGCCACCGGCCTCCATTCCAGGGCCGGGGCCAACGCCTTCGGCGCCAGGGTCGACAGCACATGGGCCGTCAATGGGGTGACGGTCCGTCAGCACGACGTCGATGACTGCTTCGCTGCCGCGGCGCGCCGATCCGCCCGTTTCGCCCACCCGGCGCAGGTGCCCCCTGTCGAGTGACCCTGGTCCGCCCGCAGCGCGGCATCGCGACTTCGCCGCGCACCGGTGGTGATCATGCCGAGCGTGACCAATCGAACCAGACCCCGCGCTCCGGGACACAGGGCCCTGACCGCCTGTTCCCTCGGCCTGTTCGCCGTTCTGCCCACGCTGCCCGCGCTGCCCGCCTCCGCCGCGAGTGCTCACCCGACGGCCCGCGCGCACCACGTCACCCTGCCGTCTCTGCCGGGGCCGGAGAGGCGTACGGCCGCATATCTGGAGGCCATCCGGCACAACCCGCAGCTGCTGCACCGTTTCATCGAGCGGATGCCCAAGGGCGGCGACCTGCACAACCACCTCTCCGGGGCGGTGACGACCGAGTACCTGATCCAGCTCGCCGCCGAGGACGGGCTCTGCATCGACACCGGCACGATGACCGCCCTGGCCCCGCCGTGCGGTCCCGGTACCCGCCCGGCCGCGGAGGCACGCTCCGACCGCGCTTTCCGCGACGCGATCGTGCGGGCATGGTCCATGCAGGACTTTCCCGCTGACGGCAACGGTCACGATCACTTCTTCGCCACCTTCGCCAAATTCGGCGAAGTGACCTGGCGGCACCCGGGCAAGATGCTCGCGGAGGTCGCCGACACGGTGGCCGAGCAGAACCAGTTCTACCTCGAGACGATGACCACCCCCGCCTCCGACGGTGCCAAGAAGCTGGCCGCCGAAGTCGGCTGGGACGACGACCTCGCGCGCCTGCACGGCAAACTCATCGCCGGAGGCAAGCTGGACCGCCTGGTCGCACAGGCCCGCCAGGAGGCCGACAACGCCGCAACCGAATTCAGCGCCACCGCGCACTGCGGCACCGACCGCGCCCGGCCCGGCTGCGCGCTCGAAGTCCGATGGATCTCACAGGGCTCACGAGGCAGTGTGCCCGAACAGGTCTTCACCCAGCTCGCCCTGGGCATGCGGCTGGCCGAGCGCGACGACCGGTTCGTCGCCGTGAACCTGGTACAGCCGGAGGACGGCGAACGTGCCCTTGCCGACTACCGGCTGCAGATGCGCATGGTGAAGTACCTTCACCGCGTCTATCCACGTGCTCACGTCACCCTGCACGCGGGCGAGTTGTGGCCGGGCCTGGTCAAGCCCGAAGACCTCAGCTTCCACATCAAAGAGGCCGTCGACGTCGCGGGCGCCGAACGCATCGGCCACGGCGTCGACCTCGTCCACGAGGACGACTGGCAACACACCGCCCGCACCATGGCCGCCCACGAGATCGCGGTCGAGGTGCCGTTCACCAGCAACGCCCAGATCCTCGGCGTCAAGGGCGCCGACCACCCCTTCACCACCTACCGGCGCTTCGGCGTACCGGTCGTGCTGGCCACCGACGACCCGGGCGTCAGCCGCACCGACATCACCCACGAGTACGCGTATGCCACCGAGACCTACGGCCTGACCTACCCCGTCCTGAAGAACCTCGCCCGGGCCTCGCTCGAGTACGCCTTCCTGCCCGGCCAGAGCATCTGGCGGGGCAACCCGACCCGGGACGGGTACCACCTCGTCAGCGCCTGCGCCACCGAACAGCCCGGCTCCACCCAGCCCCGCCCGCAATGCCGCCGTCTGCTCGCCAACAGCCCAAAGGCCAAGGCCGCGTGGCGGCAGGAGGCATCCTTCCGCGACTTCGAGCGCACCTTCGGCAGCGGCCACTGAACGCGGCCGGCCCCTTGGAGGACGTCACGCCATCCGGATACTCGGACGGGTGGCTCTGGCCAGCTTCTTGGTAACTCGGGACCGGCCGACCACCCCGCCGAGGCGGTCGGCCGGTCCGTGTGGGTACGGCGATCTCGGCCGACGCCCCATGAGTCACGCCGAGAATCCACGGACGTCCATGACGCGATGCCGCGCGGGCGCCACCCGATCACCTGCGCTCGCGACCTCGCCGTACACGCGGCTTCGATCCGACACCCCACCAACGGACCCGATGGGGCTCTCAGGTAGCACACGAGATATTCCCGAGCGGGACGAGGCACCATCAAGCGGGTCCGGTCGGCCCAGCGACCGGCCACCCGCCCTCGCTTCCCTCACGGCACCAACCGGAGCCTGCAGCGGGGGCCAGACAACGGGAGGGGACACCCATGGCCGCGCGCCGACAGCGCCGAATCGCGACCGCCCTTGCCGCAGCCACCGCCACGCTCACTGTCGGCCTCGCCACCGGCTGCTCCACCGTCGACAGGGCTCTGGACTGCATGCAGACCGCCCACTCCATCGCCGAGAACGTCACCGATCTTCAGTTCGCGGCCGCGCACGCGGCCGTCAATCCGGACAGGACCGATGCCTCCCTCAAGTCCATAGACAAGAACCTGAAGGAAATGGAGGACACAGGAGAGAAGGCAGGCGACACGGATGTCACCAAGGCGGTCCACGAACTGACCAAGGCAGTCGACAACGTACGCACGTCAATCAAGAACGGCGACAAGACCCCGGACCTGACGCCGCTCACCGACGCGGCCGACGACCTCACCAAGGCCTGCACCACTCGACACTGATGGCAACTCCCGATGTGAACCGTTCCGGGTTCGGTGGGGCGATGTGCCCCGACTTGTGTGGAGCCGCGTCGCTGGGTTTCACGCTACAGGCGGTTGTCGCAGCTCGTACTGGACTGGGGTGAGCATTCCCAGTGCGGAGTGCGATCCGCGACTCTGCGCGGCCATCGTCGACCGGCTGACCTTCAACGGCGCCAACATCCGGACCGGCACCTAGTCCTACCGCCTCGCCCACACCAAGGCCCAGGCCAGCTGACCCGGGCGCCACACGGGAGGGGCCGCCCGATAACCAGCCCAGCCAAGAGTCGGAATGGCCGGTCAAGGGTGATCGAAGGTCATCGCCGCAGGCGACGCCGAAGGCGCCCTTGACGGGACGTTCCGGCTCTCATCGTGATCCAGCGGGCGGCCCCGCAGCACCCGAGTGACGGCTCGGTGAGCACGGCCAGGGCGTCGACCTCGACCCGGAACCCGGCGTTCTACTCCTCCGGCTCCCAGGCCTGGAGCAGGTCGAAGAGACGTCGGTCGCCGTCGAGCTTCAGGGAGTCCACCGGAATACGGCCGTACAGGGTGAGGACCAGCTCGCCGGCCGTGCCCCGGGCAGAGGCGGCGGCCGCGTCCGGGCCCTCGCCGGCAGCGATGGCGGGCATTGTGCCGGGCGTGGGGAGACGGGTGATCCGTGCGCCGTCGGCGGAGAGCGAGAGGCGCCAGGAGCGGCCCTCGGTGGCGTGGAAGTCGACGGCAGCGGGCTTGTGCGGCCAGGCACTCGTCGTTGCGCAGCAGGTGGACAGGAACTCGTCGACACCGTCGAGTGCCACCTGGTCCGGCAACGACTGCGGGGCACCCACGGTGATCTGGGCGTCGTAGGTGTGCACCGCGATCTCCTGTACCTGGTGCCGAGCGACGGCACCGGACGTCTGCGGCGACTCCGACGTACCCCACCACGTCCAGCAACCGCGATCCGGCCCGGCCTCCCGTAGTGCGTCCAGTAGTTGCTGCGTCGACGCGGCCAACCAGGCCAGCAGGGCCTCGCGCTCCCGGGGCGCAGCCGGGGCGCCCTCCGATGCGGACTTGGCCGGGGGAGCGGCGGCAGGCCCTGCGGCGACGGTGGCGGCCCAGAAGCGGCGCCTCTCGCCCAAGTGCTGCACCAGATCGAACAGCGTCCACTCGGGGCAGGTCGGCACCTGCACGTCGAGGCTTGGCGCGGAGGCGACCGCGGCACGGAAGGCGGTCGACCGTTCGTCGATCAGTCGCAGCAGGACGGCGAACTCAAGTGTCGTTGTCACGCTGACTCTCTATCACCGGGTTCCGACCATCGGACAGCGATTTTCACAGCCGCCGCGGCGGGCGCGCGGTATGGGCCGCGCGCCCTCGGATGACGCGGTGTTCTGCTCAGATCGGGCGCGGTCGGCGCGGCCACGGTTCTCGGTCGAATCCTGAAGCTGCGGATTTCCCACCGCTGCCAACCGTCCGGGTCGGGCTTGGGCGATGTGCAGTCATCGATGAGCTGTCAGAAGGCGTTCTCGTTCATGGGCGCAGTATGTCGAGAACCCGCGACTGGCTCCGTCCCCGGGGTGGACGTGACCAAAATGGGTTGCACCAGCACCGAGGAGAAACACGATGGCCAAGTACCTGCTGCTCAAGCACTACCGCGGCGCTCCGGCTCCGGTCAACGACGTGCCCATGGACCAGTGGACGCCGGAGGAGATCTCGGCGCACGTGCAGTACATGCAGGACTTCGCGGCCCGGCTCGAGGGGACCGGCGAGTTCGTCGACGGTCAGGCGCTTGCCCCGGAGGGGGCGTTCGTCCGGTACGACGGTGAGGGGCGCCCGCCGGTCACCGACGGCCCGTTCGCCGAGACCAAGGACCTCATCGCCGGCTGGATGGTGATCGACGTCGACAGTTACGAGCGCGCCGTCGAGCTGGCCGGGGACCTGTCGGCCGCCCCCGGGGCGGGCGGGAAGCCGATCCACGAGTGGCTGGAGCTGCGCCCGTTCCTGGCCGAGCCGCCCACCATCACGGAGTGACCTCATCGATGAACGAGGCCCTGGTCCGGAGCCTCACGCCGAGCGTGCTCGGGATCCTCGTCCGCCGCGGAGCCGACTTCGCGGCGGCCGAGGACGCCGTGCAGGAAGCGCTGGTCGAGGCGGTCCGCGTCTGGCGGGCCGCCCCGCCGCGGGACCCCAAGGGCTGGCTGGTCACCGTGGCCTGGCGCAAGTTCCTCGACGCGACCCGGGCGGACACCGCCCGCCGCCGACGTGAGGACCTCGTCGACGAGGAGCCGGCGCCCGGGCCCGCGCCCGCGGTGGACGACACGCTCCAGCTCTACTTCCTGTGCGCCCACCCGTCGCTGACGCCGTCGTCCGCGGTCGCGCTCACGCTGCGCGCCGTCGGCGGGCTGACCACCCGCCAGATCGCCCAGGCCTATCTGGTGCCCGAGGCGACCATGGCGCAGCGCATCAGCCGGGCCAAGCGCACCATCTCCGGCGTGCGGTTCGACCAGCCCGGCGATGTCGCCACCGTGCTGCGCGTCCTCTACCTGGTCTTCAACGAGGGCTACTCGGGCGACGTCGACCTCGCCGCCGAGTCCATCCGGCTCACCCGGCAGCTCGCGGCCGCGATCGACCACCCCGAAGTGGCGGGGCTGCTCGCCCTCATGCTGCTCCACCACGCCCGGCGCGCCACCCGGACCGCGCCCGACGGCAGTCTGGTGCCGCTCGCCGAGCAGGACCGCGGCCGGTGGGACACCGAGTCGATCGCCGAGGGGGTCGAGATCCTGCAGTCGGCCCTCGCCCGCGACCGGCTGGGCGAGTTCCAGGCCCAGGCCGCCATCGCGGCACTCCACGCCGACGCGCCCACCGCCGAGGAGACCGACTGGGTGCAGATCGTCGAGTGGTTCGACGAGCTCGCGCGCCTGACCGACAGCCCGGTCGTCCGGCTCAACCGCGCAGTGGCCGTCGGCGAGGCCGACGGACCGCGCGCCGGACTGGCGGCGCTCGCGGCGCTGAACGACTCACTGCCCCGCCACGCTGCGGTGGCGGCGTACCTCCACGAGCGCGACGGCGACCTGGCGACGGCGGCACGGCTGTACGCCGAGGCGGCCCAAAAGGCACCCAACCTCGCCGAGCGCGATTACCTGATGCGCCAGGCCGCCCGGCTCAACGCCCGCCGCTGTCCCTGACGGGGAAGCACACGGTCCGGGTACTGACCCGAGGTCCTGGCAGGGCTTTGCCCGCACGGCACGAACGAGCCCGCGGCGATGGAGGCGGGCCGGCGGCGAAGTCGTGTCCACCATCACGGTGAAGGCCCAAGGAGCGCGCCCGTGATGGACGCGCCCCTCGTGTGCCTGGGACGACCGCTAGCGGAGCACGATGATCACGAATCCTCCGTGGTCGAATCGGCCGTCGAAGCAACGCCAGTTGTCGAGGTCGAAGCACCTATCGGAGGTCACATGGGTGTGTACGGCAGGGGCTGCTGCCGCGGCTGTGCATGCTGCGCCGATCGCAGCGCCGCCGGCGGTTGTAGGGGTCGACCGTGCATTCGAGGAGCTCGTCTCGCATCCAAGATCCCCGCTGCACGGGAACCGGCCGCCGCCCAGGGGCGTATCCCCCGGTTGCGGCCTTACTTTCAGTACGTCAGCGGCGCCCTTTTGGATTGGTGCTCTGGCGGGAAGACCGCGATACGACGGGCAATTCTCGCAAACGACCCGAGGACCGGCTCCTCCCACTCGCCCAAGGTACGTGCCGACGCTGTTCGTCTGCCGTGCATCCGGAGCTGTCCATGCCGGGGTGCGGAACTCACGCCTGTCGTCGCTCGTGCTCGACGAAGTCCTGGCGGTACGGGCACTGCACGAGAAGCCGCTCGCCGCCTGGGCCCGGCGCGACGAATGAGGGACGCCGGTCGGGCTGCACCCCTCGAGTGCCGCCCGCCCGGCGTCCGCACGACCGGTACGCGCCCTCAGCGCGTCAGAGCTGTCCGCCGATCTCACACGCCCGGCACGGCGGCCGACCGCAGGTGCACTGCATGATCGCTTCGAGGACGTCCCGGTCGTGGTACAGGCATTCGTCCTTGCAGGTGTGGCGGGGAATGAATCCCGCCGGGATCTCGCCGGGCCACGGCTCATGACCGTCCCGGCAGCGGGCGAACCGCTCGGGGTCGCTGGAGTGCAGTTCGTGCATGCCCGACCGCGCCTCGTCCTCCAGCTCCCGAACCCGCTGCAGCAGGGCCGTGAGCTCGGCGGCGAGTCCGTCATACCGGTCGGCGCCGGTCCTCACCTGTGCGGCCCGCAGTGCCATCGCTGCGTTGCCGAGAAACCTGCCGGCATCCTGGAGGTCGGTCACGTGATGCATCTGAATGCCGTTCACGCCCCGTACCCACACGGCGTCCATGCTGCTCACTGATCCACCTTCCCGGCGAGCGTTCACCTTGTTTTACTTGCCAAGCAGTATGCGCGGCGCCGCTGTCTTCGCATAGTGAAAAATCAAACCATTAAGGACGCTAAAGCCCCCGATCACGCCCGTCCAGCGAAATTCGCCGTGAGTCGGCTCACAGCAGGCATTGGCTCGCAGCAGACAAGGGTGGACCTTCCGCGGAATCCGCTGCTGTTTTATTGTCCGCGGCCGTTATTCGTGAACCGGCGACCGTGCAGGAGCGCGCTCCCCTCCCGGCGGGACCACCGCCGTCGCCGTTCGGGCACTCCGGTCGGATGGGGCCCCGTCGAGCCGACCCTCCCGGGTCTCCCGGGTCTCCCGGGTGTCAGGGCACAGCGCGCCTGCGCCGAGACGGGTCGCAGCGTCCGCAGGATCCTGAGAGCGCATCGGAAGGATCTTTGCCATGGCTGTCCTGCACCATTGGGTAATGAGGCGGGTGTCCACATTCAGTTACGAGTTGGGCGGGTTGTGCGACCAAGGGCACGTCGGGAAATCGCGGATATACGACGCGTCAAGCCGTGCGCTCGGTTTACCGACCACCGCGGAGCCGGGCTCCCCGTAAGGGAGTTTGTGAGACTTGACACGCGGATGGGCGAGTCGTCTCCTTGAAAGGGAAGAATCATTGCGGCGTGTGCGAGCTTGCCTGCCGCGCCATATTTCAGGGTTGGCCAGCGTCCACCGGCACCCGGAGGTTGCTGATGGCAACCTACGAATATCTATGCAGCCGTTGTGGGCCTTTCGATGTGAAGTTGGCGATCGGGACTGCGCCCCCCGTTCATGGCTGCCCTGTCTGCGCAGGCACTGCAAGACGCGTGTACTCCTCCCCCGGCCTGGCGCTGACCTCGCACACGGTCGCCGCCCTCCATGAGCGGGAGGAGCAGTCACGTGATGCCCCGGCGGTGGTTTCCGAAGTGCCGCCGGGCAGAAGGGCGCCACGACACCCGCACCCCGCGCTCTCGCGGTTGCCTCGACCCTGAGGGCGGTGGTCGACGCGGCAGAACCTCTCAGGCGGATTTCGACAACTCCGTACCCCACGTGGGCTTAGAAGGTGCATGCCCGTGGCGAATGTTGGACTCCTCTTCGTCGGTGCGGTGCTGTTCATGAACGGGCTACTGCTGCTGGGGAAAGTCGATGCACGCTCCGCAGCCGTGTTCAATCTCTTCGTGGGCGCACTGCAGGTGCTGACGCCGACCTACCTCATCTTCACGGCCAACGGTGACCAGGACACAATTCTGGCGGCATCCGGGATCTACCTGTTCGGATTCACGTACCTGTATGTGGGAATCGTCCTCCTCGCCGGCATCGACAACATCTGCGTCGGCTACTACTCCCTGTTCGTGGCGATCGTGGCGCTGGGGTATTCGTTCGTCAATTTCCACCTCTTCAAGGACTACCCATTCGGGGTGATCTGGCTGTACTGGGCTTTCCTGTGGGCCCTGTTCTTCGTGGTGCTCGGTCTCAAGAGGACGGAGCTCAACACCTATGTCGGCTGGGTGACGGCGATCGAGGGCTGGGTCACCGGTGTGATCCCCGCGGCGATGCTGCTGTCCGGCTACTGGAAGCACACGACGGAGATCGCCATCGCCCTGGGCGCCTTCGGCGTCGTGGTGTTCGCGGCGCTGTGGCCGCTCACACGGTCTCGGCAGCCGACCCGTGCGGGCCCGGCGGCCGGAAGCGTGAGCGCACCCACGTAACCGGATCAGACGTAAGGAACTGTTATGCCCGAAGTCATCTTCCATGTGGACCAGACCAAGTCGATGCGCGACCAGGATGTCCCCGGACACAACAGGTGGCACCCGGACATCCCCGCCGTCACCGTGGTCAAGCCGGGAGCCGAGTTCCGCTTGGAAACCCGTGACTGGACCGACTGCCAGGTCGGCAACAACGACTCCGCCAACGATGTACGCGACATCGACCTGACCATCCCTCATATGCTCAGCGGCCCAATAGGTGTGGAGGGCGCCGAACCCGGCGACCTGCTCGTCGTCGACATCCTCGACCTCGGACCCGTCCCCCAGCAGACCGGCGACGCGGCCGGCCAGGGCTGGGGCTACACCGGCATCTTCGCCAAGGCCAACGGCGGCGGCTTCCTGACCGACTACTTCCCCGACGCCTACAAAGCGATATGGGACCTCCACGGACAGCAGGCCGTCTCCCGTCATCTGCCCGGGATCCGCTACACCGGCATCACCCACCCCGGGCTGTTCGGAACGGCACCGTCGGCCGAGTTGCTCGCCCGCTGGAACGCCCGCGAGAAGGCACTGATCGACACCGACCCGAACCGGGTCCCGCCCCTCGCCGTACCCCCGGACACCAACAACGCACTCGCCGGCACGGCCAGCGGAGACCTCGCCACGCGCATCACCTCGGAGGGCGCCCGCACGGTGCCGGCCCGTGAGAACGGAGGCAACCAGGACATCAAGAACATGACCCGGGGCTCGCGGGCCTTCTTCCCCGTGTACGTCGAGGATGCCAAGCTCTCCGCCGGCGACCTGCACTTCAGCCAGGGCGACGGAGAGATCAGCTTCTGCGGCGCCATCGAGATGGGCGGCTTCATCGACTTCCATGTCGACCTGATCAAGGGCGGCATGGAGACGTACGGCATCTCCACCAACCCGGTGTTCATGCCCGGCAACGTCGAGCCGCGCTACACGGAGTACATCAGTTTTATCGGAGTCTCCGTCGACCACGACACGGACACCAACTTCTATATGGACGCGACGCTGGCCTACCGCCGGGCCTGCCTCAATGCCATCGAGTACTTCAAGAAGTTCGGCTACAGCGGTGAACAGGCCTACCTGCTGCTCGGCTCCGCACCCATCGAGGGACGTATCAGCGGCATCGTCGACATCCCCAACGCCTGCTGCTCGCTCTACGTGCCCACCGCCATGTTCGACTTCGACGTCCGGCCCAGCGCGGCCGGACCGATGAAGGCCGACCGCGGCAGGAGCGCGGTGGCCACCGCCTGACCGGACGGCCACGCCTCATCGCAGCAACGGTCCCGCAGCTACTACCTGCGGGACCGTCCAATGCCGCTGCGGACCAACCGCGCTAGTTGTGTAGGGATCCACAGCTGAAGGGCCGTACAGACAAAGCCGACTCCGGTGACGCCATGTGACCGAACGACTACGATGCCCCATCGGCTGGGTGAGGGCGGGGATCGATGACAACGGCCATCCATGAGCGGTACACGAAAGAGATCTATGACGGGCTCGGCTACTTCGCCGTGTGGATGCCCAACAGTCCGGTCTCGCTCGGGGACGTCGGAGTCTTGCGTGGACGGCGGTTCCACCGCATGACATCGCTCGCGGAACTCAGCGTCGCCTTCGACACGGTCGGTCCAGGGGCCCCCATCCCTGTTCTCGGCAGGGGACGCCCGGCTTCAGCCGGGTGGGGAATGCCGTCCTTGGACCTGCGTTGCGGAGCGACGCAGCGTCGCTCCGCG
>NZ_JBIAQV010000062.1:0-34767 GCF_042889305.1 Streptomyces sp. NPDC002619 | reverse complement strand
CCCCTCGAGCAGTGACTTGACCAGTTCCCACTCGGCCCTGCGCCCCACCAGATCGGCTACCGGCCGCGATCCCACCGGCTCGGTCACCGCGCGAGCATCAATCTCGTGTTCACGAACAAGAATCGTGCGACGGCGAGCAGCCTTCAGGCATGCGCCGTATGACGCATTGGTGTACTTCATATGCCCGCATGGGGAGGAGTGTGAGCTGCCTCACGCAGCAGTCATCACTGAGGGGATACCGAGGCGCCCACACCGCCCGCCACCAGACGCCCGACAACACACTCCTCTCGGCATAACCGGACGTTTCGTCGGCGGCAAACCTGCCGCACATCATCTGGCGGACCTGAATCGCGCATCTGTCGTCGGATCACAGCTCGCACCGGGCTTTTGGAGCGGTGGCCGGGCCGTGACGGACCACTCGTACATCCGCTGGTCACGGTGCATCTCGATCAGGTCGACGTGGCCTTGCCATCCACGCCGAACCTGGCGTCTTCAGCGGCATCGACGTGCTCGGCGTCGGCCAGCAAGGCTCGGGCCCTGGACTCCAGCTCGGCGATCTCCGCCTCGACGCGCTCCTCCTTTTCGACGGGGCGCCTGTAGCTCATCGCTTTGTGTTTGGAGGCGTTGGCCTCCAGTTTCGTGCCGTCCAGGGCGACTCGGCCCATCGTGACCATGCCGAGCTTCTGGGCGAGGCGCAGAGACTGCAGGAACAGGTCGGCGAGCGCGTCGAGGTGCGGCGGCGGAACCGGGCGATCGAGCGGAAGTCCGGGGCTTGGCCGGCGGTCAGGAACCGGAAGGCGACGTCGTCCACGCAATGGCGCTGGATCGCCCGGGACGAGCGGACTCCGGTGGTGTAGCCGTAGATGAGCAGGCGCACCATCAGCCGCGGGCCGTAGGGCGGGTAACCGCGCTTCTCGGTGTAGTCGGCCAGGATCGGCGAGAGGTCGAGCGCCTCGTCGACCAGATCGCCGACGAACCGGGCCAGGTGCCCTTCGGGCAGCCAGTCCTCCAGCGACGGCGGCAGCAGCAGGACCTGGTGCGGGTCGAACGCCCGAAACCGCTTGTCCACCGCCGCCGCACGACCCCGTGGCTGCTTCCTCTCGACCGGCCCGACCTCGAACAGCCCATCCCCCATCACGCATACCGGATCAACCCGCATGATCACGAGCACCCCGCAGGTTGCTGGTTACTGGGACACGCTCCTAGGTTGCGGCCACGCCGGACATTCTTCAGCTGTGCATCGCCTGCTCGACGGTGCGGTTTCCTCCTGCCGCTGCCGCGCAGAGAGCCGGGCGGGCGTCGTTGGTTCGGTGTGCACGGCCCCCTTGGGCGCGCCGTTTGTACGTTTGCCGTTGCGGGATTCGTCGGCGGGCGGACCCGTCCGGTGAAAGTCGGCCGGGCGGGCCGGGGCGCCCAGGCCGAAACAGCACGGCGCGAAGGGTTGGTGGCGGCGCGCAGCCGTGGGCCGTGATGGTGCGGATCATCGCTTCGGCAGCGATGTGCCGGGCAGAATCCGGTGGGTGTCGCCCTGGCCGGCTGCCGTGCAGTCGAGGAGTCGGTGGCTGTGCCGGGTCAGGGTCAGAACCCGGCGCAGCGCGGCGCTCATCGGTGCGATTCTCAGCCACTGGCCGCGTCGTTGGCTGAGCGTGTGGGCCTCGACCAGGGGACTCAGACCGGCCGCGTCGATGAAGGTGAGGTCGGCCGCGTCGAGGATCACGCCGTGGCTGTGGTCGAGGCTGAGGCAGAAGTCGAGTGCGCTCTTGATCGCGGGGCCGGTGGCGATGTCCAGTTCGCCGCTCAGACGGACGAGCATGCCGCGGTCGGGCCCCGTGAGGAGGGTGATGCGCAGGTGAGGCGGGCACGGCCAGGAGATCGTCGGGGAGAGGGCAGGACGGTCGAGCGTGGTCGTGGTCATCAAGTATTTCCTCAAGAGATTCTTAGCCGCCTACCGGACGCGGCGCTTGCTACGGCCAGCGGGGACACGGCCGTTGACCGCTTCCAGCCTGCGCTTAACCGCGTCCGCGGGCATCAGTCGAGTGACTGCGTCAAGCCTGCGTTTGACCGCGTCCGCGGCATCGTTCGAGGTGGCGAGGGGGGAGGTCATTCGTCTGGATGACTGGGTGGGCGCCTCCTCCCCGACCGGTGTGCCTTACGGGCGGGTGGGGGTGGAAGGCAGGGCAAGTCCCTTGTCGTAGGCGAGGATGACGGCCTGTACGCGGTCGCGCAGGTGGTACTTGTCGAGGATGTGGGCGACATGGGTCTTCACGGTGGCCTCGCTGACGAAAAGTTCGGCGGCGATCTCGCGTTGGACAATCCGCGGGACAGGGCCCGGAGCACGTCCGTTTCCCGTTCCGTGAGTGCGTCCAGGCTTGGTGGGGCGGGTAGCGGTTCGGGGAGCGCGGCGAACCGCTCGAGGAGCCTGCGGGTCACCCTTGGTGAGATGACCGCTTCACCCAAGGCGACCGTGCGGATCGCCTCGACGAGGGAGTCCGCCGGGCCGTCCTTGACCAGGAAGCCGCTGGCCCCCGCGCGGAGGGCATCCAGGACGTGTTCGTCCAGGTCGAAGGTGGTCAGGACGATCACCCGGGTGGCCGAGGGGGTCTCCAGGATGCGGCGGGTCGCCTCCACCCCGTCCCGTCGGGGCATGCGGTGTCCATGAACACGACGTCGGGCTGCTAGGGCGTGTATTGAGTCGTGATCAATTTGCGGGATGTGCCTTCGTGGCGGGGCCCGATCCGGTAGACCGTCTTGCGTGACGCGAGTGCAACTGATGGACCCGGACTGGGAGTTCATCGAGCCGTACCTGCCGATCGGCGCGTACGGCCCCTACCCCGAGCGGCTGTGGTAGCAGTTCGGGGGCGTGATCTGGCGGTTCAGGACCGGCGGGCAGTGGCGGGAGATGCCGCAGGAGTTCGGTGCCTGGTCGACCGTCCACAACCGCTTCCGGCAGTGGCGTGACGCAGGCGTCTTCGCGGCCCTGTTGGAGGGCCTGATCGCAGAAGCCGCGAAGCGGGGTGAGGTGGACCTGTCCCTGGTCAGCGTCGACTCCACCACTGCCCGGGCCCATCACGACGCTGCCGGGATGCACCTGGGCGAGGACGTCATCACCGCACTGGAGAAGGCTGCCGCCGAGGAGGAGAAGGCCAGGTCAAAGGGGGCGGCCTCGAAGAACCAAACGGGCAGGACGCCGAAACCGATCCCGAGCGGGAGGAACGACGCCGCATCCGGCGCCGCCGAAAATTCCGGCTGAAGGCCGCTCTCCTCGGACGCTCCAGGGGCGGGCAGACCAGCAAGGTCCACCTCGCCGCCGACCGCAAGTGCCGCGCCCCTGCCCGAGGCCGGGGCCGGGGCCGGGGCCGGGGCCGGGGCCGGGGCCGGGGCCGGGGCCGGGGCCGGGGCCGGGGCTGAGCAGGAAACAGCGCCCTCGCTCGCACCGGTGCCGGGCTCGACGGTGCCTTTCTGGCGGGACGGGCTGCCGGTGACGGTGCTGGCGCCGGACTACCAGCGGATTCTGGGTGTGGTGGAGGAGCGGTCCCCGGCGGGCCAAGGACCGCTGAAGGCCAGGGAGATCGCGGTTCAGCTGGGGCTTGAGACGACGCCGGCGAAGGTCGAGGGGGTGCGCTCGAAGGCCAGGCGCCTGGCAGAGCGCGGGTGGCTCCTGCAGGAGGCGTCGGGGGCATTCAGCACCGGTCGGCGGCCCGTGGCCGTGCCAGACGCCGGCTCATCCGTGTGACCATCGACCACCGGATCATCGCCTCGCTGTTCTCCGGTCGTGTCCCGTAGTCCCGGGCCAGACGGCGGGAGTTGAGCAACCATGCGAACGTGCGTTCTACCACCCACCGCCTCGGGAGCACCACGAACCCCTCCATATCATCGGTGCGTTTGACGATTTCCAGGGTCAGCGCGAGTCTTCGGCGGCACCACTCGACCAGGCCGCCGGTGTAGCCGCCGTCGGCCCACACCAGGACAATGTCGCGGTGCAGGGCGCGCAGCCGGGCCAGCAGGCCCACGGCGGCGTCCCGGTCACCGATGTTCGCGGCGGTGACCGCGACGACCAGGAGCAGACCGAGTGTGTCGGTCACGATGGGCCGCTTGCGGCCTGGCACCTGCTTCCCTCCGTCGTAGCCGCGTGAGGCGGCCGGCACCGAAGCCGCTGCCCGCACCGACTGCGCGTCGATGACCCCCGCAGTGGGCTCGGCCTCACGGCCTTCGCGCTCCCGGACCTTTCCGCGCAGCCGGTCGTGGAACTCGGCGATCAGCCCGTGCTCGCGCCAGCGGCGGAAGAAGGCGTAGACCCGGCCCCAGGCGGGGAAGTCCGCGGGCATCGCCCGCCAGGAGATCCCGCCCGCGACCAGATAGCGGATCGCATCCAGCATCTGGCGGTGGCAGTAGCCTTCGGGCTGTCCGCCCCGCCCCTGAAGCCAGGCCGGCACCGGCAGCAACGGCCGGATGGCCGTCCACTCGGCGTCCGTCATGTCCGACGGATACCGGCGTACCCAGTGGGGATGGTCGGCCGCGTTGCCGTACACGTGCGCGAGGCAATCACACGATGGTGCAGCCGAGTTGAACTGGACGGGCTCGGACGCGTACAACAACGACACCAGGGCCTCCCGGCATTGCTCGGTTCGATTCGCATCCCCGAGCTACCGAGAGGCCCTGTCTTCATACGCGCACAACGGGAAGAGCACCCCGGCGGGAAACCTGTTCGACCCGCACGTTCCATGATCGGTTGAGATACGGCTTCTGACGGAGCTGCGGCATCAGCCTGTCTTTGATCGAGCAGACGACGAGGTAGAAGTCCCACGTGGTTTCGACGTTGGCGAAGGGAGGGTCGTTGAGGACGGCCTGCATGTAGTCGTCGACCTGGTTGGCCTGTTCGCGGTCCGCGTCGGCGGACTCACAGTTCTACAACGCCGGTGTCATCGCCGCCTGCCGCCGGTCAGGTGCCCACTTCTCCATCACCACCGGGATGAACCCTCCATCAAACGCGCCATGCACGGCATCCCCGACCAGGCATGGCAGCAGATCACGTACCCCACCCCCGTGCCCGACCCCGAAACCGGTGAGCTCATCTCGGACGCCGCAGTCGCCGAGATACCCGCCCACACCGCCTTCGCCGGCCGCAAGAAGAGCGAGCGGGTCACCGCCCGGCTGATCGTGCGCCGGGTCCGCGACCTGGCCAAACCCGCCGTCGTGAGCGAGCAGGGCGAGTTGTTCCCCGTCTGGGGCTACCACCCGTTCTTCACCGACAACCCCGCTGAGACGCTCCAGGCCGATCGGGAACACCGCCATCACGCCGTCGGTGCACCGACGAAACTCCGTGACCAAGGGAGATTCACCCTCGCTCGGTGATCGTTTCCCACGCTATTGGAGATCGTTTCCCGCCGTACGCGGCAGTTGACGGCCCCGCAGTCCTAGCTCGGACACCAGGGAACAAGTAACACGCCGGTAGCTTTCAGGGCTTTGTGGCGGTGGTCTTCTTCGGCCCCTGTCCTGTCCACGTGAAGGTGGCGGGGTTCCGGCCCAACTTTGGCGAACAGGCTTGGTGCCTTCAAAACCAAGGGGCTTCCGACCTGGCGGCCTTCGCTGTCCTGCTGGTCACCGACACCTTGGGATCGAAGGGCTACGGACGTCGTCCCGGTGAGGTAGCCGCTACAGCTCGAACGTCAGCTGCCCGGAGGATTCGAGTGCGGTGTGACGGGCTTCGGCCCGGGTGCGGGCGTGGTGGTCGCGGTCGTAGTGCAGGTGGCAGCCCTGGCGGCCCCGGACTCCTATCTCTGACCCCAGTCGCAAAGTAGCGGTCAGGGCTTCGTGACCGTGGTCTTCTTGGGCTGGCGGGGCACGGTCTTGGTCTTGTCGAGGTGCCCGTACACCGTGGACCGCGGGACGCCGAACATGTCGGCGATCTGCTGGACGGTCTTCTCCCGCTCGTCGTAGAGCCGTTGGGCGAGCGCGGCCTGGTCCTCGGTGAGCTTCGGCCGGCGCCCGCCGACCCGCCCCCGGGCCCGCGCGGAGGCGAGCCCGTCGTTCGTGTTCGCCACGATCAGTTCGCGCTGGAGCTCCGCCAGTACGGACAGCATCCCGAACATCGCCCGCCCCTCCATGGTGGCAGTGTCGATGCCCTGCTCGATGACGTGCAGGCCGATGCCGCGCTCGCGCAGCTCGGCGCCGAGGGTGACCAGGTGCAGCACGGAGCGGGAGAGCCGGCCGAGCCGGGTCACCTTCAGCGTGTCGCCCTCGCGGAGCAGCTGCATGACGAGGTCGAGCTTCGGGCGGGACGCCTTCGCGCCGCTGGCGACGTCGACGTGGATGTTGTCGCGGTCGACGCCGTGGCGGAGTAGTGCGTCGATCTGATGATCGGGGTTCTGGTCGGCCGTCGATGTGCGGCAGTAGCCGATGAGCATTGTCGGAAACTACCTCGAAGGACCGTTCTCCGACGTTGATTTCCGACGCGAGTTGCCGACACTGTCCACCTGCGGGTTCGTGATCACGGGCCCGAGTGTCGGCAGATGTTCGTTTCCCGACACTGCCGAGCTTGATTCATGTGCGCGTGGGGGGGCATCAGGGGTGATCGGGTCCGACAATATGAGCCAACGCGCGCAGACCAGCAACGATGTCGGCGCCGGTGGGGGCCTGGTCGGGGTCGGTGAGCCATTGCGTCATCAGGCCGGAGAGCAGGGCCATCTGGACGGCGCCCAGCGTGCGCGCCGTGTCGTCGCCGACCGCGTCCTCCTCGACTCCGTCGAGGACGGCCGCCAGGCCCCGCCGCCCCTGAGCCTGGCCCCCGGCGAGGTAGCGGCGCAGGTCCTCGGAGTGCTCGGCCTGGGTGAGCGCCTCGATCGAGGCGAGCCATAGGGCGCGGTGCATGGGAAGGGACTTGATGATCCGGTCCCACATCGCCTCGTAGCGCTCCGCGGGCGTGGCGCCCTCCGTGCCGAAGTCGGCCAGGGCGCGGCCGAGCCGGGTGCCCCATTCGTCGATGGCGTCGATGAGTGCGGCGTTGAGCAGCGCCTCGCGGGAGCCGAAGTGGTAGCCGATGGCGGCCATGCTGACGCCGCCCGAGGCGGCGGTGATGTCGCGGACGGTGGTGCGTGCCCAGCCCTTCTCCTCCAGGCAGCGGCGGGCTCCGGCGAGCAGGTCTTCGCGATTTCCCATGGTCGGAGGCTACTCAAAGGTGACGCGCTCGCACAAGGCGAACGCCTTATACGAACGTATTAGGCAAGCGTCTTGTGCGTTTGCCTAAATCCTCGCTACGGTCTTTCCATCGCCACCGACAAGGGGGAGCCACCATGAACACCACTGCCGCGAATACCGCCGCGACACGTGCCGAACTCGTCATCGACGGCCGCCAGCTGTCCTACCTCGATTTCGGCGGGATCGGCCGCCCGATCGTCGCGCTGCACGGACACCTGTCCGAGGGCGCCTCCTTCGCCCCCCTCGCCCAGGTGCTGGGCGCCGACTGGCGGTTGATAGCCCCGGACCAGCGCGGCCACGGGGAGTCCGACCGTGCCGCCGACTACTCGCGGGAGGGCTACCTCGCCGACATCGAGGCCCTCCTGGACCACCTGGGGCTGGACCGCGTCGTGCTGCTCGGCCACTCCCTCGGCGCCATCAACGCCTACCAGTTCGCCGCCCGCCACCCCGAGCGCGTCACCGCGCTGGTCAACGTCGAGGGCGCCGCGTCCCTCGGCCTGAAAGGGCCCAACCCCTTCGCCTTCCTGCTCAACCAGCCCTACCAGGCACCCAGCTGTGAGGCGCTGCTCGCAGGCCTGGGCCCAGCCGCGCCCTACTTCGCCAGCCGACTGCGGGAGAACGCGGACGGCACCTGGCGGCTGCCCTTCCACCCCCAGGACATGTACCGGTCCGAAGACCTCGTTCACGGCGACCACTGGGAGGACTGGACGGCCACCGACTGCCCGACCCTGCTGATCCATGGCACCAAGGGCATCATCCCGGCCGAGCAGATCCGGGCCATGGTCGAGCACCGCCCCGGCACTGCGCCGGTCGAACTCGATGCCGACCACCTCATCCCCACCACCGCCCCGGACGCGCTCGCCGCCGCGGTCAAGGCGTTCCTCGCCACGATCTAGGCAGCCCGCGGCCTCGCTCCCCTCCCCCGTCGCCTCCTCGGCCTACCTGCCGAGGAGGCGACGCCTTCGAAAGCGGGCGGAAGTAGGCGAATCGGTGTCGACCCGAGCGCCATCAGGTGCCGGAGCCCAAAGAAGCCACATCACCGGGCGCGGGACGGCACTGGCTCGGTACGGAGGCGGCCGGTGCCAGGTCGAGCCGTTTGTCCATCTCCAGCCGGAAGATGCCGTACATCTCCTTATCTGGACACCTTCGAGTGATGCCTCAACGGGCCCGGTGGTCTGCGTCCGCTTCGCGACAAGGACGCGATCGACGAGGAGTGACACGCCCTGGCCCGCACGGCCGGACAGGATGCCCCCTGGGGGTATGGCCAGGAGGAACGTCCGGCGGTGCAGCCAGTACGCTGCCCTGCTGCCCGAGGGCAGCAGGCGGTCGCGCCGATACTGCTCGGCGGCCTGCCGAGTCGGACGATGTTGCGAAGGCGGCGGTCGGCCGCGTTCTGGCAGACCGAAACTACTCAGCGCAGTACGGCCGCCAGCAGGTCGGCCCCCAGCGCCGTCAGATCGGGCAGATTGACGGTGTAGCGGACGTAGCGGCCCTGCCGCCGGGCCGTGAGCAGGCCCGCGCGGCGTAGGACAGCGAGGTGGCGGGAAACTTCCGGGGGTGAAAGTTCCCAGGCGTGGGCCAGCTCACCGGTGGTGTGCGGGCCGCGGGCCAGGGTGCGCAGCAGCCGCAGCCGTACCGGATGCGCGAGTGCCTCCAGCCGTAGCGTGACCGTTTCCAGCGATACCGGCTCCGGTGGACTCGGCTCGGCAACGGGGTACTGCACCACCGGTTGCCACCCGGGCGCGTGGACCACCACCAGGTGCGGGCGACCGAAGACGCTGGGGAGGAAGGTGACCCCGGTGCCGTGGGCGGCGGTCGCATTGTCCTGCAGCTTGTCCACGATGATGCCGTTGCCGTCCGGCGCCAGGGTGACGGCGCTGGAGATTGACGCGAGTGCCGCCCCGATGCCCTGGCGCTTCAGCAGGTCGTTCTTCAGGCGCAGGTCGGTGGCGAGTTGCACGGCGACGCCCGTCCAGGCGGCGTCGAAGAAGGCCTCGGCGCACTGTTCGAGGGTGTGACGCACCCGCGCCCGCACGGCTGTGGGGTCCGCGAGCAGCCGTTCCGCGAAGGCCTCTTGGAGCGCGCCGCGGGCCTGGGCGAGGTCCAGGGCCCGCTCGCGCGCCGTCGCGTCGGCGAGCGGTGACGGCGCAGCGAAGTGGACCCGGTTGCTGCCGCACGTGGTGATGAGCGCGGCGGTCACATAGGTTTCATCGTCGATCCGGTCTACATCGTCCAGTTCCTCGGTGAGGGTCGGCCGGGGACGAGCGGGGACCAGGAAGTCGGCTCGTGAGGAACGCCAGAGGAACTCTGCCTCCCTGAGCCGCTCGGCCAGCTCCGGCCGCAGCCCAGCCCAGACGTCCCCGGCCCAGCCAGCGAGCTGCGGGTGATGCGCGGGTTCGGCCAGCACGTGCAGCATCGCGGTCAGCTCGGCCAGCGGGGAGGCAGCGAACCGCAGTCGCCCGGACGGCAGGCCGCCGATGTCGATCCTCAACGTCATCCTCTCATTCTCGCTGGTCGGATGGCCGACGACCGCGTCGATTGACGGTGTCCGTCAACCGGCATAGTCGGCCCGGCGGCCGAACGCACCGTTGACGCCATGGCAACCACCACCAAGCTCCAGCCGCGCGCCCTCGTCCGTGCCTCCGGAGGCCCCCGCTATGCCGTCGCCCTGGCCGTGGACGCGCTCGGCACCGGCTTGCTGCGGCCCTTTCTGCTGCTCTACGGGGTGACGGTGCTGAGGCTGTCCGCGTCGGCCACCGGCATCGCCATGACGGCCAGCGTCGTCGTGGGTCTGGTGTGCATGCCCGCGGTGGGCCGATGGCTGGACCGGGGCGCACGCAGCACGGTCGTGGCGGCGTCGATGCTGGTGCGGGTGGTGGGCGTGGCGCTGCTGCTGGTCGCCCCGGAGGGGCACGTCTGGCTGTTCGCGACGGCGGCACTCTTCCTCGGCATCGGCAACCAGGCATGGCCGGCCGCCCATGCAGCTCTCGTGGCCACGGTCGCCCACGGCCGCGAACGCGACGCCGCTCTCGCGGGAGGCCGCGCCCTGCGCAACGCCGGCCTGGGCGCGGGTGCCCTCCTCGCCACCGCATGTCTGGCGGGCGGCACCACCGCATTGCAGGCGCTGGCAGCCGTCACCGGGCTCGCCTATCTCGCTGCGGCAGCTTTGGCATGGTCGGTTCACCTGCACACGCATCCGGCCGCAATTTCGGCCAAGGACAGGGCCGACGGGCCCGCCCCTCGGATGCGCGTGCTGCTGGCCGCCAACGTGGTCTACGTATTCTGCCTCAACGTCCCCGAAATCGCGCTGCCTCTGGTCCTGGTGACACAGTTGCACGCATCCCCGGTGTGGTCGGCAGCCATCTTCGTGGCGAACACGGTGCTGGTGGTCACCCTGCAGGTTCCGGTCACCGTCCTGATGTCCCGCTTCTCCCGGCGGGCCGTGCTGGCTCTTGCCGGCGTGGTACTCGCCGCGTCCTACCTCGGCTTCCTCGCGGCCACCTCACTGGGACACGGCTGGAGTGCCCCGGCCGTCGCCACGGTGTCCGTGGTCTGCACCATCGGCGAGATCATCTATGCCGGCAGCGCCACCGCGCTCGTCACCGCCCTCGCCCCGGCCTATGTCCTGGGACGCGCCCTCGCCCGCTTCCAGCTCTCCACGGGCTTCGGCCTCGCCGTCTCCCCGGCGGTCATCACCGCTCTCGCCTCCCACGGCTCGGCTGCCCTCTGGGGCAGCCTCGCCGCTGCGACGCTTCTGTCCGCCTCCGCCGTTGCCACCGAGAAGGATCAAGGAACGCGGCTCAGCGGTTGCTGCCGCCGGGCGCGAGCAGGCTCGTGAGCTCGGCGATCGCCTCGGGGGACGGCTTGAAGTAGCGGCGGACGTTCTCCGGCTTCTTGTGGCGGGACTTCGCCATCAGCATCAACAGCGAGGCGCCATGTTCGCCGAGGTGGGTCAGGGCGGAGTGGCGGTACTCGTGCAGGTCCCAGCCCGTGCCCGGTCCGCGCAGGGCCGTGTGCTCGTCGAGCAGGGCGCGGGCCTGCCCGTAGGAGAGACGAGCCAGGCCGGTGTCCGAACACACGTCGCGGGGGCTGACGACCTTGCCCGGCCCCGGGCGGCGGTGGGTGACGAACACCGGCCCGCGGGTGCGGCCTTTCAGCAGACGGGGCAGCAGCCGAGCGGTACCGGCATCCCAGTACACGGGCTCCAGCACGTAGTCCTCGCGAGCCTGGCCCCGGCGGCGGGCTTTGGTCCGGGCGCCCTTCGCCTTGACCGGGCAACGGCGCCCGGCGAAGTCCAGATCCTCGATGTTGACGCCGAGGATTTCCTCCGCCCGCCCGGCTGTCTCATACAGCATCCGCCACAGCGTCTTCTCCCGCAGGTGCACCTCGCGCCGCGCGATCAGCCGGTCGATCGCCATCTTCGAGCGGGCCGGGGTCTCGGAGTCCGGCACAGCCAGCCGCTTCGCCCAGGCCGGGACCGTCGGCCCCTCGTAACCGCGCTCCCGGCACCAGCCGAGCCAGGACAGCACCCCCGCCCGGCGGGAGTTCCACGTGTTCACCGCCGCGGTGGCCCAGAGCAGTTCCAGAGCCTCGCCGATCTCGTCGTCCGCGACCGATGCCAGCGGCCGGACCTCGCCGACTCGTTCGGCGGTCTTGCCTACCCCAATCCCGTAGTTCCGGACCGTGTTCGGGTTGCCGAGCGAGTCGAGGAACACGTCGGCCGCCGCCCGCACGGTCAACGCCTTCACGGTCGGCAGCTGCACGACGGTGGGCACCTCTTCCCCCTTGCCGCAGATAACAGGGCCGCTTTGCGTAGCGGCCGGAGGACGTCACCGCAGGTGACGGATCAAGCTACCGCGGATATTGGGGTGTTATCTGTGGGAAGGCTTCAGACGGGTCCGCCCGCCGACGCTCCGTCAGCTACCCACCAGGGCCGACTGATCCTTAGCGCCTGATTTCGTTCGGATGTTCCTCAACCCCCATTTCGTCGCCCCACCCCGGGATTCGCTCGTTCAGCCCAATGAGGCGCACGACGACGAGAAACGGGAGATCTGACCCACTGAAAGCTACCGACGGGTTACTTGCTCCCTGGTGTCCGAGCTAGGACTACGGGGCCTTGACGGCGCAGAGCTGCGCCGCCTCGCAGCGAACTCGTGGGCGCCGCGCGGGAGTTTCGTCGGTGCCCCCCGTCGTCGAGCAGGTCATCGCCGACAGCAAAGCCTCCGCCCTGGCCCACCTGCCCTCCTCACACTTCAACGCCAACGCCGGCTGGATCACCATGTGGGCGATGGCCTACAACCTGCTGAGGGCCACCGGCGCACTGACCTCCGCCTTCCACGCCAAGGCCACCACCGCCACTCTCCGCACTCACCTGATCCACGTTCCCGCCCGGATCGCCCGCTCCGCCCGTCGCATCACCCTGCACCTGCCGCACAACTGACCCTGCCAGCAAGCCTGGACACACCTGTTCGACACCGTCCACGGACCACCAGAACCCGTCTGACAGCCTCTGCCCACCCCGCCCGCCAGGGCCCGACCGGAACCGCATCGTGGAAAAGCTGGGAAGACCAGCGGATAGGCGCCGGGCGGGCCGACGCGTACCGGAACGAGTCCCGCAGGCGCTCCGGGAACCGGAGGCGGCAGCCGGGCCCGGACGGGCTCGGCGCACTTCTGACGTTCGTCGTCCTGGTCGCCGTCGCGGTCCTCCTCGCCCACGACCCCGAATTCCGCGGCGCCGTGCGGACGTTCATCAGGAGCCTGTGAGCGGGCGGAGCCTCAGCCCCCGCCACCACCCGTGGCGGTCTTGGAGTAGCCGTCGTGCCAGGCGGCCCTCGCGCCGGACTCGCCGATGCGGTAGACGTCGACGACGGCGCCGGCCGCCACCACGACGGACAGCACGGCCGCGGCGATCCGCACCATACCGCGGCCGCGGGTCCCGGCGACCGCCGGGGAGCCGGCCTGCGGCACCGGCGTCCGGCGGGTCGTCCACCACACGACCATCGCCAGCACGAACAGACCGACGGCCCACGGCAGCAGTCCGTCGCCGAGTGCGGTATGCCGGCGCACCAGCGGGTCGCTGCCGACGTGCCGCTCCAGCCACTCGCCGGCCTCCGTCGTCACGGGCACGGCCACCAGGGTGACAAACGCCAGTACGGGCAGGACCAGCCCCAGTCGCCGCGCCGCCTTCGGCCAGACGGCGCCCACCACGAGCACCAGCGCGCTCAGGGGGACCATGACGACGACGAAGTGGACGAACAGGACGTGCGCGGGCAAGCCGTTGACGAGGCTCATGGGGGTGCTCCTCCAGGAGGCGACCACAGGGTCCCCCCTTGTGGGGGCCCGACCAGCCTCCGGCGCGGGCCGCTGCGCGGGCGACAGTCATTTGACCCAACCGATGTACTGCATCTGCGTCCCGCTCCGAGCCGGCATGGAAGGCGTCAGAACAGCCGGAACCGAAGCCGGCAGATCACCGCGTCGGTCTCCCGCCGCACCGCGTGCACCACCACGGCTCCCCGCTGATTCTGCAGCAGGCGCTGCCACAGCCGCTCCGGCTCCGTCTCCGGTATCAGGACGGTGACCCGGGTGGCGGGCTCCGCCGCCGACCTCACGGACGTACGCGGCGATGGGGCGGCCGAGGGAACGGCGCTCGCAGGTCAGCCGAACCAGCGGCATACCGGGGTCCCACTCTGCCCACGCACGCTCCAGGGCGTGCATCTGGACGCGATCCTCCGGGTCGGGGTAGCAGACGGTGACCGCGCGGACCTCGTCGCCGAGCGAGGCTGCGGCCGTCAGGGCCTCCGAGGTCAGGCGGGACAGCGAGGAGACCGCCACGATCACGACCGAGCGATCGCGGTGCGGAGCCTCGGGGATGCGGCCCAGACCCAGGCGCTGACCGATCCGGGCGTAGGCACGGTGCACCGTCTCGAAGGTCAGCACCAGGACGGGCAGGGTGATCACGATCAGCCAGGCGCCCTCCGCGAACTTGCTCGCCGTGAAGACGACGGCCGAGACGCCGGTGAGCAGGGCACCGAAGCCGTTGAGCAGCGCCTTGCCGCGCCAGCCCGGCGCCCGTTCCTCGCGCCAGTGCCGGACCATGCCACGGATACAGCACGCCCATGCCCACCAACCAACCCAAAACCGGCTCGGAAACCCATCAGAAGATCACTTCAGACCACGCCGGTGGATCGAGGCCAAGCGCCGCACCGAGTACGGTCCCGGCCGGTGTGGTGTCGCTGCGGGTGCTCAACGTTGGCTCCCTCACCCACGAGGTGGTCGTGCTGCCCCTGCCAGCGGGTCAAGCCGCGGGCGAACGCCCCACCGGTTCTGATGGGAAGGTCAATGAGGCGGGGAGCCTGGGTGAGGCTTCGCGCAGCTGCGGTGCGGGAGCCGGGAACGGCATCACGCCCGGCGCGATGGCCTGGAGCACGGTGACGGTGCAGCCCGGCCGCTACGAGCTGGTCTGCAACTTCCTCGGCCACTACGCGGCCGGCATGTACACAGAGCTGGACGTCACACGGTGACCCCACCACAGCAAGGAACGGCGCGGACGCTGGAGCTGTGCCGGGGTGATGCCTGGGACGGGCGTGCCCGAGCATGGCCTGCGGCTTGCATGGGGGCGGTGGCCCTACTGCCCCTGCATCATGGGCCTTGCGTGCTCGAAGGCGTCGTCGACGAGGACGACCTGGTGTCCTGCGGCGGCAAGCAGTGAAGCCGCGATCGCGGCTCTGAAGCCGCTGCGGCAGTGCACCCAGATTTCGGTGTCCGGCAGGGCGGAAAGGGCTCCGGGCACTTCGGGGAGCGGAACGTGCCGGGCGCCGGGCAGGTGTCCGGAGCGCCACTCGCTGCCGCTTCTGACGTCCAGGACCTCCACCGGCCGCCCGGCCCGGGCGGTGGCCAGGGTCGTGAAGTCCGATCGGGGGTAGGAGGCCAGCCGGGGTGGGCCTGCCCATTCCAGCGGGCTTCCGGCGGCGACAGCCGCAGGGTGGTCGAAGCCGATCCGCAGCAGCCCGTGCCGGGCGGCTTCGAGCTGCTCGGCGTCGGCGGCCAGCAGCGTGAGCGGAGCGTCGAACGGCACCAGCCAGCCCAGGTAGGTGGCCAGCGATCCGCGGGCGTCGAAGTTCACCGTGCCCCGCAGATGGATGTGGGCGAAGTCGCCTCGCGGCCGGACGTCGACCACCCACTCCCCGGCTGCGATGCGGTCGGCCAGCTCGGACGGAGTGGCGGTGTGCGGCACGGTCAGGGAGGTCAGGGGCACGGGTCCGGCGGCATTGATCGGTGCCATGTGGCGGTAGTACGCGGGGTAGGGCTCGAGACCGGCCAGGGCGCTGGAGACGAAGGCGTCCTCGGCCAGGGTGAAGACGGGGTTGGCGGCGCGTTCGCGGCCGATGGTGGAACGTTCGACCGCGGTGGCGGTCGTCGCCGTGCAGAAGCTTCCGAATCCGTGGGTCGGCAGGACCACGGTGTCGTCGGGCAGTACCTCGGCCAGGTGGCGGGCTGACCGGTACTGCCGGCGGGCCAGCGGCTCGGCCAGGTCCGCACCCATCAGGTCGGTGCGCCCGGTGGTGCCGTACAGCAGCGAACCGCCTGTGCATACCAGCCGTGGCGTCCCGCCGGAGGGTGCGAAGGCGTAGGCGACATGGTGGTCGGTGTGCCCCGGCGTGCCGATCACCTGGATCTGCAGCTCGCCGGCCGGAAGCTGGTCGCCGTCGCGTACCCGGACCGCGTCGAAGCCGAGTTTCGGCCCGGCCGGCACCGCATAGGCGGCATCGAACCGGCGGGCCAGTTCCAGACCGCCCGTGACGTAGTCGTTGTGCAAGTGGGTCTCGACGACTGCGTCGAGCCGCAAGGCCCGCGAGTCGAGCACGGCGGTGATCCGCTCCAGGTCGCGCTGGGGGTCCACCGCGACCGCTACCGATCCGTCCGTGATCAGGTAGCTGCGGTTGCCCAGGCTCAGCGTGGCGAGCTGGATGACCTCCAAGCCCTCGGGCAGCTGAGCCGACAGGCGCAGCTGGGCCTCGGTGACCTGGCCGAGCTGCGCCTCCACCGGCAGCTCTGTGGCGCCGCGCGGCGACAGCACGCGCAGCACCCAGTGCCCTGGCGTCACGTAGAAGCGGAACGTGCCCGAGGAGGCGGTGACCACTTCGCCGACGAACTCCCCTGCCGGGTCGAGCAGGCGGACCCAGGCACCCGCGACCGGCCCGTCGGCGGCCTCGACGCGGCCGGCCACCTCGGTCCGGGTGGTGGTGTCGATCTCCGGTACAGCGGCTGCCTGGCGTCGGCCACCCGTCGGCGCCGCTGGGGTTCTGGTCACGTCTGGTCCGTTGCTTACCGTCTGTGAGGCTGCTGCTCCGGTCACTTCTCGATCGGGACGCCGACCATCGAGCCGTACTCGGTCCACGAGCCGTCGTAGTTCTTGACGTTCGCATGGTCGAGCAGTTCGTGGAAGACGAACCAGGTGTGGGCGCTGCGCTCGCCGATCCGGCAGTAGGCGATGGTCTCCTGGTCGAAGTCGACGCCCACGTCACGGTACAGCGCCCGCAGTTCCTCGTCGGACTTGAAGGTGCCGTCGTCGTTGGCCGCCTTTGACCAGGGCACGTTCCTGGCGGTCGGGATGTGCCCGCCGCGCTGGGCCGCTTCCTGCGGCAGGTGGGCGGGGGCCAGCAGCTCTCCGGAGAACTCCTGGGGAGAGCGGACGTCGATCAGGTTTTTGCTCCCGATCGAGGCGAGCACCTCGTCACGGAAGGCCCGGATCGAAAAGTCCGGTTCCTTGGCCGTGTAGTCGGTCCTGGGCCGCTGCGGCACCTCGTCGGTCAGCGGCCGGGACTGCAGTTCCCACAGCTTGCGTCCGCCGTCGAGGAGGCGCATCTGGTCGTGCCCGTAGATCTTGAAGTACCAGTAGGCGTACGCGGCGAACCAGTTGTTGTTGCCGCCGTAGAGCACCACCGTATGGTCGGGCGCGATGCCGCGGTTGGACAGCAGCTCCTCGAAGTGCTCGCGGTCGACGAAGTCGCGGCGGACGGGATCTTGCAGGTCCATCTTCCAGTCGAACTTCACCGCGCCGCGGATGTGGCCCTGTTCGTAGGCGCTGACGTCCTCGTCCACCTCGGCGAATACCACCTGCGGGTCGTCCAGGTGCTGCTCGGCCCAGTCCGCGTCGACCAAAGAGTGTTCACGGCTCATCGCCGCCCTCCTTCCGGTCCGGCGGGTGAGACCCTCCGCGGCCTCGGAAGCGCACCGACACGTGGCGCAAATGCCGCCACTTCCAGCACAACCCTCGGCGATGCGGGCGGCAACTCCGGGCACGACTCATCCCAGCGCCCAGCCATGTGACCGCACCCGTAAGCGCAACGCTGTGCTCGACTGCCGCCGCTTTGTGGGTACGCCTTGGCCTGCTCGCCGTCATCCGGTCGTACGCGGCCAGCACGGCCGCTTTGTCTGCCGCGTCCGGGTCGGTCGCTGTCGTAGGGCCGGTCGACGTCGCGGGGGCCTGTGAGGCCACTGGAGCTTGCGCAGGCGCTGTCCCGCTGCCACTTCCGCCGCATCCGGTGAGTACGAGCGCGAGCGGCACAACGCCGCACAGGCCCATTCCCACGGCCCGGACCGTGCGCGCCTTCCGTGTCGGTCGCATCCATCCCCCTGTGTGATCACCAACGGTCACCACCGTAGCCACTCAGGCACACCCCGTCACAGGCGAATCGGCGCCATTACGCAGGCCCGACCACGGCCCCCACAGCCCCGGCCACGACGGCCGAGACCCCGACCACAGGGCCGACCACGGCAGGTCACCACGCTGCGCAACCCGTCCGGCCGGAAATCGCGCAGCCACGTCCTGCGCGTGCGCAGTCCTGACGTATTCGACCGCTCGGGCAACCCCGGTGCGCAGGGTGCGCAGCCAAGGCGGGCGCTGCGCACACGCCCCTGCGCCTACACGCACCATGTCCGCATGTTCGCACCCGCCTGGGGCAAGTTGATCACGCCCAACAACCGTCTGGTTACAGACTGTTGCCGTGCAGGTACCCGCGATAGCCTGCACTGTGCCCTATGTGGCACAAACGGCACAGGTGAGGGGTACGAGAGGGATCGTGGAGCGGCGGGACGTGCGGGGGCACTACGAGGAGTTGGCGGCCGAGTACGACGAGCACTTGATGGAGCCGAGCACCGCGGCCGGGATGTCGAGCTAGACACCACCGGGGCGCCCGGAGATCGCGGTGGGCAGCGCGCGGGCGATACTGCGGCCGACGTCCTCCACCCGGCTCACCCGGTACGCGGCCTTGCAGAACGGCTGCGCGGCGGCGAGCTGGTCCATCTCCTCGTAGTCGCCGTGCTTGAGGTCGACGAGGTGCCGCTCGCTGGAGCCGGAGATCTGCACCATCGGGAAGCAGTTCGTGGTGGCGTTCGCCAGCGCGACCAGCCCGTTGGGGAAGCCCGGCGCGGATACCGTCAGGCAGATACCCGGCTTCTTGGTGAGGTAGCCGGCCACCGCCGCCGCGTGTCCGGCGTTGCTCTCGTGACGGAAGCCGATGTAGCGGATGCCCTGCGCTGCGCAAGGCGGGCCAGGTCGGCGATCGGAATGCCGACCACCCCGTAGATGGTGTCGACGTCGTTCAGCTTGAGCGCGTCGACGACCAGGTGGTACCCGTCGGTGAGCTCGGCCGGTACGTCGGCGTTCGCCGCGCTCTCCAGTGTCGAGGTGGCGGTCATGGTCCGAGGTCCTCCGTGGGCAAGTCATGCCTGTTCGGCTTGTCGTCTCACCTTCCGCAGCACGCCTCCCCACGTCCAAGACCTATCGGCGACCAACCGATAAACAGCATCCATCGACGCACGCCACCGTGGCATGGAGCTTGGTTGATAGACCATTGCTATCGATCGTTCGCCAGCGTGTATTGGACGGGCACTTCACGCCCCGCGCAGTCTCGCTGGGGACCGTTCAACAAACTGGCGCGAGGAGGTGCGGTCATGGCCGTTCCGGCCGCAGCATCCGTGTGCGACCCCGACCGATACTGTCCACCGGAGATCACTGGCCTCAGCGATCTCCTCGAACGGCACGTGCGTGAGCGTCCCGACGCTCGCGCACTCGTCGTCGGCGGCGACCGGCTGGCTGTGTCCTACGCCACCCTGGCCGCCCTTTCCGACGACGTCGCCACCCGTCTCAGCGGCACGGGGCTGCGCCCCGGCGATGCGATCGGCCTCGTCTCCGCCAACACGGTGGAGTTCGTGGCGGCGCTCCTGGGCGGGGCACGGGCCGGACTGGTGGTCGCTCCGATAGATCCCGCTCTCCCCGAGTCACAGGTGTCCCCCCGGCTCGAGGCACTGGGCGTCCGGGCGGTCCTCGTCGGTCCACCCGCGGCCGGCGCCGCGCTGGTCGCACCGGCCAACGTCCCGGCCTGGACCCTGCACGTCGACGTCTCGCCTTCCGGGACAGCGACGGCCACGCTCGAAACCGGGTCGCCCGCGACGCCACCACCGCAGAGCGCGGCAGGCGAGCTCTCGAGCCACGACGCCCTGGTGCTGTTCACCGCGGGAACCACCGACCGGGCCAAGATGGTGCCGCTGACCCACGCCAATGTGGCCGCCTCCGTGCGGGGCATCTGCGCCACCTATGAGCTGGGTCCCGTTGACGCGACGGTCGCCGTGATGCCGCTCTTCCACGGCCACGGGCTGTTCGCCGGGCTCCTGGCCTCCCTGGCGACCGGCGGGTGCGTGCTGCTGCCCGAGCGGGGACGGTTCTCCGCGCACACCTTCTGGGACGACATGCGGGCGGCGGGCGCCACATGGTTCACCGCGGTCCCGACCATCCATGAGGTCCTTCTGAAACGGTCGGCGACCGACTACCCGGGCCCTCAGGGGCCGCCCCTGAGGTTCATCCGCAGCTGCAGCGCCCCCCTCAACTTGGCCACGCAGCGGGCGCTGGAGCACACCCTCCGCGCGCCGCTGCTGTCGGCGTACGGGATGACGGAGTCCTCGCACCAGGCGGCCAGCGAGCCGCTGCCGCAGAACGGGCCCTTGAAGCACGGGTCGGTCGGCGTGTCGACCGGCGTGAGTCTTCGCGTCCTGGACCCGGACGGGAACCCGTGCCCAGTCGGCGCCGAGGGCGAGGTGTGGGTGCAGGGCCCCACGGTGACCCGCGGCTACCTCGCCAACCCGGCCGAGACGGCACACAGCTTCACCGCCGGGTGGTTCCGCACCGGCGACCTGGGCTCGCTGGACGAAAACGGCTACCTCTTCCTCACCGGGCGCATCAAAAACCTCATCAACCGCGGCGGCGAGAAGATCTCGCCCGAGCACGTCGAGGACGTCATCGCGGGGTACCCCGGTGTCGCGGAAGCCGCCGTCTTCGCCATACCCGACGCGACCTACGGTCAGCGGGTGGGCGCCGCCGTGGTCCTGGCCCGGGGCGAAAGCCTCGGAGCCGAGGAGATCCTGCAGTACTGCCGCAGCCGCTTGGCCCCCTTCGAAATACCTGACCGGATCGAGTTCGTCGCCGCCCTGCCGCACACCGCCAAGGGAGCGCTGGACCGGAAGGCGGTGGACACCCAGTACGGGCACTGACCCCGGCGGGCAGCTCACCGCACGCGGTGCTCGGCCGGCAGCAGCAGCTGGTCGACGGCGGTAGCGGTGTGAGTGGACTTGTGCGGGTCAACACCGAGCAATATCACGGAAGTTCGTTCCTCACGGCCGGACGACAGGACATCTACGGCCGACACGCCGACTTCCGGAACCGCTGCCGGGACACGCCTCTGTTGAGTCAGACCGTGGCCGGACACCGGGCCGGCGGCACGCCCCGAGCGGGCCAGCCCCAACGGGCGGCAGGAACCTCACGAGCCATCCAACCCAGCGTCCTACGGAACGCTACGAGCGGCCAACCCGACCGCGCTCCGCTACGGCCAATACAAGTCGGGAACTTCACAACCGTCCGAGCACGGTTGCGCAGTCGCGTGCTGAGGTGCTGATAAGCATTCCAGCTCGTGCCCTGCGCAGATCCGGGTTCCGAGGTGCGCAGCCTTCCTACGGGCGGGCGCGGCGTCATTGCGCAGGCGGTGCGCAGTGGGCTGGCCGCCCGGTGACACGCGCGGTCTGCGGCCTCGGGGTGGGCCTGGTCAGGTGGCCTTTCGCCGGTCCATGGTCGGGCTTGTGGTCGGGCCCGACCATGGCGGCTACCACCGGTTTCGTATCCCTGTCGTCACTGTGGTCGGGGTCGGTGGTCGGTGGTCGGGTCGGGGTGGGCGGGTTTCCTCAAGGTCAGCAACAACCGTCCTGACCTGGGAGTGTGGGATGTCTCCTGGCAAGCAAGCCCCGGGCAGCCAGGCCGCGGCCGCGGTGGCCGCGGGCGTCCGGCTGGAGGTGATGCGGCGCCACGTCCGCCTGTCGCGTGGTGTGGACGGCGCGGCCGCTGCCGCTGCCGCATGGACATGAGGCACTTGGCTGCGGTGGCTGGTCGCTGCTGGCTGCGCCCTGCGGACAACCTCCCCCGCGTCCGCGATAGGGCACGCGCATCGCGCCGCCGGCGCCTTGTACGCCTCGTCGGTCCCGCACGGGATGTTGGCCTGGGCCAGGTTGTCGCATCGCTGCGCAGCCCCCGTCCTGCTCCTTCACGGCACGACAGGTCCTACAACAGAGCGTCGGCCCGGTAGCCCATCCACCGAACCGGGGAGCCTTCCCGGCCCCTTATATTGGCCTGCGGAAACGTCCGTGCGTGCCGGGGGATTGAGCGCTCTTGCGATCAGGTAGAACGCGTCGAGCGGCCGTGGCCGCCATGCTCTGCGCCGTTGCCGTGCTGTTCCTCGGTGCGTGCGGGACACAGGTGGCCGGTCAGGGGGCCGGGAGGTCACACGCGCCAGCGGCGACCGAGCCGATCCCGTGGACCACGGCGCAGCCGTCCGCGGTCACCGGAGCCCATCTCAGCAGCGACCGCCGCACGCTGCTCCTCGACACGCAGGTGCCCAGTGGCGCACACGCGTGCATGCGCGAGCTCAAGGCAGTACTCACCGACCCGATAACAGACCTCGTGCGGGTGCAGGTCACCTTCACCTCGCCGTCCGGGGACAGGGCTTCCGGGTGCACCAAGGAGAGCACGGCCACGGCAAAGGTCAGGCTGCCCGAACCACTGGGCGACCGGGACGTGATCGTCGACAACTACACGCGCTTCACCGCCGATGGCGCCAAGCCGCCCGCGCTGCGGTTGTGCGGGAAGCTTGGCTGCACACCGCCGACCACCGGCTGCACCGCCAACTCCTACGATCAGGCGTTGATGGCCGTCGACGCGCCCGAGCACACGTACCGGGACTCGGAGAAGTGCGACGGCAAGTGGCTGGTGCTGGACTTCTCCTGGCGTACGGGACCGGCCTGCAGCGACTCGACGGACCCTGCCTGCTCATCCCGGCTGGGCGACCGCTGGTTCTTCCGGGCGAAGAAATCGGGCTGGGAGCCGATCGTCCGGACCTCGGCCGGAGGCTGCCGGGACGTGCAGCGCAAGGAGCCCACCTTCCCGACCTCGCTGTGCGTGTCACTGGTGCCGCTGTCCCCCTCTCTGCACCCGAGCTATCCCCCGCCGTCCGCCTCTCCGACGACCGGCGTGCCCGTGGCCGGGTAGACGTGCCAATTTCCAGTCGAGCAACTCGCCAGGAGCCGCGTCCAGTAGTCGACGTCGATGTAGCCGACGTCCATAAACACCAACAGGCCGCCCTCAGGCGTCCGCGGGCTAGTGCTCGTCACCTATCGAAGATCAACAATCTCGGCTGATGGCGTTCAAGCGCGCAGTAGTCTGCGTTACGGCGCGAGTGTCGCCAGCGTGGCCGCCGCTTCCTACGGACCAGCTACGGCGGAGGATCGGTGATACCGGTTGCCGCATGACTGTTTCGACTCCCTTTTGGGAGAAACCCTCGCGGCGGGGCGGAAGCCCCGCCGCCCTTGATCCGGTTCAGCCGATCAAGGACCGCACGAACGCCCCAGCGCCGATGAAGGATGCCCTGGGCAACGCCAGAACGCCGGTCACTGCAGCCGCATCACCGGCCTACCGGGCTCTGGCATGCGCTGGTGCCGTCTTCCTGCCGCGGAGTTGAGAGCGCTGGCGTGCGCGGGTTCCTATTCCCGCATGCGCTGGTCGTACTCGGCGTGGGGCTCCAGGTCCATGGCTGCCCGTCGTTCGTCGAGGTGCTCGGGATCGGCAATCGGCTGGGGGCGCAGGCTCGTGCCGTCGGCGTCGTGGGTGTACTGGGTGCCGTACAGCTGGGGCTGGCCGTCGGCAACCAGGACACGGTCGGTCAGGTACGCGAGATGCCGAGGACAAGCATCGTCGACGGAGACTGCTCCCTGCAGCAGTTTCAGGGCCTTCCTCTGGAACGGCACATCCCGATCGGCGTGCTGGGCGAGTAGCCATGCGTCCTCGGCGCCCTGCTCGCCCACGAGGGAAATCCCTGGCCACCCGTACTCGGTGGTGATGGCTTTGAGCCATGCGGTGTTGGAGGCATCGATCTGCGGAAGGTCTCCGGCCTCGCCCGTGGCCAGCCAGTGTTGCCTGGCCATCTGATCAGCTTCAGCCCGGCAGCGCAGCTCAGTGGCGAGTTCACGGTTCACGGCATCCTCCGCAGCTCGCAAATCGGATAGGGCTGTCGCAACTACGGACCCTCGTCGACTGGTTGGTCGGCAGCTTAAGGACTCCTAACAAAAGTGGTGGGCTTGACCTGGTCAGCGGTCGGTGTCGTGCACGAGGCCGCCGGGTAGCGGGACGCGGTCAGCCGCGCAATCGCACGCGATAAACCCGGCGACGTCGACGGTCATCCCGGGATACTGGTCGCCATGGATGAGGTCAAGGTCGTCGTCGCCCATTCCGAGCGCGCGACCCTGCGCGTCGGCGATGTGTTCCTGAAGGTGGATGCCGATCAGGCGCGCATCGACGTCGAGGTCGAGGCGATGGCCTTGGCGCCGGTCCCGACCCCGGAGGTCCTGTGGCGCAAGCCGCCCGTGCTCGCGATCGCCGCGGTCCCGGGGACGCCGCTCGGCCGCCTCGGCGAGCCGTCTGCCGCGTCGCCGGCGGCGTGGGCCATGGCGGGTGCCGCCATCCGGAAGTTGCACGACGCGCCGTTGCCGCCCTGGCCCGGTCGGGGCGGCCGGGGCCTCGACGAGTTGGCGGCGGATCTCGACGGCGAGTGCGAGTGGCTCGTGACGAACGGCGTCCTTCCCCCCGACCTGGTCACCCGCAACCGCCAGGTCGCGGAGGCCGCGCTCCGGCCGTGGACTCCGGTGTTCACGCACGGCGACCTGCAGATCGCTCACGTGTTCGTCGACGGCGACGAGATCACCGGCATCATCGACTGGTCCGAGGCGGGCCAGGGTGATGCCTTGTTCGACCTCGCCACCTTGACGCTCGGACACGAGGAGCACCTCGGCGACGTCGTCGCCGGCTATGGCACCGACGTCGACCTCGAGGTGATCCGCGCATGTTGGTCGTTGCGAAGCCTGCTGGGGGTTCGCTGGCTGGTCGAGCACGGCTTCGACCCGTCCGCGCCGGGCTGTGAGGTCGACGTGCTGAGATCCCGGCTGTGAGGCTGCGCGGGCCCGACTGCTGTGAGTACGTTCTGACGCATCGAGCAGGCCATCCCCTGGGGCGCATCGCCTGCCCTTACTCCCGACAAAGTGCGGTGCGGAGTCGTCGCCAGCAGATGACGGCGCAGCCGAGGGTGACGAACGCGTGGTGGATGTCGTCGCGGATCTCCCAGCGGATGCGCAGGCGGCGGAACCAGTGCAGCAGCGCGATCGCTCCTTCCACGACCCAGCGGTACACGCCCAGGCCGGAGCCGTGCCCGGTGCCGCGCCGGGCGAGGTGCGGGGTGATCTGGAACCGGCGGACCTTGTCCCGGTAGACCTCGTGGGCATAGCCGCGGTCGGCGTACAGGTGCTTGGGGCGGCGCAGTGGCTTGCCGCGCTTGCCGCGGATCGGCGGGACGGCCTGGATCAGCGGGATCAGTTGGGTGACGTCGTTGCGGTTGCCGCCGGTGGTGATCGCGGCGCGCGGGATGCCGTGCGCCTCGACGATCAGGTGGTACTTGCTGCCGGCCTTGCCCCGGTCCACCGGGAACGGACCGGTGGCCGGCCCGCCCTTCATCGCGCGGATGTGGCTGGAGTCAACCGCTGCGCGGGAGAAGTCCAGCAGGTCTGCGGCCCGCAGCTCGGAGAGCAGCAGCTCGTGCAGGCGCTGCCAGACCCCGGCCTCGTTCCAGTCCCGCAGCTGTCGCCAGCAGGTCATCCCCGAGCCGAAGCCCAGCTCCTGGGGCAGAAACTCCCAGCGGATCCCGGTGTAGAGCACGAACAGGATCCCGCACAGCACCTTGCGACTATCCAGACGCTTACGACCCGGACGTCGCGGATTACGCGGGACGACCGGCAGCAGCGGCTCGATGCGCGCCCACAACTCGTCATCGATCTCCCACGGCCTGGCAGCGGTCTTCCTCGTCTCGACTGGCTCGCACCCCCTTCGGCCAGCATCAACGAGAACTGACACACCGTCATTCCTGGAGGTCTAGAAGCCTCATCTTTGTTAGGGGTCGTAAGACGGTCAGGCTCCCAGCCCAGTGCCCGACACCCTGCGGCAGCAGGCCGCCACCAAGAGACAGCGGATCCTCGATCTGCTGCTGGCCACGCGCCGCGAACGCCGCCAGGGGGCGAGCGAGCCGCGTGCGGTCCTCGGGCCCTGGGACCGCGGCGACCCGCCCAGCACGGAGGTCTGCGGTACTTGGCCCACCTCAGGACGTGGAAGTCCGTTCCCGCTCGAATTCGCTCAGCACTCCCGGGGTGGCCAGCTTTGCGATGTAGTGATGTGGAGCATGATCCTCGATCGAGTAACAAACGAATGAGGGTTGAATGAATGAGGGAAGGCGAGCGAATCGAACAACACGGTCGGCGACGGCTTGGATCTTTGCACCGATCGGACGCCAGCGTGCGATCAGAGTGCTGGCCACGGGGATTCTCCGCCCTACGAACTCAATTGGAGTGAGCGCAAATTCAGTCATACGCGCCTGTCGTGCGGGCACGTTGCGGCGCCAGCACCTACTCGGGCTCTCCAACCCAGGCGGATCATTCAGATAGCGGAATTCAGTCCCGAAGTGAGCGAACGGTCCTGCCACGGCAGGCGGAAGGTGGGGCACAATATCGTTGCGATGAGCGTGTCGAATCACCTTGCCCTCAAGAAAAAGATCTTCCTGACACATCCGGGCGAACTCGACATTGCCGATCATGGGCTGCCCATAGGTGTACACTGCCCTGAAAGCTTTCCGGACCTGACTGTGCTTTGGGTCCTGATCTTTGCTCAACATCACCGCTGCCATAGCAGCCATGGCTCCACCCAGGCTGTGTCCCGTGATGTACAGCACCTCCGGCCCGATGCTCACCAGTTCCGCCATGACGTCGTCCCACGTTGCTCGCGTGCTGCGGTAGAACCCGCTGTGGACGCGCAATTTTTGCCGGTCCGGAGCCTGCGGGAATGAATACGTCTCCGGTTCCGTATCGATGTTGGTCAGCCAATCGGTGAGATCCGCTATCTCGGTGCCTCGGTAGCACAGAATGGCCACCTTTCCCTCGCAGGCTCGAACCACAAAAGCCGTGCTGTCGATGAACATCGCGTCCACTGACAGTTCGATCGGCTTGCAGGTGTTGTCGCGCAACCCCACGCGCGCAAGTCTTTTCCTGAGGGTGTCCTTGTCGGAACCTCCCGTTACTTCTGCGTACGCATAACCGGCGCATATCGCCAGCGCGTAGGCGATCTCTGCGTTCCGTTCCCCCTGCGAGTCTGAGAGGATACGGCACAGTTTGGGATAGATGACCTCGTCATGGCTCCGGGCGTCAGACATAACTGCTCCTCTTGGTTCCTGCGCACATCTCTGTTTCCGGTGCTCCGCGTCCGAACAGGGTGCGATCAGTCGCGGAAGCGCGCCTCGACGGCCTCAACGAGAGCGTCGATCAGGCCGTCGGGCGAGGGGTTGTAGTGCGGGACGGCCCAGCGCGTGATTCTGGCGTCGATGACTGTGGGCCGACCGGAGGTCAGTGCCGCGCGAAATGCGTCCTCGAACTCCTCCAGCATCTCGACGCGATAGCCGTCGACGCCGCACGCACGCGCGTACGCCGCGAAATCCGGGTTCTGGAACTCGACCAGACCGGTCTCTCCGTATGCGTAGAGCTGAAAAAGCTTGATCAGCTTGAACTCCTCGTCGTCGAAGATTACCCAGATGACTGGGATCTCGTTCTCGACAGTTGACGGACCCCGCTCGCGTTGGACAGCCGGACCGTGACCGGGTAATCCGCTCCGGGCCTAGCGAAATCCGTCTGCAAGGCGTCAGGAAGATCGTCGTGGAACCTCAGTCTGGCGTTCTCCACACCAACGACCGCCTTGGCGTGGAAAGTTCGTTGAATGGCGGCGGAGCCGCTGCGCTCCTTCACCTTGAGCTGCACCCGCAGGAGGTCGCGTGCGAGCCGCTCGCAGATCAGCCGCTCAGCCTCAGGGCTCCCGCTGACATATTGCTCGTACTGCTCCATCTCGTGCATGCGTGCCTCTTTCCGGAGGGGGCCACCGCCACACGGAGACATGCGGGCCGTCCGGGACGAGGCGTCCGTACACGGAGTCCTTGCCGATAGCCGTAGGTGCTCTTCCCCTACATTTCATAATCTTTGAGGACATACGCTGTGGTGTCGCGAAGAGTCGAGCACTGGGGTGAATCGTGGCAGGGTCGAGAGCCGCTGCCTGGTCGCCCTCGTCCTCACCTGTATGAGGAAAACAGGGCCACCAAGAGGTGTCTGTTGACAGGACAAGCAGTACGGCCGCGTCTTCGCAACGTTGAAGGGACAGATCCGCAACGCCACTGGCCGACGCACCGACCCGGATCTGCAAACACTGCCGCCGCGGCGATGCGATGCAGGGCTGCCGGTGGGCGGCCCGCAGAAAGACGGCGGCTGCTGGTGATGAAGGCCAGGGTTCCCAGGTGGGCCACCGCCTGCCGCTTCAGGCCGCGCAGGTGGGTGAAGTCGAACTCCTCCAGCGTCTTGCGGGCCGGGAAGCGGGCTGTGCGGATGCGGCCTTCGCCGCCGTGGGCCTCGCGGACGACGACCTCGCGTTGCAGGCAGGCGGCCAGGTACTCCTGATGCGCCCACGATTCGGCGGCGGCGCGTTCGGCAAGCCGATCGGCAGCCTCCAGCAACGCCGGCGCTTTGAGCGCCCGGCTCAGGAAGGCCAGCTCAGCGGTGACGTCCCGGGAGGTGGTGGTGCGGGTTCGAGCAGGCATTGCTCATTCCTCTCCTGCCTTGCCCTCAATCACGTGGAAAACCCGGCAGTGCAGCACCAGCAGGACTCCGCCCGCCCCAGGCGTGGCCACGCCGCCGCTGCTGCCGGTGACCTCCTCCAGCGCCTCGTCCCCGTCCTGCTGGTCGGGGTGCCTGGCCTCTTGGTCCGCCAGGCACTGGCGGTAGACCACCTCGGCCGCCTCCAACCGGCCCACCTCCGCCTCGGTCTCGGCCAACTCCTTGCGCAGTTGCCCGGCCCGCTCCTACAGCACCACCCGGCGCTCCATCGCAACCAGCACGTCCGGCGTAGCGGGCATCACCGCAGGTGGGGGGTTACTCCGTTGGTTTTTCGGCGAGGACTACCGGAAAGCCTCGAACCCGGAACGGTTCAGATGGCTGCTCTGGCAGAACGCGGGACCGAACAGTGCGGATTGCGCCCCGTGCCTCCCTCAGCCGATCGGTGGACGTTGCGAACGGGCCCCGAGGCACTCGGCGTTGAAGTTCGCGACGATGTAGTCCCAGGCGGCCTTCGCCTCGTCAAGGACGAACGAGGGTTCACCCCGCAGGAAGGCACTCCAGGCCAGGCGGGGCAGGAGCCAAGCGCGCCACCAGGTGTTCTGTCTGGTCGAAAACATGATCCGGTCCAGGCCGTCGACGTGGCACAGGCCGAAGTAGTGGCCGAGTTCGTGGATCGGCACGTACTTCCAGACCTCGTCCGGGGTGTTGTCGATGAAGGTCGCGCCGGAGGTCTTGTGCCCGCTCAGGCCGCAGGCGCTTTGGCGCAGATTGCTGGTCAGTCCCCTCAGCTTATCCGTGTACCGGAAGACGCCGACGACGACGGGGTGGCAGAGCTCGGCCCGCGCCGCGGTGTCGTCGGCCGTCTTGTCGGTTCGGCCGATGACCTCGATGAGAAACGTGCTCAGTGAGCCCTCCGCGTCCGCCTTGTCGTAGCCGTCGTGGACGATGTGGGGTGCCTTGGTCACCGGGACGGTGGTCCGGTCGAAGCTGAGCATCAGCGCCAGCTCGCGGCCCTTCTCCTCGGCCGTGGTGGCCTTCGTGTCGAGGGCACCGTCGCGCATGGGCAGGACGATGAAGGCGGGGCCCCGCGCTCCGCGGGAGCTGAGGTAGGTGTCCAGTTCGTCCTCGGAGATCGGGTTGTCGACCTCCCCCAAGCCGCCTCCACCGACCACGTCCCCCTTTTTCAGGGTCTTGTAGCGCTTGCGGTTCCAGAAACCCTCGTTGAATTCAAAGCCGCACAGCTCGCGTAGGTTGATGCGCCCCTGCTCGTGCAGTACCACGAGATTGGGTACGGCCGGCTCGCGCGGCGAGGGTGTCTCCGAGTCCAGCACGGTGCGGAAGGCGGTGGCCTTCAGCCGCAGCCCGAACGCGCCGTGGTCGAGGTGAATGGCCTCCTTGATCTCGGCGAGGGTGCTGCCGGTGTACGCCGCCTCCAACAGCCCGCGGACGTGCTTCTTCAGCCGTGTCTCGTTGATCTCGTCGATGATGAAGCCGATGGTCTCGCCGAAGGGCGCGCGAACGAGCCGGAGGGCTCCCAGGACGACGCCGATGCCGATGCGGAACAGACCGTCCAGGATGCGACGCCAGTCGAGGGTGAAGATGCCGACGATGACGTCCCACAGACCGCCCAGGACGTCCCGGACGATGTCGAGGAGGGTGGTGATGATCTCGCAGTTGATTCGGGTGACCCATTTGCCGACGGTGACCACCACCCACCGTACGACCTTCACCAGGTAGGTGACGAACCAGCAGAACCAGCTCCGCGGGTCGTACCAGTGGTACTTCTTGCACTTCTTCTCCTGGCGCTCCTCCCACTCCTCGATGGGCTTGGAGACCTGCTCCTCCACCCATTCCGCTATCTCGGTGCAGACCAGAGCCATCGGACATCGTCCTTCCTGATCTCACGGGCCGGCGTACCGGCAGGGTCTCGCTGCCGCACCCGCGGCCGGTTACGCCCCGCTCATGCGCCTCAGCAGGGCGCGGAGGCGCAGGCAACTCCACGCCAGGCCGAGCAGCTTGCCGACGACGGCCGCACCGACGCCGACCAGGAGGGCCGTCCCGACCGGGGCCCACGACCAGCCGTGCCGCGGGAGTTGGAGTACGAGGACTGCGGCTGTGGCGATGGCGAAAGCCGCCATCCCCACCGCACAGCCACAGTCATTGAACAGACGGCGGATTGCCTTGGCCGATCGGTCCTGTTCCTCGGCGGCGAGCCACGGAGTGCGGACCATGACCTCATCGACGGATGGGCGTCCCAGCCAGCTCGCGAGCCTGGCCGCCCCCTTCAGGTCATCGAGGGATTCCAGCGTCAGATGCATCGGACGGTTACCGCCCCTGGCGAACGGGCGGGCGCTATGGGGAAGCCTTGACGCAGGCTCACGGATACGGGCATGGCGCTGATGTCCCATCAGGAGGACTCCGATTGGCACCAGTTGGTGCAAATCCCCCTACACGGTAGGGTCCCCGCACACACGCGGACACAAACGACCGACCGGTGGCCGCTCGCCCACGCGGCCCGTCTTGCGCAGGGCACGGCAGGTGCCATGGGTCCACAGGACGGTGAAGGCATCAGACATGCCATGATCCTATGAACGAGGACTGACAGCTTCCGCGGGACAACGCTCGTGGAGACTCGGTTGCGTCCAGGGAAGTGGTCTACGGGTTCGACCTGATCCGGGGGTTTGCTCCAGCGTCGGGGTGAGGCCGCATAGACGAACGGCCACCGGCTGATCTTCGAGATGTCGAAGCTCGAAGGAGATCAGCACGATGACCTCACCCGACAGTGTGCCCCTGCACGCCCTCGCGGAAGACAACCTCACCGCTGCGAGTCCCGACCTGCTGCGCGCGATGGTCAAGACGTTCGCCGACGCGCTCATGTCCGCCGAGGCCGACGCCCTCTGCGGCGCCGAATACGGCCAGGTCAGCGACGAACGCGTCAACCACCGCAACGGCTACCGCCCACGCGAGTGGGACACCCGCGCAGGGACCGTCGAACTCGCCATCCCCAAGCTGCGGCAGGGCAGTTACTTCCCGCACTGGCCTCTCGAACGGCGCCGGCGGGCCGAGCAGGCCCTCGTCTCGGTCGTGGCCACCGCCTACCTGCTCGGCATGAGTACTCGCCGGGTCGAGAAGCTTGCCGAGTCCCTCGGCGTCACCCGGCCGTCGAAGTCCCAGGTCAGTGCGATGGCGAAGCACCTGGACGAGCAGGTCGCCGCATTCCACAACCGGCCCCTGGACCAAGGGCCTTACGCATTCGTCTGGGTGGACGCGCTGACCCAGAAGGTCCGCGAGGGCCGCCGCATCATCAACGTCCACGCACTGATCGCCGTCGGGGTCAACGCCGACGGCCACCGCGAGATCCTCGGCATCGACGTCGCCACCGACGAGGACGGCGCCGGCTGGCTCGCCTTCCCTGCGCTCCCGGTTGTGCTTCGGGCTACGTACCAGCGGGAGACCTGGATCCGCAGGTCCGGCCCGAGTCCCAGCACGCCGAGGTCGAAGAGCGTGTGGTGCAGGGAGCACAACGCCAGCCCGTTGCTGACTTCGTCCGGCCCGTCTTGGCGTGCCAGCGCACATGGGCGGCCTCCAAACCCACCGGATTGCGGCCGATGGCGCCATCGAACCCGCAAAAGGCGCACGCGTAAGCGTAGGCGTGCAGGACATCCTCCACGAAACCCGGCCGCCGTGCTCGCCGCTGTCTTGGCCCCGGGACGGAGATCGCGTGCGTATACCAGCTGGCCGACTCAAGGCCGACAGCGTCACAGATGGGTGCTTGAAGAGCCGGGGTGAAGTGCTGCTGAAGCAGGAGCCCGGCAGCCGCCACCACGGTGCCCGGGTCGGCCAGCAGCCTCTCCACCTCGGGGTGCATACGGCCATGGGCGCCTTGGGCGCGCAGCCACGCTCCCCGATCCGGATCGGTCGGACCTATCGGCTGGCCGACGCTGTCACGCAGCTCCCACAGGATGCGTTCCAGGTGCACGAAGGGCATCGCGGCACGCTGCTTGGCCTGTGACGGGTTGGTCATCGCCGGACCGAAGTCGTTGATCAGCCGGCTGACGGGGCCTTCGGCTTCGTCGTAGGTGACCGCAGTACTCCCCGAGGTGACGAACCGGCCCAGCAGCCACAGCACCAGCAACGGCTTGTGCGGCGCGCGATGCGCTCCGATCCGCGCCTGTCGCAGGCCCGACAGCGTGCTCATCAGTTCGTCCCGTGCCGCCCACCCTGCCATGATCCGCGAGGAGGCGTGCCGACGGTGCAGGCGGGCGACAGCCGCCAACGCCTTTGCCCCCTGGCTGAGCGGTCGACGCTCTGCCAGGGCTGCGCAGCCGCCGTGGGCCTGGCGGACATACGCGGCACGATCGACCGCCGGCGGGTCAGTGGTCGGCCTGCTGCATGTGCTCGTGGACGAAGCGATCCGCTGAAGTCCCGTGCGCCACGCCCTCATACCCCCGGCTCGTGGAACGCCAAAGACTTCCCCCGTGTCAGGCAGGGCTGCACCAGACGGTGACGACGATGTCGTGTCCCAGCGTGTCGTCCACGACACGGTGCAGGGCAAGATCGACGACACGATCATCAAGGGGACGGAAGGGGTAGCTGGGATCCGGCATTCCCAGCAGCGGTCCCAGCGCGTCGATCGCGGGCTTCCACAGCGTGGACCAGTTGCGCCGCCCGGACACCTCAAAGCACAGCACCAACCGCAGCGCATCCCCGGGAATCGGTTCGCTCTGCACCGCACGGCAGGCCCGATGGAGCGTCTGCTTCCAGGCGGGAGAGGTGGCGGACATGCTCGTCCGCACGGAGAAAAGCGGCTCGGCTTGTTCTGCGTTGCCCGGGCTGTGCAGCACGGCCGGTCCGATGGCAATCGTGGAGTGGGTCGCGTGCCGTTTACGGGCGAAGAACGCATCGAAGCGGCCGGCCCCGAATCGGCGGGCCAGCGGGAACAGGTAATTGTCCAGGTCGCGGCCACCGCGGGTCAGCGCCACCTCGCGAGCCAGGCCGACATCCAGCACCAGCGCCAACGGGGCACCGCCCTCGGCGACGGCCTGAGGGGCCAGGGCCACCACGGAGTCCAGATAGGCGCCAAGGCGCTGCTGACTTGGATGGCCGGCCGCATCCCAGCTCTCCAGGACCGGCGGCACCAGCAGCCTGACGGGGGCGACAGCAGGCGGCGAAAACAGTACAGGCACGCTCCCAGTCTCCCCCGACCCGGCCTGTCTGAAGTCCCCGGATCGGCCCAGACGTTCCACCGTGCCCAGCCGACCCCGCGGCCGGCAACCCCGGCCCTGGGCCGGCCCGGCCGGGTGCGCACGGTGAGGGCACCGTCCGGGCAGCACCCAGAGCACGACCCGGACGTTCATGTGGAGGAGAAGACATCACTCAAGAGGAACAACAGACAAGCCCTTCCACGGCAGGCCATCCGCACGAATCACCCACAGCTGGATTCGGGTTGATGGCAGGAGCTGCTGCCAACACTCCCGGCCTGTCGGCGTCCCGGCGCGGGGGCGGGCGCCGCCCGGGCCCGTGGTCCTGCTGGTACGGGGCCGTAGGCCGAAGGCGCGGTGATCCGGCACGGGTTGCCTTGAGGCCATCACGGAGCGACGCGCGCAGTGCGCCGTTGTTCGGTGGTGGTGCTTGCGCCTGAGGCGATCAAGCCATCGTGTGGCGTCAGCCGTGGTCGTCCCAGTCCGGTGCGCAGAACCGGGCCTCGCTGACCACCCCGTCCCCGGCTCTAGTGGCTCGCACGTACATGTTGAGCCCATCCGGTCCCAGGTCTCCGCCGCAGCCGATGACCAAACCGATGTCGTGATCTTCGACGTACTGGGTCAGCACCGCGTCGACAGCGGACAGCGCCATGCCGATCAGCTGGATGCCGGCAAAGGCGACCTGAGGACCGGTGCGCCCATGCACGGTCACCGCTCCCAGGGCAGGAACGCCCTTCGTGTACCCGTAGTGGGCGCTCACCCCGGCCTTTTTGTACACCGGCCAGGGATAGTGCCGTTCACCGAGTTTCAATGAATCTCGGTGATTCGCCCATTGCTGGGTGAAGGTCCCCGCCTCACTCAATACCGGGAGGTATCGATGCGGGGTAGACGCTTCAACGCCACCTGCCCCGCTGGGCGGGGTCTTACGGTCGGCTCCACGTCCGTTTCGCGTCTCCGGGCCACTCCCGGCGACGTGTCGCTCTACCAGCGCGGCGAGGTTGAGCGCCGCGTTCTCGTCCCTGTCGATGACCAGTCCGCAGGGCTCGCACACGTACATCCGTATCCGCAGGGGCAGTTTGGGTTTCACTGC
>NZ_JBIAQV010000061.1:0-36063 GCF_042889305.1 Streptomyces sp. NPDC002619 | reverse complement strand
GCCTTGCGCAGCGCGGGCAGCGACCATGGCCGCCACTGCGTCAACTGGTCGGCGCCGATGCCGTAGGACTCCTCCGCGCGGCGCTGCCACCACGACGCCGACACCCAGCCCACAGCCCAGTTGTAGGCCGCGCGCGCCGCACCGCAGTGCGAGCGCAACGCGGCTTCCTGGGTGGCGTTCGGATCCAGGGCGAACCTGAACGCCTGCACCACGAACCCGGCCTGCGGCTGGAACTTCTTCACTCGGCGCCCCCACCGGTCGCCACGGCCACCGCGCGGGCGGCACGGTTCTTCGCCGCACGCCGCCCGTACAGGCGCGCGCACATCGAGGTCAGCACCTCGGTGATGTCCCGCACCAGGTCGTCGGTGGTCTCGGCGGGGTCCAGGACCACCAGGCGCCGCCCGGACGCCGACAGCACGGCATCCAGGTGCTCGACGCCGAACCGGGCCAGCCGGTCGCGGTGCTCGACCACGATCACGGCCGCGCCCGGGTCGGACAGGAGCCGGTGCAGTTTGCGGCGGCGCCCGTTGAGGCCGGATCCGATCTCGGTGACGACCTCGGCGACCGGCAGGCCCAGCGCGGTCGCGCCCTGGACGACGCGGGACACCTGCCGGTCGAGCTCGGTCTTCTGGTCGGCGGACGAGACGCGGCAGTACGCCACGACCTTGCCTGACGGTTCCGTCGCAGGCTCGGCGATCAGCCACGTACCGGACGGCGTCTGGACGACCGGGACCGGCATACGGCCCTCTTTCGCCCAGGTCCACGCGGTCTGGTAGTGCACACCATTGCGTGCCGCCCACTCGGAAAGCTTCACGAGATCACGATACACGCTGAGAAAGGCTGATACTCACTGATGAATAATGGAGCAGTTCGAACCCTCTTCGCGTACAGATCGACATTCGGCTGGGACTTCCCCCGTAGGGCCCCTGCGTCGGAAACACGCTCCACCGTCCCACCGCAAGCCCCTGAGTGACGTCTAGACAAATCGGCATCGCACACTCAGTCAGAAGGTGACTCTCACAGTTATCTCGCAACGACTCTCGCACCGAGATACAAAGCCAGCCGATCGACGCCGATGGTGCGCCCCCCTGTTTCCTCCCCTGTTCGTGTCGCGGAGTTCTCGCCGAGCACTGCGGCAGACTACGGACTTCCAGGACAACGTGTGATGCAAGGCGGCGAGGAGGCGCGCTCCGGCCGATCCGACCAGTGTCACAGCGACGCCTCAACCACCTGCCGCAGAACCGGAGTGCGCCGCTGGTAACGCTCCGTCAGACCTTCGAGCTGCTCGACGAACGTCACCTTCGTGCAGGCCCGGCAGTCGCAGTACGGGCGCCGTACCGATACGTCGATGACCGCCGGACGGCCGGCCACCGCTTCATCCGCGACGTGCCGCACGTACCGGGAATGCACCGGCTGCGACACCCGCCCACACCCGGACAAGCCTGCGGCACATCATCTCTCGTCAAAGCCGTGATGCGCAGAACCTCTCCGCCGGCCTCCACCTTCCGAAACTACCCGGCCTCGGTCGACAGCACGGCTCTGGTGATGCCGGTGAGGTTGCCCTGCAGGACGAGGATCTCCCTCCGGTTCGATCCGTCGAGATCGGCCGCGTAGACGTTCCCGGCCAGGTCGGTCACGTACATGCGGCCCTCGTCAGGGTCGAGGGCGAGGCCGATGCCTTCCATCAGGTGGGTCAACAGGATCTCGGGCGTCCGGCGACCGTGCGGCGGGTCCATCGGTGAGCGGTTCACGGTGTTGCCCCGTGGCGGGTCCCCGCGATCCGTCCAGTACAGCACGCGCTCCGTGAGGTCGAGCTCCAGGTCGATGGGCTCCGGCAGCCCCTCGAACAGCACCTCGATGTCGCCGCGACCAGCCGCGCTCTCCCCGGCGGGCAGGTCGATTCCGGTCCGCAGGATCTTCCCGAGTCCCGCGTCGCTCGGGCCCTTCTGTGTCCAGTAGAGGTGTCCGCCGACAGGGTCGACGGTGACTCCCACGCACCACTTGGTCTCGTCGCGGCGGTCGTCGTCTCCCTCTCCCGTCTGCACGAGGGTCTCGACGTTGGAGCCGTCGAGGTTGCAGCGCATCACGCGCATGCCCTCGCGATCACCCCAGTACAGCTTCCGGCCGACGGCGTCGAAGTGGAGCTGTTTCGGCGTGTGCGTGGCCCCGCTGGGGACGATCGTCGTGCGGTTGCTTCCGTCCAGGTCAACGCGTTCGATCGAGCCGTCGTTGTCCGACGGAATGCCCATGTTCGTCCAGTAGATGTGCCCGGCCACGGTATCGACGGCGACCCCGTCGGGAATCCGGCACCCGGTGAAGAGGACCTTCTTTTCGGTGCCGTCGGTGTTCACGGAGAACAGTCGACCGCCACTGCTGGCCTCGAGCACGAACAGTCTTTCCTGGCGCTGCGTCACGATCCCTCTTTCACGGGGCGACCGGCCGCGGCGCTCGAGCCGGACGGGTCGTGCTCGGCGCGCACGGCCAGCAGGGCCGAGAGCATCGTGTCCCGCCGAGCTGCCAGCTCGTCGACCGAGTGGCCGTCCGCCTCCTCAAGGACGCCGCGCACGATCTTCTCCTCGAGCTCGGGCGTGAACTCGGGGGTGCCCAGTTCTTGCCACGAGGCGACCATCCGCGGCATGAGGGTGTCCATGAAGTGCTGGATGCCACCCTCTCCTCCGCCGAGATGCCACAGCAGATGGGGGCCCATGACGCCCCACCTGAGTCCCGGCCCCCAGGAAACCGCGTCGTCGGAGTCGGCGACGTCGAGCACTCCCTGATCGACCAGATGGACGACCTCGCGATACAGCGCGGCCTGGATGCGGTTGGCGACGTGCCCGGGGAGCTCCTTCTTGAGGTGAATCGGTTTCTTGCCGATCGCGGCGTAGAACGACATCGCGCCCTGGATGGTCTCCGGCGCGGTCCTCGTCCCGCCGACGACCTCGACCAGCGGAATGATGTGCGGCGGATTGAAGGGATGCCCGATGACGGTTCGCTCCGGATGCCGGCACTCGGCCTGGATGACGCTCATCGTGATGCCCGACGAACTGGACGCGATGATCACGTCGGGCTCCGTGGCGTCGTCGATGTCGGCGAACAGCTTCACCTTGAGTTCTGGGCGCTCAGGCGCGTTCTCCTGTACGAAATCGGCGTCCGCGACGGCCTGCCGCATGTCGGTGGTGAAGCTCAGGCGATCGGGCGAGCCTCCGGGCGCGAGCCCGAGCGCGGCCGCCGCGGCCCACGCGTTGTCCACGTACGACCGCAGGGCCGCCTCAGCGCCGGGGCCGGGGTCGGTGGCCGTGACGTCGAAGCCCCGGGCAAGGTAGTGCGTCGCCCAGCTCGCACCGATGGTGCCTGTGCCGACGATCGCCACGCGGTGAACGGGTCTGTGTGCATTCATGGCTGGTCATGGCTCCTGGAAGGGGAGGTCGGACATGGGCTGTGGCGGAGGGGACGCGGCTGGCGTGGCCGGCATCAGCGGCTGTGCCAGACGGGAGCGCGCTTCTCGGTGAACGCCCGTGCGCCTTCCTGCGCGTCTTCGCTGGTGGCCAGCCCGCTGGTGAGCTCGTCCTGGCGTCTGAACGCGTCGCTCTCGTTCAGGCCCTGCGTTTCACGCAGGACCTCCTTGACGGCCGCCAGTGCGAGCGGTGCGTTCCGCGCCACGCGCCCCGCCAACTCCCGGGCCCCGTCCAGCGCGGCGCCTGGTGGGGTCAGCTCATGGATGAGCCCGTACTCCTTGCCTTCGGCGGCGGTCAGCGGCTCGCCCGTGAGCAGTACGCGCACGGCGACGTGGTAAGGAAGACGGCGCGGCAGCCTGACCAGTCCACCCTCTGCCGCTACGAGACCACGCGTGACCTCGGGAAACCCGAACCGGGCGTCCTCCGCGGCGACGATCAGGTCGCAGGAGAGCACCAGCTCGAAGCCGCCGCCGAGTGCCCAGCCCTCGACGGCGGCGATCAACGGCTTGCGCACCACGGCGCGGGTGAGCCCGCCCAGTCCGCGGCCCGGCAGCAGCGGCAACTCGCCCCTGGCGAACGCCTTCAGGTCCATGCCCGCGCTGAACACCCCGCCTGCGCCCGTGAGTACGCCGACCGAGAGCTCCGGGTCCGCGTCGAGCAGGTCCACGGCCGCCGCGAGCTGTACCGCGACCTCGTGGTCGATGGCGTTCTTCTGCGCCGGGCGGTCGATGGTGATGGTCAGCACGCTGTCGCGGCGCTCGTGGAGCACCAGGCCGGTTGCTTCGGACGCCGTGTTCATCGCGGTGCCTCCGCTTCGGTCGTGCCGGGGATCGCTCCCTGGGCGCGCAGCTCGGCGATCTCGGCGGGGCTGAATCCCAGCTGGGCGAGGATCTCGTCGTTGTGCTCGGCCAGGTCGGGTGCCCGCTTGGCCGGCACCTTCGGCACTCCTCGCAGGTTGACCGGGCTGTTGATGGTGTACTCCAGCCCGCTGACCCCTTCCAGGGGTACGACGATGTCGTTCGCGCGCAGCTGCGGATCCTGCGCGGCCTCCTCCGGTGTCTGAATGAGGCTGTAGGTGACGCGTTCCCGGGCCAGGGCGTCCTTCCAGTGGGCGAAGGGCCGCGAGCGGAACTCGGCGTCGAGCAGCTCGGCCAGCGCGGCGGAGTTCTTGACGAAGCCCTCGATGTCCGCGAAACGGGGATCCTCGAGCAGCTCGGGATGCCCGATGGCCCGCGTCAGTCCCGGCCAGTGCGGGGGTGAGGCGACCAGCATGAGCCACTCGTCGTCCGCGGTCCGGTAGGGGTTGATCAGCGGGTTCGCCGGCGCCTTCCGGTCGTGCAGCTCGAACGGCGTGCCGCCGGCGAGCGCGCCCGCCACGAGCGTTCCCGTGGCCCAGACGCCCGCGGCGAGCAGCGACGTCCCGACACTGGCCCCCTGTCCCGTCCGCTCACGGCGGTACAGGGCGGTCACGATCGCCGCGTAGATGGCGATCGCCGACATGTAGTCGCCGCTGCCCCAGACCGGCACCGTGGGCGGGGCTCCCGCGTCCCGGGTGGAGGCCAGCAGCCCGCTGCGTGACCAGGCGGCGGTCAGGTCGAAGCCCGGCTGCCCGGCGTCGGGGCCGGCATCCCCGAAGCCCGTGATGTCGGCGTAGACGACTGTCGGGTTCCAGCCCGAGACCTCTTCGTAGCCGAGGTGCAGCTTCTCGCGCGTGCCGTGCGGGAAGTTGGTGATCACAACGTCGGCCCATTCGACGAGGCGTCTGAGGACCGTGGTGGCCGCCGGCGTCTTCAGGTTGATCACCATGCCGCGCTTGTTGCGATTGGCGAGGTGCCAGCTGTAGTTGGCCTGTGCTTGGGGACTGGGCGGCACGGAGCTCAGCCGCCGCTGGGGGTCGCCCTGTCCCGGCGGTTCGATCTTGATGACGTCCGCTCCGAAGTCGGAGAGCACGGTGGCCGCCGCCGGTCCCGCGATGAAGCTCGACGCGTCAAGGACCTTCAGGCCGGTGAAGACGGATTCGGTGGTCATCGCCGTCACCGCACGAAGGCGCTCAGGCCGCCGGTCACGGCACGTCCGACGATGAGGGTCTGGATCTCCCGCGTGCCCTCGTAGGAGTAGAGGGCTTCGGCGTCGGCGACGAAGCGGCCGACCTTGTAGTCGAGGACGATGCCGTTGCCGGCCAACAGCTCCCGCGCCCACCCCACGTTCTCGCGCATCCGCACGGTGCAGTAGGCCTTCGCCAGCGCGGACTGCTCGTCCCGGTAGACCCCGGCGTCCTGCAACTGCGCCAGGCGCGTCACCATCCCGCACGAGGCCGTGGCGTTGCCCAGCATCTTCACCAGCAGGTCCTGCACGAGCTGGAAACCCCCGATCGGGCGCCCGAACTGCTCGCGTTCCTTCGCGTACTGCAGGGCGATCTCGTAGGCGCCGAACATCACGCCCACCGACTGCCACGCCACCCCACTGCGCGTCCGGCGCAGGATCTCGGCGGTGTCCTTGAACGAGTTCGCGTTCTGCAACCGGTTGGCCTCCGGAACACGGCAGCCGTCGAGCACGATGTCGGCGTTCTGCACGATCCGCAGCGCCATCTTGTTCTCGATCTTCGTCGCGGTGAACCCGGGCGTGTCCTTCTCCACGACGAAGCCCAGCACATGCTGCGTCTCGACATCGCGGGCCCACACGACGACCACGTCAGCGAACGTCGCATTGCCGATCCACCGCTTGGCTCCGTCGAGGATCCATCCGTCGCCGTCGCGGCGCGCGGTCGTGCGCAGGCCGCCGGCCACGTCGGAGCCGCCGTGCGGCTCGGTCAACGCGAAGGCGCCGATCTTCTCGAAGCGGCTCATCGCCGGCAGCCACCGCTGCTTTTGTTCGTCGGAGCCGAAGGTGAGAATGCTGCCGATGGCCAGGCCCGAGTGCACGCCGAAGAACGTGGCCAAGGACGCGTCGGCGTGCCCGAACTCCAGCGCCATGAAGCCCGCGAGGAGGTTGCTCGGCCTGGATTCCGCGGAGTCGGGGTCGGCCCAGTCGATCAGGCCCAGCTTCCCGAAGCCCTCGACCAGTTGGAAGGGGAAGTCGGCCCGGGCCCAGTAGTCGTCCACGATCGGGGCGGCCTGCGTGCGGAGGAACTCGCGCACGGACTCGATCTTCTCCCGCTCCCTGTCCGACAGCAGTTCCTCGTAGGCGTAGAAGTCGGCGGGCAGCAGCCCTTCGTCCAGGTAGGGACCGGACGGTGTCGGCAGGGTCGTTGTGCCGCTCATCGAATTCTCCCTCAAGCTCTGTGGGGCATGGCTGGGAAGGCCGCGCCCGTAAGCGCTGTCTTTGCTCGACGTTTGGATTCTCCGGGGCGATTGAACGCGGATCCGGAATCGGTCCCCCGGAGCCGCGCCGCCCAGGGGCGCAGTTGTCGCCACGGACCACCCCACTGGCCCGTTGCGGCCGGGTGCGGGAGTGACCCCGCTCGGGGTCCGCGCCGGTGTCCCTGGCGTCGGGGTCGGTGTCCCGGTGACGCTCGCCCTGACCGACCTCGCCACCCACGCCCAACCTCGGCGGGACCGCGATCGGAACGGGCCTCAACGCCCGGCCCGGACACCAGGAGCTGACGGTTGCCCACCTGCGTCAACTCACCGGGATCCCGACCCTCGACTCCGTTCTGGCCGAGGCCACCCAGGAGGGCGGCGGCCGCGGCGGGGGTTCGTACTGCTGCCGGTTGAGCGAGCACAAGCGCGTATTGGCGTGTGTGAGTGTCTGCTGGTGCTGGCGGCGAGGCGCTCGACAGCTTCGGAGTTCAGTGAACGGGAGTTTGTGTGTCGAACGCGTGACCTTTGAGGACGGGGCTCGTTGGGTGCGGTGACGGGATCTTCTATGCCGGGTGGGGGTGAAGGGGTGGGCGAGCTGCGGGAGGTCGCGGCGTCGTTTGTGGTGCCCGGCCCGTCGGGGGTGGCGATCCGGGCGCGGCTGCGGGTGTCGGAGGCGGGCGGCGGCCGTGTTGGCCGAGGTCGGTACGTTCCTCGGCGAGCTGGCGTCGCGGGATCTCGCGGTGCGCTCCCGGGAGGGGCTGGCCCATGAAACCGCCATGTGGGCTGTTCGGAAGCGGGAGTTGACCGGGTGCTCGTCGGCGCGGTGGGCGGGCAGCATCACCAAGGCCACGCATGACCAGTGGGCGCTGGCCCGGCGCGGCCAGGTCGCCCACATGATGGGGCTGCGCGGGCAGGTCACCGCGATCGAGGCCCGGCTGGCCCGCCCGCTGGGCACCAAGGCGAACAAACGCGAAGGGCTGGTGCGCGGGTACGGCTCGCGGGCGGAGTGGCACGCCAAGGCCCGGCGCCTGCACGCCCTGCGGGAGCGGTTGGCCGGCCTGGAGGCGGACTGGGCGGCGGGCCGGGTGCACGTGGTGCGCGGCGGCACGCAACTTGCCCACCTGCGCCACAACCTGGACCAGGCAGGGCTGGACGAGCAGGCGTGGCGGGAGCGGTGGCAGGCCGCGCGGATGTTCCTGACCGCTGACGGGGAGTCCGGCAAGCGCTTCGGCAACGAGACCATACGCATCACCGACACCGGACAAGTCTCGATCAGGCTCCCGGCCGCGCTTGGTCATCTGGCCAACGCCCCGCACGGCCGGTATCTGCTCGATGCGACCGCCAAGTTCCAGCACCGGGGCGAGGATGGTGCGACCGGATCATGGGGAACCGGGCGGTGGCCTACCGCATCCACCACGACGTGGCGAGGGGCCGTTGGTATGTGACCGCCTGCTGGCAGCGCGCCCCCGTTCCGGTCCTGCCGCTGGAGGCAGCCCTCGCCCGTGGGTGGTAGCGGTGGACATGAACGATGACCACCTTGCCGTCTGGCGCCTGGACACCCACGGCAACCCGGTCGGCGAGCCCCGGCGCTTCTTCTACGACCTGTCGGGCAGCACGCAGCACCGCGACGCCCAGATCCGGCACGCCCTCAGCCGGCTGCTGCACCACACCCGCCGCAGTGGGGCCGCCGCGATCGCGATCGAGGACCTCGATTTCGCCGCGGGCAGGACGCGGGAGAAGCACGGCCGCAGGAAACGCTTCCGCCGTCTGATCTCCCGCTTCCCCAACGCACGGCTGAAGGCCCGGCTGGTGGCCATGGCGGCCGACCAGGACATGGCGATCGTCGCGGTGGACCCGGCCTACACCTCGAAGTGGGGCGCCCAGCGCTGGCAGAGGCCGCTGACCACTCCCCAGCGCAAGACAACTCGCCACGACGTGGCAGCCGTGGCGATCGGAAGGCGCGCCCTCGGGCACCCGATCCGGCGACGGACGGCACCGCCCCGTGCCGACCAGAGCGATCGTTACGGGCATCGGACCGCCCAGGCCAGACCGCAGCCCCGGCGGCGTGAGGAAACCCGCCCCCGCATTCCCGGACCACGCACCAGATGCGTGCCGCCCGGCAGCGGAGCGAAAGCGGGCGACCAGCGTGCCCAACACCGTTCGGAGCACGCGGCTGAGCAGCAGTCCTGGCAACAGGACTCACTCCCGCTCAGTCTTTAGGAACGGTAAGCGCGGCGATCCACGGAGCGACCCAACTGGTCCTTCCGCCTGCCCAGTTGGTCATGCGGCGGTTCGAAGCATCAGGGGCTCCGGGGAGAAGCAGATGTCAGAGCGCGTCCACGCCGCTCACCTTCCAGCCGTCGGACGTGCGGGTCAGCGTCATCCGCACCCGGTTCAGGTCGACGCGGGAGCCCGAGACCTGGGTGCTTGTGGTCACCTGGTTGACGAAGAGGAGGACCACAGCACGGTCCGGTGACGCCGAGATCACGGAGGCCGCCGGGGAGCCGCCGGTGGGCTGCGCGACCGTTGCCTTCACCACCCCGTGGTATTTCCTGGCCGTCGGTCCGACCACCGTAGTGGTGGTCTTGCGGTACTCGTCGCGGAAGTGTCCGGTGAGCCGGGTACGGGCTGTTGCGAAGTCGCGGTCCAGGTGCCGGTAGTCGTACGACAGGACGACGGGTGCCGACTGCCGCGCGGCCGTGAGTGCCTGCCCGCGTGCCTGATCGGCCCGTAGGCCCTCCCGGTACCGCCACCCGAGCATGGCGGCCGCTACCAGGCCCGTCACGAGCAGGACGCAGAGGACTGTGGTGAGCAGGCGCCGCCTACCGCGCCGCGTCGCCGTACCGGGGCCCGGCTCGCCCTCCCTCTGCGGCGCGTCCCCCTCGAAGGAATCCGGCGAGGGCTCGGGCGGGTCGTCCCAGCCGTCCTCCTGCGGGGCCTCGATGAGGATGGTGCGGCCGGAGTGCTGCGCCTCGGGACGCGTCGGGGCGTCCTCGTCGATGTCGGTCGACCTCGGCTGGTGGTGGCCGCGCTCCGCGCGTTTGGTCGCCGCGCGGGCGGCCGCGGTCATGGTGCGCCGGGTGCCGGGACCGGAGCCGCTGCCTCGGGTGGTCGTTGTCGCCACGGTCTTCCTCCTCATGTGCTCATGTCCTCATGGGTGGTAGGGCGGTCAGGCGCCGTCACCCGACGAACTCGACGTCCGCGGTCAGCCAGCGGCCGTCCCGGTGCACCAGGTCGAGCTGCAGCCGATAGGTTCGCGCCTCGCCCTTGGGCGCGGCGGTGTTGGTCACCTTGCTGTCGGCGACCACCAGGACGCGGGCCGAGTGCGCGTCGGAGCGGACGATGCCCGCGTCGAGGACCTGGCCCTCGGACACGGACTTGTTCGCGGCGACGAGCTTGGTCAGCTGTTCGGTCTGCGCGGCGAACTGCTTCTTGAAGTCGCCGGTGGCGCCCTTGAGGACGTTCGCGCTGTCCCGGTCGTAGTGCCGGTAGTCGAGCGAGGTGAAGTTCAGCGCCGACTGGCGGGCCGCGGCCAGGATGTCCTGGCGGCGCTGCTCCGTCTCGTGCTGGTCGTAGAGGCTGAGGCTCAGCCAGATGGTCAGTGCGGTGGTGAGGACGGTCGCCACGGCGAGTCCCATCGACCAGGCCCTGCCCGACCAGGCCTTGATCGACCATGACCTGCCCGACAGGGCCCTGCTCATGACCTGGCTCATGCCATCGGTCCGACTAGCAGCCATTGCCACGACTCCTTTCCGAACACCGCCTGTTGGCCGCCCGTCGAGCCGATCTCGACGGGTCTTCCGTCCGGGCCGGTCGCGGTGCCGGTCTCCGGGTCGTACGGCGTGATGTACGCCGTCTGGTTCGCGCCACCGGAAGCGGTCGACGCGCCGGGGGCGTTCTGCGCGCCCCGTACCGACGTCGTGCTTCCGCGCGGGGCCGTACAGCGCGCGTCGGTGTTCGCCTCACGCGTGCTCGTGTCCGAGGGGTCGCGCCGTGTCGTCCCGTACCCCTGGGTGCACGGCGGCGGGTCGTCGGCGTTCACCACCAGGCCGAAGTGGGTGGTGTCGTCGCCCGGGACGACCGTGTAGCTGCCCGCGACCAGCGCCGGGAAGGTGACCAGGGACTGCTCCACGCCGGGCAGGCGGGCCAGCGTGACCTGGCCGCCGCTGATCAGATTGGCCAGCAGGACCGACAGCCGTGGCCCGGTGGACTTCAGCAGCGAGTTCACCTGCTGCGCGGCCGGCGTCGCGTTGCCGATCAGCTTGCGCAGGTCCCCGTCGCTCGACTTCAGCTGTGCGCTGAGCGCCGCCAGATCGTGCGCGAACGACTTGATGGACGAGCCTTGGTCGGCCTGCGTCTTGAGGACCTTCCGCGAGTCCTCGATGAGCGAGATCGTCTGGGGGAGTGACTGGGACGCCGACTCCACGAGCGCGTTTCCCGAATCCACCAGGCGGCTCAGGTTCGGACCTGTGCCGGAGAAGGCCTTGCCCAACTCGTCGACGGTGACCCGCAGGTCGTCCTTGTCGACCGAGTTCACCAGTCTGTCCAGGCTGAGGATCAGGTCTGTGGTGGGCAGCGGCACGCGGGTGCTGCTGCGCGGGATGGCGCTGCCGTCGAGGAGATACGGTCCGCCCGACCTGCGCGGCTGCAGGTCGACGTACTGCTCGCCCACCGCCGAACGGTTCGCCACTACAGCGAGGGTGTCCGCCGGGATGCGCGGCGCGCCGTCCTTGATGGCGAGGGAGACCGAGACCCCGTCGGAACCGGTCAGCCGCAGCGTGCCGACGCGGCCCACCGGCACCCCCCGGTAGGTGACCTCGGCGCCAGGGAAAATGCCCCCGGAGTCGGCGAAGTCCGCCTGCACGGTGTAGCCGCGGCCCAGGACCTGGTCCACCAGGCCCGTGTATTCGGCGCCGACGTACGACACCCCGACGGCGGTGACGGTGGCGAAGGCGAGGAGTTGGGCCTTGACCGTAGGTGTGATCACGGCTGGACCCCCTTCAGCATCAGTTCCGCGAGCGCAAGGTTTATCCCCTCGGGCAGGTCCGCGTCGGTTGTGTCGGTCGTGTAGCTGCTGGTGCACACCGGCGGGCACAGCGGACCGCCGCCGCCCGACGGGACCGACGGGGTGGGTGGGACGGAGGGGGACGGCAAACTCGGTGTGCTCGGCAGCGCGGTGGGTGTCGGAACGCTCGGCAAGTCGGGGAGATGCGGTACGTCGGGAGTGTCGGGAGTTTCGGGCTTCTCGGAATCGCCTTTGCCCCGGCCGGAGTTGCCGCTCGTCAGATTCCCGTAGAGGTCCGACAGATCGAGGTCGGCCGTGATGTCGAGGTTGACGTAGTCCCCCTTGACGGCGTCCACCGCGTTGCGCGGGAACGGGTAAGTGGTCAGCAGTTCAAGGGAGTTGGGCAGATCGTTGCCTGCCTTGTTGAGCTGTTGCAGGATCGGCCTGAGCTGTTTGAGGTTCGCGACCGTGTCGTCGTGCGAGGCGTTGACCACCTTGGTGCCCGTCTTGCCCAGCTCGGACAGGGCGGTGAGCATCCTCGTCAGATCGCGCCGTTGGTCGGCGAGGACCTTCAGGGCGGGCGGCATCGTGTCGACGGCCTGGGCGATCGTCTTCTTCTCCTTGCCGAGCCGCCCCGCCAGCCGGTCGACGGCCTTGAGGGCGTGGACGATGTCCTTGCGCTGGTCGTCCAGACCGCCGATGAACGTGTTCAGCTCCTTGAGTAGCGACCTGACCCGGTTCTCCCTGCCGTTCAGGGCCTTGTTCAGTTCCACGGTGATCGTCTTGAGCTGGGCCACTCCGCCGCCGTTGAGGAGCGCGGACAGTGCGGACAGCACCTCCTCGATCTCCGGATTGCGGCCGCTGTGGGACAGCGGGATGCGGTCGCCGTCGCCGAGCCGGCCCACAGGGGCGGTGCCGGTCGGGGTGGAGAGCGCGACGTACTTCTCGCCGAGCATGCTGGTCTGCCGCAGCTCGGCGACCGCGTTGGCGGGCAGCTTCACCGAGTCGGCGACCCGCAGCCGTACGCGCGCGTGCCAGCCGTTCAGCTCCACCTTCTCGACCGCGCCCACGGTGACGTTGTTGACTTTCACCGCCGATTGCGGCACCAGGTCGAGAACGTCGCGGAACTCGACGGTGACGTGGTAGGCGTGGCCGTCGGCGGCGGCTCCGCCGGGAAGCTGGACGTCGTACCAGCCGTTGAACTCGCAGCCGGACAGCAGCAGAGAGCCGGCCGCGGCCCATGCGACCGCCCCGACCTTGCGTAGTGCGCTCATGCGCTCGCCCCCAGAATTCCGCCGAGCGTGCGGTCGACCGTTCCCGTCACCGCGGAGCCCTCAGGCACCTTCGGCAGGGAGTCGAAGAGGTCCTTCAGCTCCTTGCAGTCTGGGTTCTTGCCGCCTTCGTCGCCCGTCGTCCTTAGTACGGAGCACAGCAGCGAGGCCGGATCCTGTGCCTGCTGCACGTTGTTGCGGGTGTCGAGGGTGCCCGCGGACGGGTTGTAGGCGTTGTTCAGGTTCGACAGACCCGTGGGAGCGACCTCCAACAGCTCGGCCAGCGCGGCCCGTTGGGTGACGAGCACCTTGGTCACCTTGCTGAGGCCCTGCACGTTCGAGGTCAGCGACTTCTTGTTGTTCTTCACGAAGGCGGAGACATCGCCGAGCGCCGTCCCCAGGTTCTTGAGCGCGTCCGCGAGATCCTTGCGCTCGCCCGCGAGCTGCTCGGCGACCTTGGCGAGGCTGGTGTTGAAGGACCGCACGCTCTGGTCGTCGGCGGCCAGCGCTGCCGTGAACACCTGTAGGTTGCGTACCGTGCCGAAGAGATCCCTGCGGCCGTCGGACAGTGTGGTGACGGCCTGTGAGAGGTCCTCGACCGTCTGGTTGAGGTTGTTGCCCTGGCCGTCGAGGTTGTCCGCGCTCACCCCGAGCAGCCGTGACAGTGAGCCGTCCTGGTTGGCGCCCTGGGGGCCGAGCGCGTCGGCCGTCGTGTGCAGACTGTCGAAGATGCGGTCCAGTTCGACCGGCACGGCCGTGCGTGTCTCGGGGATGACAGCACCGTCCTGTAGCACCGGGCCCTTCCGGTACACCGGCAGCAGCTGCACATAACGGTCGCTGACCACCGAGGAGTTGATGATCGCGGCCTTGGCGTCCGCCGGGACCTTGCGGCCTTGGTCGTACTTCAGCTCCACCCGGACCCGGTCGCCCTCGGGCGTGATCTTCTCGACCTCGCCGATCCGGACGCCGAGGACGCGGACGTCCGAGCCGGGGTAGATGCCGACGGTGCGAGGGAAGTAAGCGGTGACGTGCACGGACTCGGAGCGCGGCCACAGCACGTAGGTGAGCGTGGCGACGAGGGCGAGTGCGGTGACCACGGCCATGCGCTTCTTCAGGTTCTTCACCGCGTGCCTCCCGTGCGCGGCGCCACCGGAGCGGCGACCAGGTTCTGGATGTAGCTGTCGAACCAGCGGCCGTTGCCGAGGGTGTTGCTGAAGACCCGGACGTACGGCGCGAGCAGCTTGACGCTCCGGTCCAGGCTCGACTGATTGCGTTCGAGCATCCGCACCACGGTGTTCAGGCCCTTGAGCGCGGGTCCGATCTCCTTGTCGTTGTCCGCGACCAGGCCGGAGAGCTCGATGCCGAGCGCGGCGGAGCTCTTCAGCAGCTTGTGGATCGCCTGGCGCCGCTTGCTGATCTCCTTGAACAGCTGGTCGCCGTCCTTGACCAGCGCGGTGAAGTCCTCGGAGTGCTCGGCCAGCACGCCCGTGACGCCGTTCGCGTGGTCGAGGAGTTCGCCCAGCGCCTTGTCGCGCGAGGCGACTGTCCGGGAGATCTTCGACAGGCCCTTGATGGACGCCCGTACCTCGGCGGGTGAGTCCTGGAAGGTGGTGGAGATGGTGTCCAGGGCCTTCGCCAGCCGGTCGGTGTCGACCTTCTCCGTCGTGGTGGTGAGATCGCTGAACGCCTGCACGACGTCGTACGCCGGAACCGTCCGCCGGAGCGGTATCTCGCTGCCGGGCTTCAGCTGCCCCGGTCCCTTGGGGTGCAGCGCGAGGTACTTCGCGCCGAGGATCGTCTTGACCCGGATCGAGGCGCCGGTCTCGGTGCCGAACCCCGGATCGTCCTTGATTTTGAAGGTGACCTTGACGTGGTCGCCGTCCAGATCGACGTCCTCGACCTTGCCGACCTTGACGCCGGCGATCCGCACTTCGTCGCCTGGCTTGAGGCCGCCCGCCTCCGAGAAGGCCGCGCTGTACGTGTCGCCGCCGCCGATCAGCGGCAGGCTGTCGGCGTTGAACGCGGCCACGGTCAGCAGCCCGAGGACGGTGAGGCCGACGGCTCCGATCACCACGGGGTTCCGCTCCCGGAACGGGGTCAGGCGCGGTCGGCGTATCCGTATGCGGGGCAGCTTCGGCGGGTCGATGCGCACTTTCACCAGGGGTTCCGGGCGGTGGGGGCGCGGTGCCCGGCGAGGCAGCAGCCGTATCTTCGGGAGCTTCGGTGGGTCGATGCGGACCTTGACCAGCGGTTCCGGGCGGCGCTTACGGGTCCTGCGCGGAAGGAAGTGCTTCGTCATGCGCCGCACCTCGCCCTCGCCACGTGCAGCTCGGGAGTGAGCACCTGCTGCTTCTTCGGCAGCACGATCCGGCCGTCGAAGTCACAGAGGTAGAAGTTGAACCACGAGCCGTAGGACGCCGTCCCCGTCAGCTCGTTGAGCTTGTTAGGCAGCCGCTTCAGCACGCCCTCCACGGTGTTCTCGTTCTTGTTCAGCGTTCCGGTGAGATCGGTCAGCTCGGCGATGTCGTCCTTCAGGGGCGGACGCGCGTCCTTGAGCAGCCCCGAGGTGGCGTCCGTCAGGTCGCCGATGCCCACCAGGGACTCCCCGATGGGCTTGCGGTCGGCGGACAGTCCCGAAATCACCCGCCGCAGCTGCTTGAGCAGCCCGGAGAAGCGGGAGCCGCGCTTGTCCAGCGTGTCCAGCACGGTGTTGAGGTTGTCGATGACCGAGCCGATCAGTTTGTCGCGGCCGGCCAGCGTCGTGGTGAGCGAAGCCGTGTGCACCAGCAGGCTGTTGACGGTGCCGCCCTCGCCCTGGAGAGTCCGGATGATCTCGGTGGCGAGCTGGTTGACGTCCTGCGGACTGAGCGCGGCGAACAGTGGCTTGAAGCCGTTCAGCAGCGCGTTGAGGTCCAGTGCGGGCTGCGTGCGCGACAGCGGGATCGTGGCGCCGGGCTTCAGCCGGGTGCCGTCTCCCGCGCCCTCGGTCAGGGCGATGTAACGCTGTCCGACCAGGTTCCGGTAGCGGACGACCGCGCCGGTGCTGTGCAGCAGCGGACGGTCCGCGCCGACCGTGAAGGTGACCTCCGCCAGCGTCCGGTCCTTGATCCGGATGCCCTCGACCTCGCCGACCCGCACCCCGGCCACCCGGATGTCGTCGCCCTTCTCCAGGCCCGTCACGTCGCTGAACACCGCGCGATAGGTGTGCTCGGGGGTGAGGGAGATGTTGACGATTGTGGCGGCTAGCAGGGCCGTCGCCAGGACCGTCACCAGGGCGAACAGGCTGAACTTGATCAGGGGGGCAGCGGCCTGCCGCGCTCCTGACGTCCTCATGGTCGTCGGTGTCCTCATGCGACGCTCACCGCCGTTCCGCGCGCCATCGGTCCGAACAGCAGGGTCGCGACCGGCGGCACCTCGTCGGCGGGTACGCCCATGACGGGCGCCACGAGCGAGCCGACGGCGCGCTGCTCGGCCCGGGTGGCGGAGACGCCGCCCGGTCCGGACGGAGTGCCCTCCTTCGAGCCGTCGTTGAGGTGCACCCCGGGTGCGGGAACCGGGGGATGGGGCAGGTCGCGGCAGTTCGGCCCCGACCGCTCGCCGTAGCGGGGATACTCGCCGGGTTCGTACGCCCCCTGCTGGCGCACGACTTCGAGCGTGATGTGCATCTTGCCGCCCTGGAACGCCTGCTCGGAGGCCTGTTCCTCGCGCACCAGGCCGGCGAAGAGGCAGGGGTACTCGGGCGAGTAGCGGGCGAAGAGGTCGAGCGTGGGGCGGGAGACCCGGCCCAGGGTGATCAGCCGGCCGCCGTTCGCGTCGAGGAAGTCGTCCGCGGTGCCCGCGGCGGTGGCCGTCGTGGTGAGCGCGGACGCGAGCCGGTCCCGCTGTTCGACCAGGGTGCGGCTGGTGGAGACGGTGTTGCGCAGGATCGCCATCAGGTCGGGAGCCGCGTCGCCGTACACCTCGGCGACGTCGGCCAGCCGTGCGAAGTCCTCGGTGAGGGACGGCAGATGAGGATTGAGCCGGTGCAGGTAGTCCTCCACGCGCGTGAGGTTGTCGCCGATCCGGTCGCCGCGCCCTTCGAGGGCGGTGGCGAACGCGGAGAGCGTGGCGTTGAGCTTGCCGGGCTGCACGGTCCGCAGCAGCGGCAGCAGGTCGTTCATCAGCTGCTGGAGCTCGATGCCGACGCGAGTGCGGTCCTGGGTGATCACGTCCCCGGCGCGGATGGGCCGCGCCGAGGAGCGCGCGGGCGCGACCAGGTCGACGTACTTCTCGCCGAACAACGTCTTGGGCAGCAGACGCGCGTGGACGTCGGAGGGGATCTCCGCGACGTACTCCGGCTTGAGCGCGATGTCGAGCGTCGCCTTCGTCCCGTCGGCGTGCACCGCGCGCACCTCGCCGACCAGCAGCCCGCGCAGCTTGACGTCGGCGCGCGGATCGAGCTGGTTGCCGAGGCTGTCGGCCTCCAGCTTGATCCGTACCGCCGGGGTGAACACCTGCTGGTACACGGCGACGGACAGGGACAGCAGCAGTGCGAGCACGGCGAGGAACACGACGCCGTACAGCCGCAGCCTCAGCACTCGCATACGGCTCACCCCGCAATCCGTACGGTCGTGTTGGCGCCCCAGATCGCGAGCGACAGGAAGAAGTCCAGGACGTTGATCGCGACGATCGAGGTCCGCACGGCGCGGCCCACGGCGACGCCGACGCCCGCCGGGCCGCCGCTCGCGTAGTAGCCGTAGAAGCAGTGCACCAGGATGATCAGGACGGCGAAGACCAGCACCTTCCCGAAGGACCACAGCACGTCGACCGGCGGCAGATACTGCTGGAAGTAGTGGTCGTAGGTACCCGCCGACTGCCCGTAGTAGCCGGTCGTGATGGTGCGGGCGGCGAGGTACGAGGACAGCAGCCCGACCACGTACAGCGGGATCACCGCGACGAAGCCGGCGATCATCCGGGTGGTCACCAGGAACGGCAGCGAGGGCACGCCCATGACCTCGAGGGCATCGGTCTCCTCGCTGATCCGCATCGCGCCCAGTTGGGCCGTGAACCCGGCACCGACCGTCGCGGAGAGCGCCAGACCCGCCACCAGCGGGGCGATCTCCCGGGTGTTGAAGTACGCCGAGAGGAACGCCACGAAATTCGAGGTGCCGAGCTGGTTGAGCGCGGCGTAGCCCTGGAGCCCCACCTCCGTGCCGGTGAAGAACGACAGGAAGGCGATGACGCCGACCGTGCCGCCCACGACGGCGAGGGCGCCGCGCCCGAAGCTCACCTCGGCGAGCAGCCGCAGTATCTCCTTCTTGTAGCGGCGTACGGTGCGGCCCGTCCACGCCAGCGAGCGGCCGTAGAAGGACAGTTGGCTGCCCAGTTCCTCCAGGCGATTCAGCAGCGCCATGGCTCAGCCCCTCTGCGGAACGACTTGGAAGTACACGGCGGTCATCACGAAGTTCGTCACGAACAGCAACATGAACGTGATCACCACTGACTGGTTCACGGCGTCGCCCACACCCTTCGGGCCGCCTTTCGCGCTCAGTCCCTTGTAGGAGGCGACGATCGCGGCGATCGCGCCGAACACCAGCGCCTTGACCTCCGCCGCCCACAGGTCGGAGAGCTGGGCGAGCGTGGTGAAGGAGGCGAGATAGGCGCCCGGTGTGCCGTTCTGCAGGACGACGTTGAAGAAGTAGCCGCCCGCGACGCCGACCACCGACACCAGGCCGTTGAGCAGCACCGCCACCACCATCGACGCCAGGACGCGTGGGACGACCAGCCGGTGGATGGGATCGATGCCCAGCACCTGCATCGCGTCGATCTCCTCGCGGATCTTCCGCGCCCCGAGGTCCGCGCAGATCGCCGTGCCGCCGGCGCCCGCGATCAGCAGCGCGGTGACGATCGGCGATGCCTCCCGCAGTACCGCGAGGACCGAGGCGGCCCCGGAGAAGGACTGAGCGCCGAGCTGCCGGGTCAGGCTGCCGATCTGCAGCGCGATGACCGCGCCGAAGGGGATGGACACCAGGGCCGTCGGCAGGATGGTGACGCTCGCGACAAACCAGGCCTGTTGGATGAACTCCCGTGCTTGGAACGGCCGTCGGGGCATGGTCCGGACGACGTCCAGGGCCATCGCGAAGAGATTCCCCGAGTGCCTGAGCGCTCCGGTCGGTGACAGCCTCATGCGTCCGCCACCTCACTGCGGTGCAGCTCGGACTCGCGGCGCGCGATCGCCTCCCAGCGAGGCGGGCGGGTGATGCCGGGGCTCGGCAGCAGACGCGGTGTCATGTCGTTGCCGACATGGCGGACGCGCCGGTCGAGGTCGCCGAGCCGTGCCAGCTCCTCCTCGACCTGCGCGGCGTCCTTCTCCTCGGCCATGCCGATCGGCCCCTGCATCCGGCCGTTGAGGAACTGCCGTACGACGGGCTCGTCGCTGGTCAGCAGCTTCTCGCGGGGCCCGAACATGACCAGCTCGCGCCGGAACAACAGCCCGATGTTGTCCGGCACCTGGCGGGCCGAGGCGATGTCGTGCGTGACGATCAGGAAGGTCGCGTCGATCTGTGCGTTGAGGTCGACGATGAGTTGGTTGAGATAGGCGACGCGCACGGGGTCGAGGCCGGAATCGGGTTCGTCGAAGAGGATGATCTCGGGGTCAAGGACCAGGGCTCGGGCGAGACCGGCTCGCTTTCGCATACCGCCGGAGATCTCGCCGGGCAGCTTCCCCTCCGAACCGATCAGCCCGACCATGTCCATCTTCTCCAGCACGATGCGCCGGATCTGGCTCTCGGACTTGCGGGTGTGCTCGCGCAACGGGAACGCGATGTTGTCGTACAGGTTCATCGAGCCGAACAGCGCGCCGTCCTGGAACAGCACGCCGAAGAGCTTCCGCACCTCGTACAACTCGTGCTCGCGCAGTTTCGTGACATCCCGGCCCGCGACCTTCACGGAACCCCGGTCCGGCTTCAGCAGTCCTACGAGCGTCTTGAGGAACACCGACTTGCCCGTGCCCGAGGGGCCGAGCATGACTGAGACCTCCCCGGCGGGCAGCGTCAGCGAGACGTCCTGCCAGATGACCTGGTGACCGAAGGACTTGGTCAGCCCTTCCACACAGATCTCGACACCCATCCGGTCCACCCTTCGCACCGTGGAGCAGCTCCGACATCTGCTCTACGGGGAGGGGCGGGGCGTCCGTCGTGGCGGACGCGGATTTTTTTCGAAGGATCTACGGCAGTGCGGTCGGGGTCGGTACCTCGACGGGAGCCTCGGGTGTGGCCGGAAGCGCCGTCGGGACCGTGGACGCGGCGGGCAGATCAGGGACAGGGGGCACGCTCGGCAGGTCGGACACCCTCGGGACCTCGGGGACAGGGGGCACGCTCGGCAGGTCGGACACCCCCGGGATCTGGGGGACGGCCGGCACCGGTGACAGCGAGGCCTCCGGCAGGGACGGCACCGACAGCGGCAGCGGCGACCGGTCGTGGTCGCCAGGCGGCGCCGTCGGCGTCGCTCCGCGGGACGTCGAGGCGGCCGACAGATCACGGGCGTTCAGGGCGGCTGCCCGGCCGGCGCCGTCGGGCCGGGCGGTCTGTGTGGTCGCCTCGGCCATGCGGGACACGGAGGGGCGGGGAACCGTGTCCTGCTCGCCCCCGTCGTGGACGTACGGCAGCACAAACCCCGCCACCACCAGGGTCGCGGCCGTCGAGGTCACCGCCACGGCCTGCGTGTGTCCGCCCGCGCGTAGCTTGCCGCGCCCCCACAGGAACAGGGCGAGGCCCAGCGTTCCGGCCAGCGAATTGCGCAGCGTGCGCCGGGCCCGGGCGAGCAGCGACTCGACGGTCCGATAGCTCAGCCCCATGCGCACGGCGACCTGGCCGACGTCGAGGCCCTCGGACTTCAGCCGGAGCGCCTCGGCCTGCCGCGCGGGCAGTTCCCCGCTACGCACGGCCAGCCACCTGGCCTCGGCCCGGTCGCACACCGCCTCCTCGACGGGCACCGGCCCGGGCGCCGTGAGCGTGGGACTGCGGTGTACCTCGGCCTCACGGTTGACCTGGCGGTACCGATCGACGCACAGCCGGATGGTCACGGTCGTCAGCCAGGCGCCGAGGCGCTCGTCGTCCAGGTCGGGACGCTCCGCGGCGCGCAGCATCGCCTCGTGCACCGCGTCCTCGGCGTCCTCCGGACTCATCGACCTGCGCCGGGCCACCTTGAGCAGTTGCTCGCGGTGGCTCCACATGCGCTGCCAACGGTCGTGGGCCGCCTGTATCTCCGCAGGCATGTCCGGCATGTCCATCGCCATGAGGGCCCCCTCGCGCTCACCCGCCGGTCCTGTGCCGCCCGGCGAGTGGGATATTACCGCCGAGTATCCTCGGTTGTGGAGGGGGAGGAGGCCATCGTGTCCACACCGTTGCTGGTCAGCGGACCGCCGCTGGGCAGCAGTTCGTCGCCGGGCAGTTCGATGTCCGTGCCGGGCACGGGGAGTTGGGGCTCCTCCGTCTCCTTGGCCACGCCCGCCGGACGGGACCTGGTGGGGGTCGGCGAGGCGGGTGCGGACGGGGCCGGGGAAGGGGCGGCGCTCGGACGGGTGGACGGCTTGGGCGTCGCCGGTGGCTGAGACGGCTCCGGTTGCGCCGCGGACTTGGCCCGGTTGTCCGGCACCACCCGGTGCCCTTCCAGGTAGTACGCGTACCAGGCCCTGACTGTGCGCAGATAGGCCTCCGAGTGGTTGTAGCCGAGGACCGCCCGGTCCAGCTCGGCCAGGTCGGAGAGGTCCCGTCTGCCCGCGCACAGGTAGCGCCCGGCAGCGAGTGCCGCGTCGAAGACGTTGCCGGGGTCGGCCCGACCGTCGCCGTTGCCGTCCGTGCCCCAGCGGGCCCAGGTCGACGGGATGAACTGCATCGGTCCGACCGCCCGGTCGTAGGCCGCGTCCCCGTCGTAGGCCCCGCCGTCGGTGTCCCGCACGAGGGCGAAGGTGACGCCGTCCAGCCGCGGCCCGAGGATCGGTGCCACGGTCGTACCGTCCGCCGTCACCCGACCGCCCCGCGCCTGCCCGGACTCCACCTGGCCGATCGCGGCAAGCAACTGCCACCGCAGCCGGCAGCCGGGCGCGGTGCGCGCGAGCTCCGCCTCGGCTTGCCGATAGGCGGCGAACACGGTCGCCGGCAGCGCGGCGCCCGCGACCGATGCCCCGCGCTCGCCCTCCCGGGTCCGCAGTGGCGGAAGGCCCGTGCGGTACGGGGTGTCGCCCGACACGCTCGGCCCGTGCGCGGTGGGCGCCTCCTTCTGGGGTACGGATGCCCGTGGCGGGGCCGCCCCCGGCGCCTGTGACGCGGTCAGCGCGGCCATCGCCGCCGTCGCGACCGCCGCGCCTCTGACGCCTCTGACTCTGTGCACTGCCATGTGCGCGCTCCCCTCCCTGCGGGCTGATGTCGTCTGCTTTACGGGGCGGGGCGGCAGGTCCGTCGCACGAAGCGGGGCGATTCTCAGCGGGCTTGTTCCCGATGACGCATCATGTGGAGTGCGTCGCCATCCTTGAGCCGGTGGCTAAGGGCTCCTGACCTGCGGTTTTGCGTGTCTGCATTATGTGCGGTGTGGGCGTTACGGGCGATATCTTGACGCTGGAATGACGCTCGTGACGCTCATTTGACGCTCGTTCTGATGGTGTGTCAGGTCGCCTGTTGGGCAGGTCAGGCCCTGTCAAGGTGGCGAGTATCGCTGGAGCGCCGAGTGCAGGCGACGCTCTGCGCGGAGCTGCTGGTTCCTAATGGTCAGATGTCCCGGAAGAGACGTGCCAGCCTTGTGACCTGCGGCGTTGGGTGGTTGCAGGTCACTGACCTGAGTGAATGGCCTTTCGGCTGTTACATGCTCGTACCTGTTGATGCAGCCGGAAATCCCAGAGAAGTCCCAAGGAACTCGCACTGCCGACGGCCACTTTTTCGGCTCTATGCGGGGTGAGCGGGCCTATTGACCGCCTACGACCGGCCGCCAGCGTCCGACCCGGAGCATGAAGCCCGGTAGCTCGGACACTGAGCGCCCTCAGCAATAGGCGCGCCCCGGGCCACCGTTGCTCTCCCCGTCTGCCGAGGGTGAGCGGCACGGGGTAGGGGCCGTGCCTGGAGGGCACGGAGATGCTGTACGAGCCGACGATCGACAGGGGATGTCCCTTGATGTCCGGCAGAGCCCGGGGCGCGTGGGTCAGATCTTGATGATGGTGACGCGTCGACCACACAGTGCCGTCAGATCTTCAGGGGCGGAGGTGAGGATGGTGACGGGACCGGGTGCGGCGAGGGCGGTGGCGCTGAGCATGGCGTCGATGGCGTACTTGTGGCCGTGCAGGCCCGCGTCGGCCAGGAGGGCGGCGGCGTGGCCGGCGATCGACTCCGTGACCGGTTCGACGACGAGGCGGGACAGGGTCTACTCCAGGGCCGGGCGGTTGATCCGGGGGTGGACCACCTCGACGAGGGGGGCCGCGGAGGTGATCACCCGCAGGTCGTCGGAGAGGGCGAGCCAGCCGGTGACGGTGCGGTCGCGCAGGACGGCCTTGGCGAGGCCCTCGCTGTCGAGGACGAGGGTGCCACCTGGGACGGCGGGGGAGCGGGTCACGCCGCGTCCGCCCCGCCCTGCGTCTGCTCGGTCTGCTGCACGGCGTTGACCCGGACCCCGCGCGGGCCGTATTCGGCAGGCTTTGGTCAGTAGGTTCACGGCCACCTTGCTCGAGCCGTACAGTGCCATTTCGGAGACGCCGAGCGCGGCCGCCATGGTGCTGACGTTGATGACCGCCCCGCTGCCCCGCTCGGCCCTCGCCGGCGCGAGTACCGCCACCAGATAGTAAGGGGGCCTTCACATCCAGTGCGTACACGGCGTCAAGCCTGCTCCGCGGCGTCTGCTCGGTGGACCCCGGGATGGTAGATGCCCGCGCCGTTGACCAGGGTGTCCACCCGGCCACCGCCCAGTTCGACGGCTTGCCGAGCCAACTGTCGCACCGAGTCGGCGTCCAGCAGGTCAGCAATCACGAAGTCCGCCGTGCCACCGCGTTGCCGGATGGCCTCAACGACGGCCCCGCCGCGCCCTCGGCCCCGGCTCGCCACCAGTACGTGCGTGCCGCACTCGGCGAGCGTTTCCGCGGCGGCTGCCCCGATGCCGCTGGTCGCCCCGTCACCAGCGTGACTTTCCCTGTCAACGACGCGGTAGTTACAGAGCCTGTGCCCGGGCTCGCGTCAGTCACGCTCAGTGATGCACGGACCACCTGCTCGCTTCCGCGCGCCGACCGAGTGGGCGACCCACGGGTCTCGGGGAGGCAGTCGGAGGGCGCCGGCGGCGACCTTGTTCGGTTTCGACGCGACGCACCAGTCCCGTGGAGCCAGCAGGACGCTAAGGGTCACCGCGAGAACCAGCCAGAGTCGGAGGTCGCCCAGGACCTGCGCGTCGTTGGTCAGCCTCGGGGCGAGGTAGAGTGCGCCGAAGGAGACCAGCGACCAGACGGGCACGGGCCGACGCAGCCCCAGGGCCTCCCAGACCAAGGCGCCGAGTAGGAATCCCGCCGAGTAGTAGTCGTAGACGCCGGGATCCAGCAGGAGTCGCGCGCCGATGCCGAGCAGCGGCACCGCCACCCAGCGCCCTCGGAGGATCGCGGCCGCCCCAAGCACACAGCCGAGCACGAGTTGCGCCGGCCGGTCCCACGACGGCGTCCCCGCCGCCGACACCCCGAGCGCGCGGAGCGCCGAGGACGGCTCGTTGACGATGTGGTACTGGGTCGCACCCAGCGTCGCGGGGTCGGCGACGACGAAGGGCAGCCAGGCCAGCAGCACGACGGCGACGGCGTAGAACGCGACATGCCGTCGTCGGGCGCGGGCCACGGCGAGAGCCAGCGGCAGGAAAACCAGAGCCCACGGCTTGGCGTCCACGGCTAGGCCCAGACTCAGTCCCGCCAGTGCCGGGACGTCAGCGAGGACCGCCCGGATCGCCAGTGCCGCGAAGAGCAGCGCCAGCACGTCGTCGAGGTGGCTGTAGTGCACCGCCAGCGATGCCCAGACGATCAGGAACACCGCGCCGGCGGCCGCGACGGTCATCCGCAGGGCCTGCGGGCGCGACCGCAGATCCGGCTGCCGGGCCAGTGCCGTCTGCTCGATCAGCCGCAGCACCAGAAGGCCGACGCTCATCATCGTCAGCTGGGCGGCGACGACCCCGCCGAGGTTCCCCAGAACCCAGGCGCAGAGAAAGGCCAGTGGTCCTATCTGCAGGTTCGGGTAGTTCGCATAGAGGTGCAGGCCCCCCGCCGGCGAGGCTCCGGAGCCGGAGAACAGCAAGGTGCTGCCGTTCGCGAAGTAGTGCCACGAGTAGCCGCCGCCGTGCAGGTCCGCCAGGAACCAGACGGTCGCCCAGAGTCCGAGGAACCACCAGTGCCAGGCGGCCCCGCTCCGCGCGGGGCGGCTGCTCTGATCAGCCATCCTCATGCCTCTCTGGTGATCGACCCCCTGCCTGGGATGACTCCCCTGACCGCTCCCAGGTTCCTGCACAACCATGAGATTCAGGTACGGAGCGTCTGAAACTCGGCCTGGGACGGTGGGCCTGTGCGTCAGCGCCGGCTCATCATGCCGTCAAAGCCAGCATGGGAAACCGGCGGTCCGAGGTCGGCCGCCGATGTCCTTGTGGACAGCTGGCCGAACACCTCTGCGGCCGGCCCGGCGTGGTCTCTCACCATGTCCAGCCGTGGCCGCCGCTGTTGTGGGACAGGGCCAGGACGGCGGTGGCCACGGTGAGGTACTGGGTCGGGCGGCCCTGGCTGAACAGGGCCGCCAGGGCCCAGGCGAGAGCCGTGTACCACGGCATCGACCACGGTGCCGCGAGGACCCAGGCGAAGGCCAGCGCGAACGGCAGGGCGATGACGGAGGGGGCGTCCGGAGCGGCGCGGCGGCGTAGCGCCCACGCCAGCGCGAGCATCACCACCGGCCACAGCACGCTGACGATCACCGCGGTCGAGCCAGGGCCCAGGACCGTGGTGGCGCACTGATCGAAGACCGCCCACAAGGAGGGTGCAGAGACCAGTCGGGAGGCCGCGGAGAGCGGGGCCAGTGCGTGCGCGCCGTAGGCTCCGTAGAGCGCGGCCAGGGTCAGCGCGGCCGCGCATGCCTGCCGGGCGGCCGGTCGCCAGCTGCCCGAACGCAGCAGCGGCCAGGACAGCCCGACACCGATCAGGCAGGCACTGATCTTCACACCGCAGGCAAGGCCGACCAGCCCTCCCACGATCAGGTCGTGGTGCCACCGGGCCGTCCTGCGGGCGAGGTGAACCGCGCAGACGGCCAGGCCTGCGACGAGGGTGTCCAGGTGTCCACCCTCGACCAGCACACCGATCAGCAGCGGATTGACGCTCCACAGCAGGCCCGCACGGACCGGATCGTCGGCGGTCCGCAGCAACAGGTACCCGGCACCCACGAAGACGGCGGCGTTCGCGAGCATCAGCGCCCAAATGGTCAGCCACGGCCGCTCCTGGCCGATGAATGCCGCAGCGCCCTGCCACCACGTCGCCACCGGCCCGTACACGGAAGGTGTGTTCCGCCACGCCTCGCTCACCAGGTGGGCGTACGCGCCGCCCAGCCGGGCGGGAGTCGTCACGTACGGGTCACCGCCGAGCGCGGCGATGCGGCCGTACGCGGCGTAGCTGGCCGTGTCAGAGGAGCCGACGGGGGTGAGGTTGGCGACGGCGAGCGCGGTCATGGCGCCGAGCCGGAACAGGAGCCGGGCATCGGGTCTCCAGCCCCGCTCATGGGCCTTGAGCATGCCCAGCGTGCCCCAGAACGACAGCACGATGGCCGCGATCGTGGCCGTCTGGGAGACGGTGCCGGCCATGGCAGGCAGCCGGAGCCAGGGGATCGGTGCCCTGAGCGTGTTGTGGTTGGGCGCACTCGCGCCGACCAGAGCGAACAGTGCGATACCGGCCCCGGCCATCCACACCGCTGGGCGCGGTGTCGGCCGGTCGACGACCATTGGCTTCCGCGGGGGAATTCTCCGCATCGGGGCCGCGAGACGCAAAGTCCACCCATTGTGGTTGGTCGTCAAAGTCACTCTCCAGGGTGTTGCTTCAGTTCGCGGCGAGGGCTGCCATGACGATCTTGCCCGCGAACTTGTGGCCGCCCTCGCCGCTGTCGAGCACCACGGCCGCCGCCGCATCGCCGCTCACCGCTCCTCCGGCAGATTGCCCAGCGGTTGCCGCAGCAGCTCTTCGTCCGTGGCGGGCAGCCTGTCGACGAACCGGGCGAGCACGGCCTCGGGGTCCGGGTCGGACTCCAACGCCTGGTACATCCGGCGAGCGGTCATGCCCTGACGTCGGTGAGCGGACAGGAATGAACGACTACGCCAGAGCCGATCGTCTACATAGCTGTAGACGATCGGCGCCTGCAGGGGGTTCCCGCAGCTCGTGTCCGGCAGCGGCTATCCGTGGTCGCAGAGCGGGCCGACCTCGTAGCCTCGCTCCGTGCAGGTGTCGAGGATGCGGGGGAGCGCGCCGAGGGCCGAGCGCCAGGCGCCGGGGGCCGAGGTGCAGTCCGAGTCGTGCAGCAGGATGGTGCTGCCGTCGGCGAGGTCCGCGGTCACCGTGCGGTGGACCGACTCGGGTGTGGCCCGCGCGGTCCAGTCCTCGCCCCAGCAGGTCCACGGCACGGGGGTGAGTTTGAGGCGCCGGGCTGCCACGTGGGCGGCGGTGGACATGATGCCGTACGGCGGGTGGAAGAGCGTCGGCCGGGTGCCGGTGATGTCGGCGACCGTGCCGCGGGCGCGGGCGAAGTCGTCGTAGTCGCGCGCGGGCCGCGCAGCAGCAGCGGCCGGTGCCGCCAGCCGTGGACGCCGATCTCGTGACCCGCCGCGGCGATCTCGCGCACCACGCCGGGGGAGCGGTGGGCCTCGCTGCCGAGCAGGAAGAAGGTGGCGCGCACCCCGCGCTCGTCGAGCAGGCGCAGGAAGAAGGGGGTGGACAGCGGGTCTGGCACGTCGTCGAAGGTGAGGGCGACGTGGTCCGCGCGGCCGTGGCCGGACAGTCGCGGCATGGTGCGGTTGCGCAGGGGCCCGAACGTGGAGACGACGGGGGCGCAGTGGACCGCTGCCAGGGCGGCGGCGGGCAGGGCGGCCAGTGCGGCCGTGCGCAGCGGGCGGGAGGTCGTCACTGGTGGTGCCCTTCCTGGTCGAGGGCAGGCGTGAGCCGGTCCAGGTCGAGGCCGTGGCCCAGGGTGCGCATCAGCGCGGGTCCGTCGTAGGTCGTCGCGACCCCGGTGCCGACGGCGCACGCCCACACCGCGCAGGCGGTGGCGCCGCTGACCGCGAGCCGCCGGGTGCGCAGGCGGCGGGGCCGGCCGGGGCCCGGCGGCGGGGGATTCTGGCTCCGGTCCCCGAGTCCTGATCGGTGAACGCGCGCTATCTCGGCCGCCGGGCCGCCGTCCTGCGTCTGGGCGAAGAGGGCGAGACCCGTTGCCCGCTGCCGGGCTCCGAGCGGACCGTCGATCAGGTCGCACAGCACCGCTTTGAGATCGGCCGTGTCCCGGACCCAGACGGCCACACCCGCCTCGTCCAGGGCGGCCGCGTTGGTCAGCCCGTGCCCCGGTATGCAGCGGTAGCTGGCGACGGGCAGGCCCGAGGCGAACGCCTTCAGGGAGGTGAGGCCGCCGGCGTTCTGGACGAGGACGTCCGCAGCACGCATCAGGCCGGGCATGTCGTCGACCCAGCCGAAGGCGTACTCGATCCCGTCCGCACGCAGCTGCTCGACCAGGGCTTCGTTCCGGCCGCATACGACGACCGGGACGGCGGCGCCGCAGTCACGCAGTTCCAGGGGCACCTTACGGACCGGGCCGACACCCCAGGACCCGGCGACCAGAAGGGCGAGCGGCGCGTGCTCGGGCAACCCGAACGACGCCCGAGCACGGGCCCCCCTGCTCGGCGCCGCAAGGGCGGAAGCGCGGGTCCGTGACCGGTCCGCACACCCGTACGTCCCTGGCTCCGGCGGCTCGCGCCTGGTCGGCGGGCACCGCGTGGGCGGCGAGGTGGATGTCCACACCGTCCGCCACCCACAGCGGATGTACCGAAAAGTCGGTCAGGTAAGTGACGACGGGGACGGCCAGGCGCCCCTTCAGGCGCAGACTGCCCAGCACTCGGCTGGCTCCCGGGTAGGTGGAGACCACCGCCCCGACGTCCGGGCGCAGCGCGCGCAGCACACGGTTCTCGGAGGCGCGCAGCAGGGCCCGTGCCACCGGGCCGCTGCCGCCCGCGCGTTCGGTGCCTGCGTAGATCCGCTGGTAGGCCCAGGGGCCATGACGAGCATCCGGTGGTAGCCGTCCCGAACGGCCCGGCCGAGTCCGGCGGGCAGCAGATCCATCAGGTCGTACCGGTCGACGGCGAAGCCGTCCGCGGCGAGACGGCGCTCCAGCTCGGCGGCGGCACCGTCGTGACCGGCTCCGACGCTCGCCGAGACGACCGCGACCCGGCCCGCGTCGCGCGGTGTGGCCCGCTGCCGCGGAATGGCGCCCGCAAGGGCGAGTCCGGGCGCCGTGCTTCCGGCGTGGGGCATGGGCTTTTCCTCCGCACGTGAAGGGAGCGACGGAACTCTGCGACATGTAGTAGTTCGAGCGTTGAAGCCCGGAGCCCACCTCCTACAACTTGTAGTCGCAGGCCGGGTAAGCTCTACGAACTCATGACGAAGGAAGGTGGACGGCGAGGGACCGAAGGGACGGGGAGGCTCAGGAGCAGCGGGCAGGCGGGCACGCGGTGAACTGGAGAGCGATGTGCTCGCCGAGCTCTGGGCCGCCGACGGCCCGTCGACCGCACGTCAGGTACAGGAGCGGCTGCCGGGCGACCTGGCCCACACGACTGTCCTGACCATTCTCTCCCGGCTGTACGACAAGGGCATGCTCGGCCGGCGCCGCGAGGGCCGCGGCTACGCCTACGAGTCGGCCCGCGACGAGGCGTCCCACACCGCCCACCGCATGAAGTCGCTGTTGGAGGGCGGTTCCGACCGCGAGGCCGTGCTGGCCCGCTTCGTCTCCGAACTGTCGGCGCAGGACGAGCACATGCTGCACCAGCTGCTGTCCGGGGACTTCCCGCGTGCCGAGGGTGAGCGCTCCCGCGGGAAGCGGGGAGCCGGTGCTGATCAGCGTCTACGTCCCGTTCGTCGTCACGGCCCTGCTCGCCGCGCTCGGGCCCCGGCCGGCGCGCAGACTGCCCCCACGTCCCGCCGCATGGGCCCTGGCCCGCGCCGCGCTCGTGACGGCGTTCGGCTGGGCGGGGGCACTGGCCCTGCTGGCCTTCACCGGAGTGGCCCAGGTGCCGCAGGTCGCCGCCGAGGGCCAATGGTCCGTGGCCGCGCTGCGCGCCGAGGACCCGGTGTACCGCGTCGTCGCGGCCGGCAGCGCTCTGATGCTGGCCGTCGGCCTCGTCTCGCTGGTCGTTGCCGCCGTACGGCAGGTCCGTCGCCTCGTGTGGGCGCGGCGGGAGTGCGCCGACCTGCCAGGGGAGACGGAGCTGGTCGTGGTGGACGACGACCTTTCGCTGGCCTTCGCGTTGCCCGGCGCACCGGGGCGGGTCGTGGTTTCGCGGGGAATGCTGCGCTGCCTCGGCGGCGACGAGCGCGAGGCCCTGCTTCGCGCACGAGCGGGCCCATCTGCGGGGCCTGCACCACCTGTTCCAGGGCGTGTGGCGGCTCACGGCGGCTTTGAACCCGTTGCTGCGGCCGGTGGCTGTCGCCGGTGGTTACGTCCTGGAACGGTGGGCCGACGAGGAGGCCGCCGAGCGTGTCGGAGATCGCAGGGTCGTCGCTCATGCCGTCGGACGTGCCGCCCTGGCATCGGCCGGCGCGTCGCGTCCCCCGGCTCTGGCTGTGACTGGTGGGGCGGTGCCGCAGCGGGTGCGGGCTTTGCTGGCTCCGCCTCCCGCACGACGGAGCCTGCCCTTCGTGGCGGGTGGCCTGCTGCTGGCCGTCTGCTGTACCAGTCTGGCCAACGCCGCATCCGACAGCGACCACATGGTCGACAGCGCGCAGTGGGCGCGGTGCGCGACGTGCTCCGGCACTGCCAGTGCGGTATCGCCGGGAGAGCATCGGCACCGGCCCGGCTTCTGCTGTGGCGGTCACGAGCCCCAGGGACGCGGGGAGTACCGCCCGTAACCGGTGCGACGCCCGCGCTCGTCCGATCGTCGACGTGGTGTCCTCGCGGTCACCGGGGTGGACCGGGAGGAGCAGGGTGAAGGTGGCGGGGGCGCGGCTGGTCAGGGAGAGCCGGCCGCCGAAGGAGACGGCCAGATCGCGGGCGAGCGCGAGACCGGTGCCCGTTCCCGGCACTGCGGCACCGTAGACTGCGCTGTCGGCCGTCGGGGCCATTCAGGTTGGGGACCCGCGTACCCCATCGGCCCGTGCAGCAGCTTCTTGAGGCGGAATACGTGACGTCGAGTGCGGCATCTCTTGTACCGGTCAACCCAACCCTCGGCGTCCTGCTCGCCGCTCTGCTGTTGGTGGCGGCGGCGGTCGCGGGCTGGTTCCGTCTCGATCCGCACCCGTACAAGAGCCGGGCCCGGGAGATCCTCCTCGCCGGCTTCCGCGCGGCCGTCCAGCTCGCCCTGGTCTCGGTGGTCATCACCTGGGCGGTCAAGTCAGTGCTGGGGCTCCTGGCGTTCCTCGCGGTCATGTTCGCGGTGGCCGTGCGCACGGCCGGGCGGAGAGTCACCGGCAACCACACCTGGTGGCTGACGGCCGCCCCGATCGCCGCAGGTGTGATACCGGTCGTTGTGGCGCTCCTTGCCACCGGGCTCGTCCCTTTGACGGGCGTCGCCCTGATTCCGATCACGGGCATCCTCATCGGTGGGGCACTCACCGTGACCGTACTTGCCGGACGGCGTGCCCTGGACGAACTGTCCCAGCGTCGCGGAGAGGTGGAAGCCGCGATGGCGCTGGGGTTCCCGGACCGGGACGCGCGGATGGAGATCGCACGTCCCGCGGCCTCCGAGGCTCTCCTGCCCGGTCTGGACCAGACTCGTACGGTCGGGCTGGTCACGCTCCCCGGTGCGTTCGTCGGCATGCTCCTCGGAGGGGCCAGCCCTGTTCTGGCCGGAGTGGTGCAACTGTTCGTCCTCATCGCGCTCATGGCTGTGCAGGCCATCGCGGTGGCGGTGACCCTTGAGCTCGTCGCCCGGCACCGCCTGTATCGCCCGGGACCGGACACCCGCACAGGTTCCCCGCGCACGGCCAGAAGGTTTCGCAGGGTCCCGGCGCCGAGCCGTCCATCCGAGTAGAGGCCAGGCCGGCCATGCGCGGTCAGCACGAGCGCGATCACGAACTTGGCCATGCGGTCCGGGCGCGGCAGCCAGATCCTGGCGGCTTATCGGCTCGGCATCAACGAGGGCAACGCCACTTTCGAGGCCATTGCCCCGGCCTGGGAGGTGCTCGACGCCGCCCGGTCGCCCTCGAAGGCGACGGCCGGGTACTGGGCTGGGTCGCAGCGGCTCCGGTCTTCGGCCGGGGCGCGTACGTCAGTGGCGTCGAGCACTCCGTTGCGTCTTCGCGAAGTGATCGTTGAAGGGAACGAGGCACTGCCTCTGCAGAAGGCGGGCCGCACCTGCGCACGGGTGCGGCCCGCACTGCATCGCTACCCTGTGACCTGCGAAGACGTTTGGCACCGTGGCGGCCACCTGGCTCCGCGGTCGCCACCGGACACCCTTGTCGATGGCGGCCCCGGTCTCATGCTTGCATAAAACGATTTATGCGATTTGGTAAAGGATGTGTAGATTGAATTCGCCGACGGTCCTTGACTCTTCCGAGTAGGACTGTGCCTCCCTGCAGGGGTGGTCACCGGGACCAATGGCAACGTGGTCCCTGGCCCAATGCCGCCGGTAGCGGCTCGGAACTGCAGGACGCCGGTGTGAACGAAGTAGGTCATGGATCCAGGCGGTAGCCGTGTCCTCTGAGTGTGGTGATGCGAGGCAGGCGGCTGGGGGCGGGGTGTGTCTCGGCGGCGTTGGTGAGGCGACGGCGGAGGGCGGCCATGGTGACGTCGAGGGTCTTGGTGGAGCCGAACCAGTTCTCGTCCCAGATCTCGGGAGACGGCCTCGCCCGCGTGTCGGGCGAGGAGGGTGAGCAGTTCGAACTCCTTCAGAAGCAGGGGGAGTTCCGTGTCGTGCCAGGTGGCAGCGGCGTGCTGTGGGGTCGATGACGAGGTCGCCGAGGTGGATCGGCTGGTCGGGGACCGAGGTGAGGGCCTTGGGGCGTAGGTGTGCGCGGAGGCGGGCCAGCAGGACAGTGAGGCTGAAGGGTTTGACGAGGTAGTCGTCGGCGCCGGCGTTCAGGCCGGCGATGATGTCGATGTCGTCGGTGCGGGCGGTGAGGATGACGATCAAGAGGTCCCGGAAGCGGGCGCGCAGGGTGCGGGCGACGTCGAGGCCGTCCATGTCGGGCAGGCCGAGGTCCAGGAGCAGGGCGTCGTAGGGGGCGCGGCCTGCTTCGGCGAGGGCGGCGGTGCCGGTGCGGCTCCAGGCGGTGGTGTAACCGTTGCCCTGCAGGCCGGTCTGGAGATGGTGGCCGATGACGTCGTCGTCCTCGACCACGAGGACTCGGAAGCGGCCGTTGTCGGGTGCGGCGGGCGTGCCCATGGCCGTCAGGGTAGACACGTCGGTTGTCGCGCGCTGGCTCACAGGTCGCGCAGTTCCTCGATGGCGGGGCGCCGGGCGCGGCGGATCCCGTTCAGGGCTGCGGCCAGTACGGCGATCAGGGCGGCCAGTGCTGTCAGGGTGAGGTAGGCGCCGGGCACGGCCAGGCTGGCGGGCGGGGGGTCGAAGACGCCGGTGAGGACCTTGACCAGCATTTCCGACAGAGCCCAGCCGATGAGGATGCCTCCGGCCAGCCCGGTGACGGCCAGGAGCAGGGCCTCGGTATGACGACGGCCCGACCCAGTCGACGCCGCAGCCAGGCGGTCGCGCGGTCAGTGGGCGCTGGAGCGGTGCGCGGAGTGTTCAAGGCGGTTCTCTTCCGTCACGTGGGCAGGGGTGGGACGGAGGCCCGCTATAGGGAAGTGGGCGATATGTGTGTGCATGGCGCCATGGTGCCCGTGCGGGACGGGCGGGGTGGGTGAAGCGCGCCAGCAGTCAGGATGCGTTCAGGTGCCCGGTGGCACGGTCGGACAACGTGACCTATGAAACGTGTGAGAGTCAGGTGGTTCCGCAGGCCGGTCAGCCCTCCGGTTCTCGGGGCCGGCTGCGTTCGAACAAGGTGCCCGAGGTCACCGTCTACTTCTGGATCATCAAGGTGCTGTGCACGACGGTCGGCGAGACCGCGGCGGACCTGCTGAACGAGAAGGCGGGTCTCGGGCTGACCGGTGTGTCGGTGCTGATGAGTGCCCTGCTGGCCGTCGTCCTGGTGGTCCAGTTCCGCTCCAGCGCCTACCGGCCGGGCGTGTACTGGTCGGCGGTGGCGCTGATCAGCGTCGTCGGCACGCTGATCAGCGACAACCTCACCGACAACATGGGCGTGCCGCTGGAGACGAGCACCACGGTCTTCGCGATCGTCCTCGCGGTCGTGTTCGCCGTCTGGCACCGGCGCGAGCGGACCCTGTCCATCCACCACATCGACACCACCAGCCGCGAGTCCTTCTACTGGCTGGCGGTCCTGTTCACCTTCGCACTCGGCACCGCAGCCGGTGACCTGGTGTCCGAGCGCATAGACCTCGGCTACTGGCTGTCCGCCGTGCTCTTCGCGGCGGCCATCGCCGCGGTGGCCATCGCGCACTTCGCGCTGGATCTGGACGCGGTGTGGAGTTTCTGGATCGCCTACATCCTGACCCGCCCGCTGGGCGCCTCGATCGGCGACTACCTCTCCCAGCCCACCAGCAACGGCGGCCTCGACCTGGGCGCCGTCGTGACCAGCGCTCTGTTCCTGGCGGTCATCCTCGGACTGGTCACCTACCTCTACGTCACCCGCAGGGATGTCGCCGAACCGGAGCACCCGTCGGGGTACGCGGCCTGAGCCACGAGCCAGTCCGATACTTCCTGCCATCAGCTGCGGCCGCGCTCGACTGCTGATTCATCCCACCCGTGGAGAAGCACGCACAGGTGGTCGAGCGAAGGCAGGGGAGTTCAGCCAACAGGCGCCGAGAGGACGGCGCTGCTGGTCGTCGGGAGAGTGTGGGGTGTCGGCGGCGGTTGAATCAGAGTTCGGCCCGCCGAGAGTGGGGGACGACCGTTACGGAGGAGAGGTGCGTGTGTGCATGGAGCCATGCTGCTCGTGCTGCACAAGTGGGGCGAGTGATACACGGTGGCAGTCAGGATGCGTTCAGGTTCCCGCTGGCACAGTCGAGCAGTATGACCAATGAAACCTCTGAGGGGCAGGTGGTTCCAGAGGCGGGCACCCAGCAAGGAGACCGGCAGCGAGTCGGCGAGCAACCAGCCGAGGCGGGCCCACACCGCCTCTCCGGCACTGGGTAGGGAGTGACAGGAGAGCCTTTGCGTGGCCAGGAGGGGGAGGCCGCACGGGGGATCGGGCGACGCGAATTCACGCGCTCCGCAGATTGAATTCTGGGACGAAGTTCCCAGAATTTCGGCCAAAGGCGTGCCCTGCATCACACGGGGCAATCTCAAGGTCCCGCCTATAAGGTATGTCGCCCCCGGCTCATAACAGGTGTACAGAAAGTCCTTGCGCAGGCCAAGGAAAGAATAAAAGCAGAGGTCATTCCGGGAATGCGAACCGTGCCGCGGATATCGCCCCCGGCGGCGCGGCCCGGGCGGGCTTGACGAGCAATCGAAGTCATCCCGCCGTCCTGCGGATCCGAGGCTGCGCTTGTCTACACAGTTGTAGACAGTTACCGTTCCGCAGACGTGAGGGGCGCCCCCTCTGTGCTGCTGCCCGTTCTATGTGAGGGTTACATGACAACTGTGACGACGCCCGAGAGCTCTCGGACGCATGTCAAGCAGATGCTGAACAAGGTTCCCGAGGTCACGATCTGGTTTTGGATCATCAAGATCTTGTGCACCACGGTCGGCGAAAGCTTCGCTGACTGGATCAACATGAACCTCGGCGTCGGCCTGATCAACACCGCATTGAT
>NZ_JBIAQV010000060.1:0-37212 GCF_042889305.1 Streptomyces sp. NPDC002619 | reverse complement strand
GGCCGCAAACACGCACGAGACGTCCGCCTCGTGCACCCGGCGCACACCACCATGGACTGCGCGCAGTGCGGAGCGAGAACCAAGCACGCACTACCACTCTCGATGAGAACCTATGCCTGCACCGCGTGCGGAGCCGTGTCCCTCAGGGACAAGAACTCCGCCCGCGTGATGCTGGCCCGGGCAGGTTGGAACCCGGACGGTGCTGAGGGCGTAAGACCACCTGAGCCGCCGGCTCCGGTGGCGGCCTGAGCCGTAAATCCCCGCTCAGCCCTGGAGGGTGGAGAATCCCCTCCCTTCAGGGAGGGGAGCCTTCAAATCCAGGTTGCCGTCCAGTGGCAGAAGGCATCCGGCGGTGACTGGGCCGCCTACGCCGCCGACGTGAGTCAACGCGCCAGCCAGCGGACCACTCTGCCCGCCGACGACAGAAAGCAGCACACCCGATGACCGCCTCGAACCTCTCCGCAGTCTGGCTCACCGCCTGGCAGCAGGAGATCACCATCGCACTCGAGCCGTTGCTCCGCTCCTTCGAGGACACCTTCGGCTATCCGCCGGGAGGCAACGAAGTGCTTCTGGCCGATGAGGAGAGTCGAGCCGCGGCGGCACGGCTCAAAGAAGTCGTGGACATGCCCCAAGGGCTGATCAGCCTCTATGCCACGATCGCCGAGCTTTCGCTACCTGACATCGAGCACGGGTACTTCGTGCACGCACCTGCTCAGGTGCTCAACGACATCACCCAGTACGGTCCCGTCCGCGTCGCCGAGCACGCCACTGGGGTCGTGTTCGGCAGTGACGGCGGAGGCATCCTGTTCGCCCTTGATAGGGACGGAAGAGTGCACCAGTCCACCACGCCATCCTGGTTCGATGACTTCGAGGTCTCCGCCCCAACCCTGATCCGCTTCCTCGAACAGCTTCACCAGGCCGTCACAGACTTCGCGAGCCGCTGAGAGCCCTGATCCATGCCCACAGGTCCCTGCACGGACTGGGTATTCGGACAGTTCCAATACCCGACTCCACCGTTAGCGATCTACCCGGAAGAGACCATCGAAGCCCATCGCGCCTTCATCGCCCGCCGCCGTTCCCTGCGGCCCGCCGAGGAATACCGCACCCCCACCGACGCCGAGTGGGAGGACTTCCTCGGCCACTTCGAACGCCGCAAGCTCTCCGTCGGCACCTGCGCTCGCGCCTACGGCACCGACTGCATCCACGAGCACGCCTGCCTCTCCTGCGCCCCGATCCCACCCAGCGCGGTCGGCTGGTGGAAATCTGGAACAACCTCTTTGACCGAATCGGGGAGGCGGAAGGAGAGGGCTGGCTCGGCGAAATCGAAGGGCTCCGCATCAGCCTGGCCGGCGCCGAGTCCAAGATCAGCCAGATTGACGCCTCGTCCCCTAGCGGACTGGTGAACCTCGGCCTGCCTACTCGACGGAAGGAACCGTGACCCGCGAGGAAATAGCCCGCTCGCACCGCGAGTTCAGAGAGGCCGGCGAACCGAGCCCTGGACGGGGTTCAGTTCAGGGTCTGGGCGGTGTACAGGGCGCCGGTCCGGCGGCGCTTATGAGGTGGACCCGAATTCCCGCTCGTGTTCGAAGCGGTCGGCGGTCCGTTCAGTGCGTCGGGAGTGGGCGAGAGTGCGCCAGCCGAGGGCGATGGCGATCAGCCCCAGTGGGATGGCCGCGATGGCTCCCACGATCCCGTTGCCGGTGCCGGGGCCACCGCTGGAGGTGGCCAGATGCAGCGCCGCGAGGGCCGTGCCGACCAGGCCCACCGCCATGGCCGACATGGCGCCGGTGCGCGCGTTGCCGGTGCTGATACGGCTGGCGACGCGGGCCAGGGCCAGCCAGCCGATGGCCACGCCGATCAGCCCCACCCCGAGGGCCAGGTTGGCCCCCGTCCGCCCGTCGCCGATGACTCCGCCCTCGGCGGCCACCGTCAGGACATTTGTTGCGCTCATGCCGTTCTCCTCCTTCTTGCGTGGCGAATTCCGCGATTTCGCTGGGCTTTGAGCGTGCCTGCCGACCGCGCTGCTGGTCGTCCGGCGGGTGCAGTCATTTCGGACTGCCGTCGACATGGCAGTCGACTGCTGCGTGTGCGGCAGGCGGCGGGCAAGTACCGCGGGTGCGGTAGCCGGCCGCTCGTCCGCGGGCGGGACTCGCCCGCAGCGGCGTCCGGCTAGGGTGCGCGCATGGACACAAGGCGTTTTCGTGTCCCGGCCGGCGCCATGGACTGGGCGATTGCCGTCAGCGTGGCGGCACTGCTGCTGGGAACCGGGTTGTCCGGGCAGCACCCGGCCGGGGAGCGCGAGTTGTTCGGCTCCGTGCTGCTGGCGGCGGGCGGTCTGGCGCTGGTCGCGCGTCGTAGGGCTCCGATTGCCGTGCTGGCTGTCACCGGCCTGTGCGCGGTGGGGTACGAGGCGGCGGGTTTTGAGGTGCTCGCTGTCTCGTACCTGGTTGCGGTGTACGGCGCCGTGCGGGCCGGGCACCGTGCCCTGACGGTGGCGGTATCCGTGTCTCTGCTCGTCGTCCTCCCTCTCACGGCGCTGGTCTTCCGCGACGGGCCGGCGCGCGAGGCGTTCGCGCAGGCCCGGAACGTACTGGAAATCGCCTGGCTGATCGCCGCTTTTGCCGCCGGGGAGGCGCTGCGGCAGGCCGAGCGGCGGGCGGACGAAGCCGAGCGCACGCGGGAGGAGACCGCTCTGCGCCGCGCCAACGAGGAGCGGCTGCACATAGCGCGGGAGCTGCACGATTCCCTCACCCACCAGATTTCGATCATCAAGGTGCAGTCCGAGGTCGCCGTCCACGTAGCCCGCAGGCGCGGCGAGCAGGTGCCCGAGTCGCTGCTGGCGATCCAGACGGCCGGCCGGGAGGCAACCCGGGAGCTGCGCGCGACTCTGGAGGCCCTGCGCGACGACGACACGACCCCGCCGCAGAGCCTTGAGCACGTACCGGAACTGGTGGAGCGCGCCCGTTCGATGGGCCTGGACGCGACGCTGACGGTCGAAGGGCAACGGCACGACGTGCCGGCCGCGGTGGGCCGGACCGCCTACCGCATCGTCCAGGAGGCGCTGACCAACACCGCCCGGCACGCCTGTGCCACCACCGCGGCGGTCCGGATCGAATATCGGCCCGATGCGCTGTCCATCCAGGTGGACGACGACGGCAAGGCCGCCCCCGATGACGCCCTGGCCCCCGGCCTCGGGCTGCTCGGCATGCGCGAACGCGTCACCGCCCTTGGGGGCCGGCTGCGCGCGCAGCCTCGCACCGAGCACGGTTTTACCGTCCAGGCCGAACTCCCTGTGGAACGAGCATCATGATCCGTGTCCTGCTGGTGGACGACCAGCCGCTCATCCGCAGCGGTTTCCGCGCGCTGCTCGACCTCGAAGATGACATCGAGGTGGTGGCCGAAGCCGCCGATGGCGAAGAGGGTTTGGTGCTCATCAAGGAGCATCTGCCCGACGTCGCGCTCATCGACATCCAGATGCCGGTCGTGGACGGCATTGAGGCGACCCGGCGCATCGCCGCGGATCCGGCCCTGGCCGACGTGCACGTCGTCATGTTGACCAACTACGGCATGGACGAGTACGTCTTCGACGCGCTGCGTGCCGGCGCCGCCGGGTTCCTGGTCAAGGACATCGTGCCGGAGGACCTCCTGCACGCCGTACGGGTAGCCGCGCGCGGCGACGTTCTGCTCGCCCCGTCCATCACCCGCAAGCTGATCCACCGGTACGTCGCCCAGCCGCTCCCCGCCACCAGTGCCGCACTGGAGGAGCTGACCAGCCGCGAACGGGAAGCGGTCGCCCTGGCCGCACAGGGCCTGTCCAACGACCAGATCGCCGACCACATGGTGATCAGCCCGATGACCGCGAAGACCCACATCAACCGGGCCATGACCAAACTCCACGCCCGCGACCGGGCCCAACTCGTGGTTCTCGCCTACGATTCCGGCCTGGTCGCCCCGCGCAACGGCTGACGGCCGGGCAGCGGTTGCCGACTTCGCGGTGGCTGGGACGGGTCAGGTGACCGGCCAGCCGGCTAGCGCGGCTACGATCGCGAGTGCGCCTGCTCCATGCGTGCCGCGAAGGCCTCCGGATGGGTGGGCCCGTGCTGGATCCGCAGCTCACGAACGCGCCGCTCGGTCTGTCGAATACGGCCCAGAAACCGGTATTCACGTGGGCAAGGCGGCTCCCGCCACGATCTGGTGCTCCCGCGCAGACTGCTCCTTCATCCGGCTACGGAGCCCGGCTGCTCAGCGGCCTGCTGTCCCGGCCCGCGGCTTGGCGGTGCTGGACGGCCTGGTCGCCGCCACCCTGCTCACGATGGGCCGGCTGCTGCCGGCCGGCGCCTGACCGTCCCGAGTTCCGCACCGCTTTGCGCTCGTCGAGCTCCATCGCCCCCCGGGGCGCGCATCATCAAAGGAGGGGAGACCATCGACGAGGAGTGGCGATGAAGTTGTCGTTCCTTGAACCTCTCTACGCGGAGCCGGGCCCGTTCGCCTCCGTGTACCTGGACACCTCCCGAGACGTCGAGCATCCCGAGCGGGCGATCGCGCTGCGCTGGCGGCGGCTGCGCGAGAGTCTGTCCCGTCAGGGCTCGGACCGGGCGTTGCTGAACGTATTGGAGGAGGTGGTCGGCGCCGACACAGAGGTGCCGGGGGTACACGGTCAGGCCATCTTCGCCGCCCACGGCACGCTCGTCCTGGACGGGGAGCTGCCCAGGCCGCCCAAGCACGACTCCGCGCGCTACAGCACCCTGCCGGACGCGATGCCCCTGGTCACCCAGCACGTTCCGGAGATCCCCTACATGGCCGTGGTCGTCCACTACGGCGGCCTTCCGACCGCCGAGACCCACGGCTGGGTAACTCTGGAGGCGGAGACCGGCTCCTGGCCCGCGTCCACCGTCACCCCGGGTGAGCGGCTGCACCGCAGGGTCGCGGTGGCGACCTGGCACCGCACCTCCCTCCGGCTCGGTCACCGGCTTGACGAACGGGCGCGGCGCGCCCATGCCGACGCCGTCGTCGTGGGCGGGGACGAGTGGGCGTGCAACGTACTGATCCGCCGCCTGCCGCACACCCTGCGGGACAAGGTCGTACGCGTGGGCGGCCGGACCCCCACTGATACCGGACGCGCCCTGTTGGAGCCGCAGCTCGACGGCGTCTTCCGCGGCCGCATGGCTGCGCACGACCGGGAACTCGTGGACATCTTCATCGGCCGGCGTGCCCTGGACGGACCCATGACGGAGGGGCTGGCCGCCACCGTCGCCGCCCTCCAGCGCGGCCAGGTCGCGGCACTGCTGCTGAACCGGCCGCCAGGGTCTTCGCTGCGGCTCTGGGCGGGCTCCCAGCCCACTCAGCTCGCCCTGACCGAGGCGAAGCTGATGTCCTTCGGCGTGCGGGCCCCGCGCGAGGAACGTGCCGACGAGGCCCTCGTCCGGGCCCTCGTCGGCACCGGTGCCGAGCTGGTCGTCGTACCGGAGAGCCAGCTGAGGCTGTACGAGGGCGTGGGCGCCCTGCTGCGGTACACCGACCCGGGGACCCCGTCCTGACGCCGCCGCGCTGCGCCTCCCGGATCACGGCTCGCCCCTTGCGCCCGACCGCCCCGGATCGCGCCGCGCGCGGAACATGCCGACACTGGGCTGGAGCGGCAGCGCGGCGTATGAGCAGCGGATGGGGCACATGGACAGGAGCAGGAGCGGCGCGGAGGAGACGGACGTTTCGATCACCCCGCCCAAGACCTGGGCGGTAGGCGTGCCAGCGGTGGCCAACCCGCTGCGGTACTCCCTGGAGCAGAAGACGGTCCGCCGTACGGCGCTGACGCTGCTCAACCTCAACCAGACCAAGGGCTTCGACTGCCCGGGCTGCGCCTGGCCGGAACCGGACCCCGCTCACCGGCACTGCAACGAGTACTGCGAGAACGGCGCCAAGCACGTGAGCGACGAGGCGATGTCGGGCGGCGAGCACGATCACGCCGCGCGGCTTCTGGAACGCACCACGACCGGGGCCGCCGGCGCCACGGCCCCGCGGTCCGATGGCCCATGAAGGGACCCCCGAGGACCTGGTCCGCGCGGCCCACGCCGTGGGCGTGACCGACGCCCGTCTCCTGGAGGCCGTACGGAGCATCCCCCGGGCGGAATTCGTCCCCGCGGACGAGGTGGCATCCGCGTATCGGGACACGCCCGTTCCGCTCCCCCACGGGCAGGTGACCACCCAGCCCTCGCTGATCGCCATGATGGTCTCCGCTCTCGGCCTCACCGGAGACGAACAGGTCCTGGAGGTCGGGGCCGGATACGGCTGGCAGACCGCGCTGCTGGCCCGCTTGGCCGCGTACGTCGTCAGCGTCGAGCGCTGGCCCGACCTGGTCGACGAGGCCCGCCTGCGGCTGGCCGGGCAAGGCGTCGGCAATGCCGAGGTCGTACTCGGCGACGGGACCCTCGGGATGCCGACCCGTGCCCCGTACGACGCCGTCATCGTCTGCGCGGCCTTCCCGCGAGTGCCTGAGCCGCTCGTGGATCAGCTCCGCACCGGTGGCCGGCTCGTCCAGCCGATCGGGCAGGGCGGGCAGGAGCGCGTCGAGCTGTACGAGCGGCGGGCCCACAACCTGGTGCACCGCAGGACGGTCACCGCGGCCCGGTTCGTCCGGCTGTACGGCGCCCATGGCTACGACCAGCGGTGACGCGCTCAGCGCTGATAGGTCCCGACCAGGGTGCCGGAGGCCAGCTCCCTGCCCTTCAGGGCACGGTGCACGTCCTCGACGCCCGGGTGGTCGTGCAGCGGCAGCGGCTCGGACAGGGCGTACAGGCGGAAGAAGTAGCGGTGCGGCCCGTGCCCCGGTGGAGGCATCGGCCCTCCCCAGCCCACGCGGCCGAAGCCGTTGGGCCACGGCAGGCCCCCCTGGGGCTTCTGGCCCTCCGCCGCCCCGGTGGTCCCCGGATCGATGCCGGTCACCAGCCAGTGCAGGAAGGTCGTCCCCGGCGCGTCCGGGTCCTCGCACAGGAGCACCAGCTCCGCGGCCTCGTGGGGCACCCCCGACCAGGTCAGGGGCGGTGAGATGTTCTCACCCTCCCCGCTGTACCGACGGGGGATCACTGTTTTGTCGTCGAACGCGGTGCTGCTGAGTTCAATTCCGCTCATGCGCGCCGCCCTACCCGCAACGGCGGCACCGGCACCGGTCCGCGCCCCAAAACCTCCGTTCGGCCGAGCCCACCCGGGCCGCCTCCGGAAGCGGGGTGAAGATGGCAGTGTGCCGACAAGGATCCTGCTCGAGGGCCGCCCTGGCGCGGGCAAGACGACCGCCCTGCGTCGGCTGGCCGCGCTGCTGCCCACCCACGCGGCCACCGGCTTCACCACGGAGGAGATCCGGCAATCCGGCGCCCGCGTCGGTTTCGCCCTGGAGACCCTGGCAGGCCGACGGGAAGTGCTCGCCCATGTCGACCTGCCGGGTCCGCCACGGGTAGGGAAATACGGCGTCGACCCGGGCGTCATGGAACGACTGGCGCTGCCGTCGCTTCGGCCGGCAGCAACCGAGGAGGCAACAGGGCGGCTGGTGCTCATCGACGAGCTGGGGCGGATGGAACTGGCGTGCACGGCGTTCCGGCACGCGGTCGACGCGCTGTTCGTCGCAGAGGTCGACGTCGTCGCCACGGTCCACACGCACCGCGATCCGTTCACCGACGCCCTCAAGCGGCGCGCCGACATCGAGGTCGTCCAGCTCACTCCGGCAAACCGAGACGTCCTGCCGCGGGAGCTCGCGGCCCGGCTGCAGCAGCCCCGGACGCACGGAAGGCCTCCCTCTCACGGATGAGAGACCGGCCTCCGACCTGCTGAAAGCAGAGTCGGGGCGACAGGATGTGAAGTCGCCCGGTCGGTGCGACCGGCGGCGCCCACCACCAAGGGTCAGTGCCTGCCCACCGAGTACGCGGCCGGCATCGCCTTCACCACCCGGTTCGGCGCCCGCCCCTCCCCAGCCGCCCTACTGTGCCGCCCGACACCCCCGGAGGCATAGAGGGCGTCTCAAGGACGGCGGCGATGCCTTGCGCCAGGTATGGGATCCGGTGCGCGGAGACACCCGCGATGTTGATGCGCCCCGAGGTCGTGCCGTAGATGCCGAACTGCCCGCGCAGCCAGCGCATCTGGTCCGGCGTGAGCCGCATCATCGCAGGTGAAGGGCGCACCGGCCCAAGGCAGAGCCCCACCCAAGTTGCTTCGGGACGAAGAGGTCGTGGGTTCAAGCTCCGCCACGCGACCGTACAGAGTCCTGGCCCGCCACGGTCGTTCGGCGGGGCCGGACCTCACCGATACAGTTCCACCGAAGCGAATCCCTAGCCGAAGAAGCTCAACCGAACCTGACGGTTGGTGTTGCTCGTGTTTGTGTCCACCAAACTCCGTTAAGGCAACCCACAGTTTAGCTGACTACAGCGGCACAACCGCTGGTGGCAGAGACCTACCACGAAGTCCTGCCCCGGCATCGCAGTGATCACCACGCCTGTGTAACGGCCGTCCCCCGATCCGTCCCACAAGAGCCCGGGCAGGTCGGCAGCCCGCAGAAGGCCAACGCTGCTGCCGCCTTTCGCGCGTCACCGCGGCGCTGACAGACGAGCAGAGCGCCCTCTGCGGCGAGGCGCTGGACCACTTCGCCCGGAGTTCAATTGGCGTGCCTCCCCTGGCCTGCCTCGTGGATACCGTGGTGACCATGGGCAAGCGGGTTGAGGTGACGGTCAGGAAGGTGGACCTCGTTCCCGGCAGCCAGATCGTGGCGGTCTGCGCGCGCGGCAGGCATCGGCAGGCGATCGGCATTCTCGATCTTCCGTTGCCCACCCCGGCCCCTGAGGGAGCCGAGTGGATAGAGGCATACCGGCACTGGGGCACGTAAGGCCCTTGCGGGTCAGTGGTCTCCCGGTGATGCGGACCGGTAGCCGTGGTCGGCGAGCCAGCCCCGGGCCCGGCCCAACCGCCGTTCCTCCGAGAACAACCAGTACCGTCGCAGCTGTGCCGGTGAGGTGGCCAGCATGTCATTGAAGCGTCGGAACGCCCCTGGGACGCGGTAGCGCTGAGGACGTCGCCGCATTGCTGCAGCACATCATTGAGGTCATGCTCGCGCAGGGGGCGCCGTTCAACCAGGACTCCACGAAGCACATCTCCGTGTGGCGCAAGCCGGCTTGAGTCACGCACACAGCGTACGAGGGCGCCGTTGCCGAGCTATGCGCCACGACGGACCCGGGCGGCCTTGCGGGCCTCGGCAATCTGGCGCGCCTCAGCAGACCGGCGAGACTCGCCACCGCCGCCGGCCCGCCCGGGGCGGGTGCCCAGACCGCGGAAGGGGGCACCGCCGCGCTTCGGGCGCTCCGCGACCGTCCCGCTGCCGCCGACGGGGACACCGGAGGGAGCCTGGGCGCCGGTGATGCGGCTCAGCTCGGCCTCGCCGGAGCGGACCTGCGTGATCTGCGGCCTGATGCCCGCGTCCGACATGAGACGGGCCATGTCCCGGCGCTGGCTGGGGAGGACCAGCGTGACGACACTGCCGGACTCGCCGGCGCGGGCCGTACGGCCGCCGCGGTGCAGGTAGTCCTTGTGGTCGCCGGGCGGGTCGACGTTGACGACGAGATCGAGGTCGTCGATGTGGATGCCCCGAGCCGCGACGTTGGTGGCCACCAGCGTCGTGACGTCACCGGTCTTGAACTGTGCCAGGGTGCGGGTGCGCTGGGGCTGCGACTTGCCGCCGTGCAGCGCCGCGGCCTTTACGCCGCTGCTCAGCAGGTGCTTGGTGAACCGGTCGACGGCATGCTTGGTGTCCAGGAACATGATCACGCGCCCGTCGCGGGCAGCGATCTCGGTGGCGGTGGCGTACTTGTCGGCGTCGTGCACCTGCAGCACGTGATGCTCCATCGTGGTGACCGCGCCCGCCGACGGATCGACCGAATGAACCACCGGATCATGGAGGTAACGACGGACCAGGAGGTCGATGTTGCGGTCCAGCGTGGCCGAGAACAGCATGCGCTGGCCGTCGGGACGTACCTGGTCCAGCAGTTCGGTGACCTGCGGCATGAAGCCCATGTCAGCCATCTGGTCGGCTTCGTCCAGGACGGTGATGTTCACTCGGTCCAGGCGGCAGTCCTTGCGCTCGATGAGATCCGCGAGGCGGCCAGGAGTCGCGACGACCACCTCGGCCCCGGCACGCAGCGCGCCAGCCTGCCTGCCGATCGACATGCCGCCGACCACAGTGGCCAGCCGCAGCTTCAGCAACCGGGCGTACGGGGCGAGCGCATCGGTGACCTGCTGGGCCAGCTCGCGCGTGGGGACGAGGATCAGGGCCAGCGGCTTCCGCGACTCGGCACGCTGCCCGGCCGTGCGCACGAGGAGCGCCAGACCGAAGGCGAGCGTCTTGCCCGATCCGGTGCGCCCGCGGCCCAGGACGTCGCGCCCTGCGAGGGAGTTCGGCAACGTGGCGGCCTGGATCGGGAAGGGCTCCTTCAGGCCGAGACTGGTGAGCATCTTCAGCAACTCGACGGGCATGTCCAGTTCACCGAAGGTCACAGCCGCGGGGAGGGCCGGGGTGATGGTGACCGGCAGCGCGAACTCCCCCTGTGGTGCGGAGGGACGGCGCCCGGTGTCGCCTGGACCGGCGCCGGGGCGCCCCTGACCCCGTGGACGGAAACGGTCGTTCGTGCGAGCTGAACGGCTCATGGAGAACCTTCCTCGACAGGGCGCGCATCGAGGAATTCCCGACAGGAATGAGCCGGATGAATTGCAAGAACGAGCCGAATGTGAGACTAAAAGAATTCCACCGGAATACAAGAAGCAGTAAGCTGGGGCCCCGCCGACGGCGGGGCCCCAGATATCTCATACGCTTCGACGTCAGGCGGGAGTGATGTTCTCCGCCTGCGGACCCTTCTGGCCCTGCGTGATGTCGAAGTTCACCTTCTGGCCTTCCTGGAGCTCACGGAAGCCCTGGGTGGCGATGTTCGAGTAGTGGGCGAAGACGTCCGGGCCGCCGCCGTCCTGCTCGATGAAGCCGAAGCCCTTTTCCGCGTTGAACCACTTGACGGTGCCAGTAGCCATGTCACATCTCCTTGGGGGCAGTGCCCGCGGGCCCACAGCATGTGAACCCCTGCGTTGCCACGATGAACCCCGTCCGGATAAGCACCGGAGATACAAAAATGCCCGACGACATACAGTCGCCAAGGCACTTGAAGTTTCGGGAACCACAACTGCAACTACTGACAAGTTTAGCACGGTACACACATTCGCACTACTTTCACCCGTGACATAAGTCCTCGGCCTCGCGGGAGCACCGGATCAGCACGTCAGCCGGCGCCAACTCGAGTACATACGGAAGGTGAAATTTCAGTTTACACAAGGTGCGACCAATGAGAACTCACGCGCTTCAGTGCCGAGCACCTGCCCCCCCCCCGCGACCCATTCTTTGCCCGAGGAAAGCCAATCGTACCTCTCGGCTCAGATTACCCCGAGTCGCTTCCGCGAAAGACAAGCTCGGAATCATCCGGTGTCGAGCGGTTCGAATCCCTCCCGCCACCGGGCCTCGCACTCCTCGCGTGGTTCGGCGTCGCTCAGACCGCGTTTGAGATCTCTGTCGACCGTGCAGGAGCGGGTGCCCTGCCCTCTGCGGGTGGACGAGAGATTTCCTGAGGTCGGGAACTTCAGAGAACTTGGGCGTGGTCGGCCAGACGGGCCGTCGCTTCGGGCCGCCGTCCGCGACAAGGCACCGGCACACGCCGGCGAGCTGGTCGAGTACCTGCGCAACGGCACGGTCCTGGTCGCCACGACCACACTCGTGCACGACGTCCTCAGCCATTCCAACGCCGTGATCGGCGGGTGGCATCTGCTGACGGACGGGCGCTGGCTCTGGCACTCCGATCTGGCCTACTACGTCGAGCGTTACCACGTGGTGCTCGACCCGCGGTTCCTCGCTCATGCGCAGGGCAACAACTGGACTGTTCCGGAGCTCACTGAGGCAGAGCTGCTCGCGCTGGAGGCGGTACTTCTCGGTGACGTCGCCGACTGAATCATTACTGACAGCAGACTCGTTGGTCACCCAGCAGGGGTCCGCGTGAGCGGCCGGGGCTCAGACCGTGAAGCCGTTCCTCTGCGCGTGAGACGGCGAACCATATGGCGTGGATCCGGGTCCACGCAGGGTCTCCCCGCCGCCCGCGGCATTTCCAGCTGCCGGAAGCCCAGGTTTCACCCTGTCCGGGGGCGAGGTCGCCGACGTACGCCGCCTCCTGGAATGAGTGTCTCCCGCCTCCGACGGGTGGGCCGGAGACGGGAGAGACTGCCTTACTTGGCGGTCAGGAACTCATCCATGGACAGGGGGCGGTTCACGATGCGGATGTCACCGATGTTGCCGTGGAAAACGATGTCGACGGCGCCCGCGTATTCGTGGCCGCCCACCAGCCAGGGCAACCCGAGCGAGGTGAGGCCGACCGACACCCGGTTCGGGTTGTCGACGACCGGAGCACCGTCGACGTACAGCTTCGTGAGACGGCCGTCGTTGATCACCGCCAGGTGCCACCACCTGAGTTCCACCAAGCCGTGACCCCAGTTGGTCGTCGGGTAGGTGTCGTTCAGCGGGTAGTGATTGAACTGCGGCTCGCGGCCGTTGTTCGAGATGGAGAACTGGACCACGGGCTCGTTCGGGTCGGTGTTCTTGCCGTGCTTGCCGGCGGCCCCGGCCGAACCCCGCCGGCTGAGTATCGACGCCCAGCCATTCTTGCCGGCGTCCCAGTCCAGCGGCATCATCACGAACGTCTCGATCGTGTACCCGGACTTGAACGTCTCGGCGTTCAGCGGAGCCTTCTCCCCGGTGGTCAGGTACGTGCCGTGGAGCGGGTTCCTGCCACCGACGAACTTCAGGCTCGCGTGCCCGGGCTGGTCGGGGTGGTGGTCGGCGGACCAGGTCAGCGCGTCGGCGGCCGTGCCTGGCAGGGTCGCCACCGTCAGGTCGTTGCCCTTGCCGGACAGGTCGCGGACCGTCTGGCCCGCCGTCAGCGGGGTGCCGGGCGCGCCCTGCCCGTCGAAGCGCCAGTACGCCAGCGTGTCCTTCACCAGCTCCTTGCTGGCCGGCCGGGCGGGCCGGACCGGAACCGGGGCGAAGCTGGAGAACCGCTGCTCGAAGTCGATCGGCATCGAGAAGTTATCGACCGGGCCGGTGATCCGGGCGTGCTCGGCCGCCAACTCGGTGCGGGACTCCGGGGCCTGAGCCAGGATCCACGGGTTGATCGTCTCGATGTCGATCGTGTTGCGGGCCAGGTCGAAGTGGTACAGCCGGATCATGCCGCCACCGCCGAAGTAGCGGTTCTGGTAGTTCGTGATGTGCATGTGCACGTCATTACCGGCGGCGTTCTTCTGGGTCATACGCCCGGGCGGCCAGTAGTGGCCGTTGAGGGTCAGGAAGACCTGGTCATTGTCGTTGATCAGTTTGTCCCAGGCCGCTTGGCCGTTACCCAGGAGCACGGCGTTGTTCTCCGGGTCGCCGGACTCGTACGGGAAAACGTTGTCATCGTACGGAGAAGCCACGATGTCGTGCGACGTGAGGATCACCGGCATCTTCGGGTGGGCCTTGATGACGCCGTTGGCCCACTCGTAGCCCTGGTCGGTGGTCCGCCAGTCCAGGGCCAGCACCAGCCACGAACGGCCGGCGGCCTGGAAGATGTGCGCGGTGTTGTAGCCGGTCGTGTCCGACCCGGCGAACGTCTTCGAGTGCTTGAACCGCTGCGGGCCCATGGTCTGCAGGTACGGCGTGTCGCCACGACTGTCGTCGCCGCTCACGTCGTGGTTGCCGGCCAGCACGCTGTAAGCGGCACCGTGCGAGTCCAGCAGGGCGAACGCCTTGTCGACCTGCTGGAACGACAACGGGTCCGCGTCCTGCGTCAGGTCACCGAGGTGCGCCATGAACACGATGTTGTTGTCGGCGTCCCCACTGTTGTTGATGATGTAGCGGAACGACTCCTCCTGCGGCGCCCGGTTGACGCTGTCCTGGCTCCCCCAGTACAGGAACTGGGTGTCGGGCATGACCGCGAGGGTGAACTGGAGGGCGGTCGGATCCGGTCTCCACGTCCCGGTCCTCCCACTCACAGTGGCGTCCGCGGCGAACGCGGGCGTTCCACCGAGCGCGGATGCGCCAACTCCTACGGTTGCCGCTCCCGCACCAGCCAACGCAGCGTTGCGCAGAAATCCTCGCCGGCTCTGCCCGGTCGTCTCATGTGACGGAGTGTCACCGTGGATGGACATAGGGCCCCTTCCCGGGTCGATAGTTCAAACGCCAACGACGCTACTCAGAAGCGGCCCAAGCTGGGCAGACGCGAGATGACAAACGAAGACCGAGTGTTCGTCCAAGATTGAAAGCTCAAGTCAAGTCATGGCCAGAAGCTAATCTCTTGATGAGCGGACAGTGACCAAAAGAAGTCGAGGCCTGGGTCCAATGCCGCTGTTCTAAGAGGGCCGTATGCGAGTTGACAGGTGATTTGCCGTCACCTGAACGTGTGGGACTGCGGCATCCCAGCCGGTCGGTGGACTCGGGCGTGCTGGGCTGGACACCGTGAGCGAGCGCAAGCCCTACAAGACCGACCTGCCCGACGGGCAGTGGGCGCTGATCGAGCCGGTGATCGCCGCGTGGAAGGCCGCACACCCCTCGGTCAGCGGCCACCAGGGCCGCTACGAGATGCGGGAGATCGTCAACGCGCTCCTCTATCAGGGCCGCACCGGCTGCCAGCGGGACCTGCTCCCGCACGACCTGCCGCCGCGCGGCGCGGTGATGTACTACTTCACCAAGTGGCGCGACGACGGCACCGACCAGACCATCCACGACCTGCTGCGCTGGCAGGTGCGGGAGAAGGCGCGGCGGAAGGCCGACCCGAGCCTGGTGGTGCTCGACACCCAGAGCGTGCGCGCGGCGGCCGGGGTACCCGCGGAGTCGACGGGGCGTGATGCAGCAAAAAAAGTACCGGGCCGCAAGCGCGGCCTGGCCGTTGACGTGTTGGGCCTGGTGATCGCGGTGGTGGTGCTCGCCGCGTCCGTCCACGACAAGGCCGCCGGCATCGCGCTGCTGGACAAGGTCGCCGCCGACACCGGCACCGTGGAGAAGGCCCTGGTCGACCAGGGCTTCAAGAACGCCGTCGTCGCGCACGGGCAGACGGTGGACATCGACGTGGAGATCGTCGAGCGCAACCCGGCCCAGACCGGGTTCGTGCCGATCCCCAAGCGGTGGATCGTGGAGCGCGCCTACGGGTTCTTGATGCTGCACCGCAGGCTGGTGCGCGACTACGAGCACCTGCCGCGCAGTTCGGAGTCGCGGGTGTACTGGGCGATGACTGCGGTGATATTGCGCCGGCTGACCGGGGCCGCCGCTATGGCCTGGCGCAGCGCATGACCGGCGGGGAGCTGACCCTCGGGGCGGTGCTGGCGCGGCTGGAGGAGCGGGAACGGGAGATCGCCGCGCAGGCCGAGACAACGAGGGAGCAGATCGCACAGCTGACCGCACGGCTGGACGAACTCGGCCGGCCCACCGAGGAGGTCCGGATCACCCGCAAGACGCTGCTGGAGCTGCCCGATCCGCAGCCGCCCGCGCCGCCGGCCCCGAAGCTGCCGGACCATCCGGCCTACCGGCAGATCATGGCGGTCTTCGCCGCAACCGACGCGCCGCTGCGAGCGCGACAGGTGTGTGAGGCGATGGACCTGAAGATCGCGCCCAACAACATCAACAACACCCGCCTGAAACTCAAGCGGCTGACCGAGCGCGGCATCCTGGTCGAGACCGAGCCGGGCTTGTTCACTCAGCCTCAGCCGTAGCCGCCCGGCGACGCCACGGCCAGCCCGCTTACCCTCCCGAAAGGGCGAAACGGACACCAAATCGCATACCGCTCTCTCAGACCGTGTCCTCCATGGCTATGGGCCGTTTTGAGGTGAGAGAGCAGGTGACCGCGAACGCTGGGGTGCACATGACGTCCACTTCCCCTCATCACGAGCCGGTCCGCGTCGGTGTCGTAGGACTGAGCGCGAGCGGCGGGTGGGCGGCCACCGCCCATGTGCCGGCACTGGCAGGACTCGACGGATACGAGTTGCGGGCCCTTGGCGCCAGCAGCACCGAGTCAGCGCGTGCGGCCAGCGAGAAGTATGCGGTGCCGCTGGCCTTCGGCAGCGCACAGGAGCTGGCCCGCAGTGAGGAAGTCGATCTCGTGGTGGTGACGGTGAAGGTCCCGCACCACCTGGAGCTCATCCGACCCGCGCTGGAAGCGGGAAAGATGGTGCTCAGCGAGTGGCCGCTCGGTGCCGACCTCACGCAGGCCGAGGAACTGGCAGACCTCGCGCACCGCAGGGGCGTGCTCACGGCTGTCGGCCTGCAGGCCCGGTCGGCTCCACCGCTTCGGTATCTGCGGGACCTGGTCGCCGACGGCTACGTGGGGCGGGTGCTGTCGACCAGCATGCTCGGGTCGGGCTGGATCGGGGGCGCCACTTACGACGACAGCCATGCGTACGTGCTGGACGTCACGAGCGGCGCCACGCTGCTGTCGATCCCCTTCGGGCACTCGGTCGACGCGCTGACCATGGTGCTCGGGGAGTTCCGCGAGGTGTCGGCTCTCATCGAGAACCTGCTCCCGGAGGTCACGAACGTCACGAGCGGGGCGGTCGCGGCCAAGAGCGCAGAGGACCAGATCGCCGTCACGGGTGTGCTGGAGTCGGGGGCCGTGGCCGCGATGCATTTCCGCGGTGGGACGTCCCGCGCCACTGCGTTTCATTGGGAGATCAACGGCACGGAGGGCGATCTGGTCGTCCAGGCCGACCAGGCTCTGTGGTTCCAGGGGCGGCTGCGGCTGTACGGCGCCCGAGGAAAGGAGGGCGCCTTGACCGAACTTCCGGTTCCCGTCCGCTACCAGCGGTCGCTGACACAATGGACCGAGCGATCCGCCGAGCCCGCCTATAACGTCGCCCACGAGTACGCGCTTCTGCGCGACCAGATCACCGGGAGCCTTGGGCCAGATGAGGACGGCGTTCCCGACTTCCGGCACGCCGTCCGGCGGCACGGCATGCTGGAGCGGGTCCGAGAGGCGGCGCGCGAGGGCCGGAAGGTCACACTCGCTGAGCAAGGGTCGTAGGCCTCGAAGAGAGTCGGGTCGGGAGCTCCATCGTTTCGCCCTCGGCGAGGATGCGGTAGGCCGTGGCGACTGAGGGGTGCTTGCCCTGGTTCTGCTCGAGGCGATGACGAGCTTCTGGGCGATCTGCGGGGAATGGGCCCCGGGGAAAGGAGGACCTATGGCCGCTATGGGTGGCGGCCTCGGGGAACAGCGATTAGCGGATAGCGGTGAGGCCAGGCAGGTCAGCGGTCTCTCAGAACCCCGTCGCAGAGGCGCCGCCGGGGACGGGTGGGCCCCGGCACGTCCGCGGGTTACGAGGCGCGTACCGTGCGAGCGGGTGGGAAACGCTCACGCGGAGGCTGACGGACGCCGGGCGCCCGTCGCACGCATGGCCCTCCCCACCTGGCGCACCCGTCGGCAAGCCGGCCGGCCCGCGCCACTCGACCCGCACGCACCATCCCGGAAGGACGAGCTCCGTGCTCACCTCATACGCTGCCCACTTCGACACGCCCGCCGGGTACCTCGACTTCGCACGCTTCGGTCCGCCTTCCCGGGACGCCCTCACCGCCACCGCACGCGCCCTGGAGGCGTCCGCCCGCGCCGACCACACCACCGTGGACACCCTGATGCGCGCGGAGGAGGCCGCGCGGAACACGGCCGCCCGCCTCGCCGGCACCGACGCTCAGCACACCGTGCTCCTCCCGAACGCCTCCACCGGTCTGTTCCACGCAGCTCTCGGCATACGAGAGGGCGTGGTCCTCGTCCCCCGCGCCGACTTCCCCGCCAACCACTATCCGTGGCACCGCGCCGCAGACCTGGGCCGGGCCACGCCGCGCTGGATCGACCCGGCCCCTGGCGCCGGCGTCACCGCCGATTTGGTCCGCGCCGCACTGACCGACGACGTCGTAGCCCTGTCCGTCAGTGCCGTGGACTTCCGCACCGGGTTTCGTGCCGACTTGGCCGCGCTGCGCGAGGCGATCGGACCCGACCGGCTCCTCATCGTGGACGCCATCCAGTCATTCGGCGTGACCCAACTGCCCTGGGACGCGGCCGACGTGGTGGTCACAGGCGGCCAGAAATGGCTGCGCGCCGGATGGTCGACCGGCTTCGCCACACTGTCCGACCGCGCCCTGGAATCCCTGGAGCCGGTCCTCACCGGCTGGACGGGCGTCGAGGACGCCGGCCTCTTCGACGGAACCGAGCACCCGCCCGCCCCGGATGCACGACGGTGGTCGATCACCAATCTGAGCCCGGTGACGGCCGCGGCGTTCGCGGCCGCGCTGGACCTCGTCGAGCGGCACACCGTCACCGCGATCGAGGCCGCGATCAGCGCACGGATCGCCGAACTCGCCGAGGTCGTCAAGGAATACGGCGGCCGCGTCCTCTCCCCCACCGAGCCGGCGCGGCGCGCGGGCATCCTCTCCTTCACCATGCCGGAACACGATCCGTCCCTCGTCGCCAAGGCACTTCACGCCGAAGACGTCACGCCGACCGTGCGCACCGACTCGCTCAGACTCTCCCCGCACGCCTCGACCCCGCAGGAGACATCCGAACGGGTCGCCGCAGCCCTGTCGTCCCTGGGACGTTGAACCCGGCCACGCCCCACCCACGCGGCGCGACAGACCGCACGCGACACGTTGCGCACCGCGTACGACCTGTTCACCTCGATGGGCATGAGCGCCTTCGCCGAGCGGACCACTCGTGAGCTGCCGGCCACCGGTGAGAACGTCCGCAGGCGTACCGCCGACGCCACCGACGATCCCACCGCGCGGGAGTTGCTGATCGTTCGCCTTGTGCGCGAGGGCTTGACGAACCCGGAGATCGAAACCCGGCTCTTTCTCAGCCCCTGCACCGTTGAATGGCATCTGCGGTAGACCTTCCACAAGCTCGGCGTCACCACCCCACGGAGACAACTGCGCAACTCCCTCGACAGCGGGACCTGACTGCTGCGCGGGGATCCGGCTCCCGGTGTGAGGTGGTGCTGTCGGCCCGTCAGTGGGTCGGTGCCGCGTGGAAGGCGGTGTGGCCGGATCCGACGCGGTAGACGACCCTGCCGTCCTCGGTCCCGAGGTAGGTGGCGTTGCCGCTCACGCGGTAGTCGGCGCCGGCCACCACGGGCAGCGCGACCGTCGCGGTGACGTTCACGGGAATGTCGACCTTGGTGGTGACCCCGTACCGGCCGCGGCGCCAGTCCACGCCGATCTCGCCCCGCTCGGTCCACTGGGGGCCCGAGGCATGGTTCAGCCCCTTGTCGGCGGGTGCGATGCGCACCATGGACGCACCCGGTGAGGTAACGGTCAGGCCGAGGACGCCCTCCAGGATTCCGGTGATGCCGGCACCTCCCCACCCGTGCGAGAAGCTCTCACTGCTGTTCTGGGCGACCTTGTCGCTGGAACAGCTGGAGGTGGCGCAGCCGGGGGTCACTCCAGCCGGGTTCGACCCCGCCGCCGCCCTCGACGCCGTCCGCCGCAGCTCCCTGGGCCCTGTCGGCATCGCCGGCGCGGACGTCGACCTTGACCAACCGTCACCTCGGAGTACCCCCTGACTCCGGCCGTCCGCCGCCCAGTTGGCGAGTCGGTGACGTACGCCGGCTCCCTTCCGCTCAACATCTTTTGCCATGCGCATTGACGGTGGACCAGTCCAACGCTACGTTCCCCAAACAGCGTTGGACTGGTCCAACAGCTCGCTTACGGCCTTTCGTTGGACCAGTCCAACAGAAAGAGGAGCGGCATGGCCAAACTCACCATTCGCGATATCGCCCGGCTTTCCGGACTGTCGAAGTCGACGGTGTCCCTGGTGCTCAACGACAGCCCCAAGGTGGATCCGGAGACCCGCCGCCGGGTGCTCGCCGTGATGCGCCGGCACAACTACGTGCCGAGTTTCGCCGCGACCGCGCTCGCCAAGGGCAACACCGGCCTGATCGGAATGATCGTGCCCGGTCTGACCTGGCGCTTCATGGCCAACATCAACTACGGCGTGGCCAAGGTGGTCGAGGACACCAAGTACGAGATCGTCCTGTTCACCAGCACCAACGAACGGGACTACGGCGGTGCCATCGACCGGGTCATGAGTTCCGGTCTGTGCGCCGGGCTGATCGTGGTGACCCATGACCAGCAGCCGCTGGACCGTCTGGTCGAGCTGCACCGCGGCGGCCTGGCCACCGTCCTGGTCGACACCCTCGGCGCGGTGAGCGACCTGCCCGCCGTCGGCGCCGACAACCACACCGGGGGGCTGCTCGCCGGCCGTCATCTGCTCGGTCTCGGCCACCGCAGGATCGCCAGCATTCTCGGACCGCTCGACCATCCGTACGTCCAGGAGCGGCGCCGTGGGCTGCGGGACGCCTTGAACGAGGCCGGTGTGGAGATCGACCCGGCGCTCGAGGTCGACACGAGTTTCCAGGAGGAGTTGATCCGCAGCCGTGTCCGCGAGCTGCTGCGGCTGCCGGCCGACCGCCGCCCGACAGCCCTGTTCGCCTACCACGACTCGGCGGCCTTCACCGTGCTCGACGAGCTCGCGGAAGCCGGCGTACGGGTACCGGAGGTGATGTCGGTGGTCGGGTTCAACGACATCGATGCCGCCGCGCATGTACGCCCGGCGCTCACCACGGTCCGGCAGCCGTTCTCCGACATGGGACGGAGGGCCGCGGACATCCTCCTCGCCGCCCTCGACGGCACCGAACCCGACGGAGCGTCCTCGCGCATCGTCCTTCCGACCGAATTGATCGTCCGGGACAGCACCGCCCCCGCCCCGGCAGACCTTTAGCGTTCACCAACCCCCACGGATTCACCTTTCGCGTACCGCCTCACCCTCGGTGGAGCCGCAGCACGGAGCAGTAAAGCGCCGTGCCCACCTATACCCGGAAGGGTCATTCAATGAGGCACTCCATCAATTCCAGACAAATTCCCCTCACAACCCCGGTGATAAAGCCGGTCGTCTTTCTCGCCGCCCTTTTCCTCACCGTCTTCTCCCTTCAGACAGTCCCGGGCGCCGCCCGCGCCTCGGCCGACCCGGTCGAGATCATGGGCTCGGACCCGCTGACCGCGTTCACCGAGACCAAGGGCGACCCGCCCCCGCAGTACCAGGTCGTCCCCGTCTCCGGCTCGTCCGACTTCGCCGAGGCGCTGCAGGTCACCACCACGTCGGCCCCGAAGAGCGCGGGTCTCGACGGGGAGTACGAGATCACGCTGGGCGCGAAGACCGCCGCCGCCGTCAAGACGAACGACGCGGCCCTGGCGACCTTCTGGGCCCGTTCGATCACCCCGCCCTCCGGCCAGGACGCGGGTTACGCCACGTTCGCGTTCGAGCGCGACGGGGGGTCGTACAAGAAGTCCGCGACCGCGGCGCTGCGCTTCACCTCCGCCTGGCAGAAGTTCAGCTTCCCCTTCCGGATCGCCGAGGACTACGCGCCGGGTGAGGCGCACTTCCAGCTGTGGCTGGGCTACGGCGCGCAGACGCTGCAGATCGCTGGCGTGTCCGTCGCCGACTGGGGCCAGGGCGACCCGGCCGGATTCCCCAAAGTGACTTATCGGGGACGCGAGTCGAACGCAGGGTGGCGCAACGCCGCCGACAAGCGCATCGACGAGTACCGCAAGGGCAACCTGAAGGTGCATGTCGTCGACGCGAACGGCCATCCGCTGCCCGGAGCCTCGGTCAAGGCGGACATGCTGAAGCACGCCTTCAAGTTCGGCACCGCGGTGGACGCCGCGACGATGATGCAGAACACCGCCGACGGACAGAAGTACCGTCAGGCGGTCACCAACGGCGACTTCAACCAGGTGACCTTCGGCAACAACCTGAAGTGGACGCACTGGGAGAACGCCACCGAGCGCGAGACCGTCACCAAGCCGACCCTGAAGTGGGTGCGCGAGCAAGGCCTGGCCATGCGCGGCCACAACCTCGTCTGGCCGTCCTGGGGTAATCTCCCGGCCGATCTACAGAACCTGCAGAACGACAAGACCGCGCTGCGGGCCCGGATCGACAACCACATCACGGACGAGGCCGGCGCGCTCACCGGCAGCATCGACAACTGGGACGTCGTCAACGAGCCGTACTCCGAGCACAATCTGCAGGACATCTTCGGGCCGGACGAGATCAACCGCTGGTACGTGCTGGCCAAGCAGGCGGACCCCAAGGCCCGCCTGGTCCTGAACGACTACGGCCTCATCGAGAACAACGGCTGGTCCAAGCGGCACCAGGACTACATCTACAACCTGGCGAAGCGGATCAGGGACGGCGGCTACGGGGAGGGCGGGTACCCGATCGAGGGGATCGGCCTGGAGAGCCACTTCACCGCCCTGCAGCCCACCCCGCCCGAGGACATCTACAAGCTCCTCGACCGCTACGCCTCCCTCGGACTGCCGCTGGAGGCCACCGAGTTCGACATTCCCACCACCGACGAGCAACTGCAGGCGGACTACACCCGCGACTTCATGACCATCCTGTTCAGCCACCCGGACGTCACCGCGATCAGCACCTTCGGCATCTGGGAGAAGAACATCTGGAACCCGCTCGCCGCCCTGTACCGCGCCGACTGGTCCCTCAAGCCCAACGGCCAGGTCTGGCACGACCTGGTGACCAGGCAGTGGTGGACCAACGCCTCCGGTTCCACCAGCGGCTCGGGCGACTACTCCACGCGCGGCTTCCTCGGCGACTACCTGGTCACGGTGACCGCAAACGGCGCCACCGAGAAGGTGCACGTCCACATGCCGTCCAACAGCGGCACGACGATCACCGTCGTCTCCGACGGCAGGAACTCGGACGACAAGGAGCTCCTGGCCAACGCGGACGCCGAGTTGGGCAGCGCCAACTGGTACGGCTTCAGCCCGAGCACGGTCAGGCCCGACACCAGCACCGTGCACTCCGGCTCGGTCGCCGTCCGCTCCACCGGCCGCACCGCGGAGTGGCAGGGCCCGGCCGAGGGCGTGCAGGTCGCCTCCGGCCAGAGCTACACCTCCAGCGCCTGGGTACGCCTCGCCTCCGGCACGAGCGCGACCGCACAGGTCAAGGTCAAGCTGTCGTACACCGACGGCACGTCGGAATCCTTGCCGCTCGCCTCCGGCACCGTCTCCACGGGCGCCTGGACGCAGCTGAAGACCTCCTCCGCCGTACCGCTCGACTTCCACGGCAAGACCCTCGCCAAGGCCGAGTGGTGGGTCAGCACCGCCGCCGGCGCCGGCGATCTCCTCGTCGACGACGCATCGCTCAAGAACGGAGCGTAGGGCCCCCATGTCAAAGAGAACGTCATCCCTCAGCAGGCGCGGCTTCCTCGCCGCCGGCGCCGCCCTCGGCGGCACCGCCCTCACCACCGCCCTGACCGGTTGCTCCAGTTCGTCCTCGGACTCGGCTCCTCCCGGTAGCAAGACGATCAACCACTGGGACTGGTACGTCAGTCAGGAGCATTGGCTCAAGCGTGAGATCGAGCTCTTCGAGAAGCAGCACCCGAAGATCAAGATCAAGCGCACGGTCCAGGTCAGCGACAAGTACCCGGACTTGATCAACCTCGCCTTCCGCGGTGGCCGGGCCCCGGACATGCTGATGATCCCGCCGAACCCGAAGTTCGACGACCAGGTGGGCCAGGGCTGGCTGCGCGACCTCGACCCGCACGCCACCGCCCAGTGGCGCGGCCGCTTCCCCGACGGGAACTTCTTCAACGGCGTCAACATGGTCAACGGCAAGGTGTACAGCGCCCCCTTCGGCGGCGCCGCTCCCTGGCTGCAGCTGTACATCCACAACGGGCTGTTCAAGCAGGCCGGGATCACCAACCCGGACGGCACCGTCAAGATTCCCAAGACGTGGGACGACGTCACCGCCGCAGCGGCCGCGATCACCAAGAAGAGCGGCGGCAAGGCCTACGGGCTCGGCTTCGGCAACGCGCAGAACGCCTCGCTGCCGTGGTGGGTGGAACTGTTCGTGCGTGGCGCCGGCTCCCCCGCCGGCTACGGCGTAGACGGTCCCGACTACCGGGTCGGCAAGTGGACCTTCGGCTCGGACCGCAACTACGCCGACTTCCTCGGGCTGCTCCTCGAGTGGAAGAAGAAGGGCTACATCTACCCGAGTTCGATGTCGATGGGCGACGAACAGGCCCGCGCGTTCTTCGAGCGCGGCAGGTTCGGCATGATCGTCGGCGGCGTGTGGAACCAGCCGACGTGGACCGAGCACCACTTCACCGACTACAGCCTGACCACGCTTCCGTCGCCGACCGAGACCCCGAAGGCGTTCTTCTACTACCCGCCGGGCGGCCGGGTGTGGGCGCTCTCCCAGCACTCGGACGTCTCCGACGAGGCGTGGGAGTGGTTCGACTGGCTGCACGGCCCGGAGGCGGGACAGCGCTGGGTGGAGGCAGGGCAGGGCCTGTCGGTCTTCCCCGAGGCGAACCAGAACGCCAAGATCACCTCCAAACCGTTCGAGGCCTTCGTCGACACCCGCAAGTGGGCGCTTCCGTGGCCCGTGCCCGCGATCCGCAACCCCGACGCGTCCAAGGTCGTCGTCGCCGCTGTCAAGCCGGACCTGCCCGACGTGATCACCGGCCTCTACACGGGCCAGCTCGGGGACATGGGCAACGCCCTCACCGAACTCGAGGACCGCCGCAACAAGGCCCTCGCCGACGGCGTCAAGCAGGCACAGTCCGAGGGCGCCAAGGTCAGCCTGGACGACTGGGTGTTCAAGGACTGGGACCCCACCAAGCCATACCAGAACAAGCCGGCGTGAACCGGAGGTCCGTGTGCAACTCCTCGACACCGCCGCTCCGAGCCCGCCTACCCGCGGGCCCGGGGCGGCCCCCGCGCCACCGCCGTCGAAGGCCGGTCTGTGGCACCGGCTCAAGGCGGGACGGTGGAGCTACCTCTACCTCGCCCCGCTGCTGGCGCTCCTGCTGACCTTCGTCGTCTACCCGATCTTCGGCTCGCTCGCCTACACCTTCTACCGCTGGAACGGCATCGGCTCCCCCGAGGACTTCGTCGGGCTCGACAACTTCCGGCAGATCATGCACGACTCGATCTTCTGGCGGGCCGTCGGGCACACTTTCGTGTACGCGATCATCGTGGTGCCCGTGCAACTGGTCATCGCGCTCGTCCTGGCGCTGGTGCTCAACAACAAGAAGCTGCGCTTCTCCGCCTTCTACCGCACGCTGTTCTTCCTGCCGGTGGTCACCTCGCCCGCCGTCGTCGGGGTGGTCGTCCAGCTCATCCTGTCCAACTTCGGCGACACCCTGAACGGCTGGCTGCTGGACGCCCACCTCATCGGCCGGCCCGTCGACTGGCTCGGCAACCCGACCATCGCGCTAGGCATCATCGTCCTCGTCGGCATCTGGCAGACCCTCGGCTACAACCTCGTCTACTTCCTCGCCGGGCTGCAGACCATCCCCGAGGACATCTACGAAGCCGCGAAGATCGACGGAGCAGGCCGCCTGCGCACGTTCGTGCACATCACCGTGCCGTTGCTGCGGCCCGTCGGCCTGATGATCGTCATCCTCGCCTTCCTCGGCTCCTTCCAGGTCTTCGACCTGGTCCAGGTCCTCACCGGAGGCGGCCCCTACTTCGGCACCGAAGTGGTCAACACGTACATCTACCACCTGGCCTTCGGCGGCAACCAGGCCCAGGCCACCGAGCCCAACGTCGGCCTGGCCTCTGCCGCTTCCTTCTTCTACGGCCTGCTGCTCATCGGCTTCTCCGTGCTGCAGGTGCTCATCTTCCGGTCCATCGCCAAGCGCCGCGCCATCGGGCGCGCCTGACAGGGAGGCAGCGACATGGCAGTCCTGGTCTCCACCGACCGCCGCGGCCGGACACCCGCGCGCCGCCGCGCGGCGATGCGCCGCACCGCCGGCCGGTCCGTGACCCATCTGCTGCTCCTGGGCGGCGGCCTCGTCTGGCTGTTCCCGTTCCTGTGGACCCTGGGCAGCTCCTTCAAGAGCGCCGACGGGTTCTTCTCCCGCGGCCTCAACCCGCTCCCCGGCGAGGTTCACGCCTCCAACTACACCAGCGCCTGGAAGGAGGCCTCCTTCGGCAGCTACTTCGTCAACACGGTGGTGGTCGCGGGCGGTTGCGTCGTGCTCACCCTGCTGGCCACGTCCATGGCCGGCTACGTGCTCGCGCGTACGGACTTCCCGGGCCGCAAGGCCTGCATCGGCCTGATCTCGGTGACGCTGTTCCTGCCGCACGGCTACACGATCATCCCGATCTTCGACATCGTGCGCAGCCTGCACCTGCTCGACACCCTCTGGTCCGTCATCATCGTGCAGTCCTCCAGCAGCCTGGTCTTCGCCACTTTCCTGTTCATGGGCTACTTCTCCACCATGGACCGGGAGATCGAGGACGCGGCCAAGGTCGACGGCGCCAACTTCCACCAGACCTTCTGGCGCGTCATGCTCCCGCTGTCGGGACCGATGCTCGCCACCGTGGGCCTGTTCACCTGCATCAGCGCCTGGAACAGCTTCTTCATCCCGCTCGTGTTCACCCTGTCCAGGCCCGAACTGCACACGCTACCCGTGGGGATGTACTCGTTCCTCGGGCAGAACTCGACGGACTGGACGTTCCTGTGCGCCGGATCCGTGATCTCACTCGTACCGATCGTCGTGATCTTCCTGCTGCTGCAGCGCTACTTCGTCAACGGTCTGGCCGGCGCCGTCAAAGGATAGAAGGGATCATCCGTGCCCCTGCGCCTCGCCATCCTCAGCTTCTGGCACGTGCACGCCCGCGACTACGCCCGCCAGGCGTCCGCACACCCCGACACGGAGATCACCGCCGTCTGGGACGAGGACACCGCCCGCGGGCGTGCCCGGGCCGCCGAACTGGGCGCCCGTTTCCATCCCGACCTCGGCGGACTGCTCGCCCGCGACGACGTCGACGCGGTCGTCGTCACCTGCCCGACCACCGCGCACAGGGAGGTCATCACGGCCGCCGCGACGGCCGGCAAACACATCTTCACCGAGAAGGTCCTCGCCCCGACCCCTGCCGAGTGCGCGGACATCGTCGCCGCCGCCGAGAAGTCCGGTGTCACGGTGATGCTCGCGCTTCCCCGGCTCTACGAGGGATACACCACCGCGATCCGCCAGGTCCTGGCCGGCGGAGCCCTCGGCCGCCTCACCCTGGTCCGCGTCCGCCTCGCCCACGGGGGGTCGGTCGGCGAGGGCTGGCTCCCCGAGCACTTCTACGACCCGGCCGCCACCGGGGGCGGCGCCCTCATCGACCTCGGCTGCCATCCCATGTATCTGGCCCGGCTGTTCCTCGGCCGTATGCCCGAGACCGTGACGGCGTCCTTCGGCCATGTGACACAGCGCGCCGTCGAGGACAACGCCGTCGCCGTGCTGCGCTGCGTGGACGGCACGCTCGGCGTGGTGGAGGCGTCCTTCACCGCACCGGCCTCCCCGTTCTCCATCGAACTGCACGGCACCCAGGGCTCCTTGGTGTACGGCACCCCCGAGCCCCGGCTGCTCCTGAACACCGGCGGCGACTGGCGCGAACTGCCCCTGCCGGCCGCCACCGGCACACCCTTCGACCTGTTCGTACGCCATGTCGCCGACGGCACCCGCGACGAGGAGAACCTCGCCCTCGGCCTCGACCTGACCGGCCTGATGGCCGCGGCGACTCACAGCAGCCGCGAGGAAGGAAGCCGCGTTTGACTTCCTCTCCCTCCTGAAGGAGGGAGAGTCCTACGGCTCGCGCCGCAGGGTTTCCTGCTTCATCACCGACTGCCCGCCCGGAGAACTCCGTTGAGGTCTTACACCGGCTCCACAGGCCGACGCCGCCAGCCCGGCGGCCAGAATGTTTTGCGCCGCATTCACATCACGGTCATGGGTGACGCCGCACCCGCACGTCCAGGTACGGACGGACAGCGGCATCTTGTCCTGCACACTTCCGCAGGTCGAGCACAGCCTCGAGGAGGGGAAGAAGCGGTCGACCACGATCACCTCACGGCCATACCACCGGGCCTTGTACTCCAGCATGCTGCGGAACTCACTCCACGCCGCGTCACTGATGGCGCGGGCGAGCGTGCCGTTCTTGAGCAGGTTACGGACGGCGAGGTCCTCGATCACGATCGTTTGGGTTTCACGAACGAGCCGAGTAGTGATCTTGTGCAGGGTGTCGCGTCGCCGGTCGGCGACGCGGGCGTGGATCAGAGCCACCTTCCGCCTGGCTCTGGCCCGATTCGCGCCATCGCCTCGGGCCTTGCGGGACAGTTCCCGCTGGGCCCTGGCCAGGCGGGCGCGGTCGTGCCGCTCGTGCCGGGGGTTGGTGATCTTCTCCCCACTCGACAGGGTCAGCAGGTGATCCAGCCCGGCGTCCACGCCGACCGCGGTGTCCGTCGCGGGCAGCGCCTGCACGCCGGGGTCCTCAAACAGCAGGGACACGAACCAGCGTCCGGCCGCATCCTGCGACACGGTCACCGTCGACGGCTGTACGCCCTGGGGCAAGGGGCGGGACCACATGATGTCGAGCGGTGCCGTCATCTTCGCCAGCGTCAGCTGGCCGTCACGGAACCGGAACGCGCTGGTGGTGTACTCGGCGGACTTACGGGACTTCTTCCGCGACTTGAAACGCGGGTACTTCGCCCGCTTGCCGAAGAAGTTCGTGAACGCCGCCTGCAGGTGGCGCAGGGCCTGCTGCAGCGGGACCGAGGAGACGTCGTTGAGGTAGGCAAGGTCCTCGGTCTTCTTCCACGCGGTCAGCATCGCCGAGGTGGCGTTGTAGGTGACCCGCTCCCGGCGCAGTGTCCACGCCTGCGAGCGCGCCGCCAGGGCCAGGTTGTAGACCTTGCGCACGCATCCGAACGTGCGCGACAGCTCCGCTGCCTGCGCATCGCTGGGATAGAAGCGGTACTTGAACGCCCGCTTCACATGGGTGGCCCTCACGTCTCACAAACTAGCCCATCGACTCGTGCCCCTTGGGTAGTTGGGGACAGACGCCGGTCCCGCCCTGGCGGCAAACCGGCTCTCCCTGCCCTGCTCAGCAGAAGTCCGTTTCCTCTCCCGCCTGAAGGCGGGGGTATCCACGGAGGGATTCCGATGATCGCCGCCCAAGGACCTCGCATATGACCGTCTCCATCGGCCTCGTCGGCTGCGGGAACATCTCGCGCGCCCATCTGAGCGGCTATCTCGGCGTCCCGGAGCAGGCCGCCGTCACCGCCGTCGCCGACGTGGACCCCGTCGCCGCCACCGAACGTGCCCAACAGGCGGGCGGTGCCGAGGTGTTCGACTCGTACCAGCGCTTGCTGGACGAGGGCGACATCGACGCTGTCGACATCTGCCTGCCCCACCATCTGCACGCCGATGCCGTCATCGCCGCCGCCGAGGCCGGCAAGCACATCCTGTGCGAGAAGCCGCTGTGCCTGACGCTCGACGAGGCCGAGCGGATAGCCGATGCGGTGGAGGCCGCCGGGGTCACCCTGATGTGCGCGCACAACCAGCTCACCCTGCCCGCCGTCGCCCATGCCCGCGAGCTCATCGACTCCGGCGCGTTGGGCCGCGTCTACGAACTGCGCACCACCGACAGCTTCTTCAACGACTTCGACCCGGCCACGATGGGCTGGCGCGCCCATGCGGCCACCAGCGGCGGCGGCGAACTCATCGACACCGGCTACCACCCCACGTACCTGCTGCTGTATCTGGCGTCGGGCCGCCCGTCCGCGGTGACGTCGATGCTCAGCACCCACCGGCTGAAGTTCATGGAAGGCGAGGACTCCGCGCGAGTGCTCGTGCGCTTCGCCGACGGCGCGGTCGGCGAGGTGGTGACCAGCTGGGCGTACGAAACGGCGCCGTACACCGGGAAGTTCTCGGTGGTCGGCGAGCTCGGCGGTCTGTGGAGCGACGGCGCGACGTTGTGCCACAAGGCGCGCGGCAAGGCCGCCACCACGGTCTCATTCCCGGCGGTCGACTCCATCCCGGCCGTCTGCGCGGACTTCGTGCGCCGGATACGGGACGGCGAGCGGCCGGTGCACACCCACGAAGAGGGCACGGACGTGCTCAAGGTCATTCTCGCGGCCTACCGATCCGCGCGGGAGAAACGGGAGATCGGCCTGTGACCGGCTACGACACCGGCGACTTCGACTTCGACCTGCGGCGGGGCCTCGCCGACACGCTGTGGACCTCCAGCGGCTGGTCCACGACGGCGCTCGCCCAGGGCACGGTGTGCGGGGTGGGCGCCTGCTACGCCCCGCCGTACGCCGCCCCGCAGGCCCGGCTGGCCGTCGTCCTGGAAGCGGACCACATCCGCATCACCGACACGGGCGCCCCGGGCATGCACGGCACCGGGCTGCTGCCCGCGGGCGGGACCTGGCGGCTGGACGGCATCGAACGGCACGGCACATACCACCGCCGGCACGAAGGGCGGCTGGTGTCTCTGCAGGTGCGCTCCGAGCTGACGCCGCTGCACGGGCGCCCCGGCTACGCGCTGCGCGTGGCCGTGCGCAACCGAGCCGACCGAGAGCTGACGCTGCGTCTGCTGCCCGAACTGACGGCGGGGCCGGTCGGCGAGGTGCCGTTGGGCGCGTGGGGCTGGATGCCGCCCGAACCCGAGACTGCGGCACAGTCCCCGGTGGCGCTGGTGCACGGGCCGCTGGAGGTGGCGCTCGGGCCGGTGGACGAGGCCGTCTTCGAGCTGGCGGTACTGCTGGACGGCGCCGGGCCGGGCGGCTCTCCCGGCGAGTTGGCGGCACAGTCCCGCACCCTGACCAGCCGGCGCGCGGCCCGCGCCCTGGCGCGGGTGCCCCGGCTGACCACGGACGTGCTCGGGCTCGACGCGTACTACCGCCGCTCGCTCGCCAGCGGACTGGTCTGCCTGTGGGACAACCCGGCCTTCGCGACCGTGCCGTTCCCCGCGACCTCCGGCATCGACGGCGGGGCGCTGTGCGCGTACGCCTGGGACACCGGCGGCTACGCGCCGCACACCCTCGCCCTGCTGCTCGGGCGTGGCGTGGCGGACGTACTGGAGGCGATGGTCAAGGCCGACTTGACGGACCACTACGCCATCGCTCCCGACGGCAGTGGCACCGGCGTCGCGTACGCCTACAGCGGCTGGTCGCTGGTGACGCTCGCGCACGCCGCCGCCTGCCACGACGGCATCGCCCCCGACCTGGTGGCACGACTGCACGAGGCGGAGGCGCAGCTCGCGGACCGCTTCCCGGCCGCGGGCGAGCTGCGTGACTACGGCGCCCAGCACAACCTGCTCGAGATGCGCTCCACCGGCTGGGAGCACGTCGTCGCCAGCCCCAACGCCGAACGGGCCTGGAGCTTGGACCTGCTGGCGGAGCTGACGGAGGTGAGTGGCGCGCCGGTGCCGGCGGCGCCGCTGCGGGCCCGGGCGCACCGCATCCTCAAGGCCGTCGCGGAGGAGCTGTGGGACGCGGAGGCGGGATGGTTCCGCAGCCGCTACCCCGACGGGCACACCGAACTCGCTTACTCCGTCCAGGCTTTCGACGCGCTGCGCGCGGGCGCCTGCACCCCGGCGATGGCCGACGCGCTGCTGACGCACCTGCGCGACGGCGCCTTTCTCGGCCCGTACGGCGTGAGCAGCGTCTCCGCCGAGGACCGACTGCACTACGAACTGGGCGACATCGACTGGTCCGGCGGCGGATCTTATACGGGCGAGGCCCCGCAGCTGGCGCTGACGCTGTGGGAGCGGGGCGAGCCGCGATTGGCCTGGGACGTGCTGCGGCGGGTGCTGTGGATGGGCGAGCACTTCCCGTACTACCCGCAGGACCACTACTGCGACCGTCCGGCGGCCCCGCCCCGCGGCCGACGCGCCAACGTGATCGCGGGTCTGACCGGCGCGGAGGCGGTCCTGCTCGGCCTGACCGGGCTGCGCCCGCAGGTCGAAGGCGCGCTCGACGTTTCGCCTCCCGCCTGGCTCCCCGGCGAACTGGAACTGCGCGGGCTGCGCTACCGCGGCCACGAGATCGACCTCAGGCTGTCCACCGACGCCTGCGAGGCGTCGGTGGACGGCCGCGTCATCCACACCGGGGCACCGGCCCCGCTGCGAATCCTGGGAGTGCCCGATGAGTGACGTCCTCGACCGTTTCGAGCGCGACGGATACGCCGTCTTCCGCGAGGTCATCGACCCGGAACTGGTGCGGGAGGCGGCCGGCCACGTCGAGTGGCTGCAGCACCGCCACCCGGACCTACGGCCCGAACAACTCGGCCACACGCTCCTCCGAGACGACCCGTTCTGGCTGCGCCTGATCTCGGACGACAGGCTGCTGGACATCGCGGAGACCTTTGTCGGCCCGGACATCGCGCTGTTCGCCTCGCACTACATCAGCAAACCGCCGTACTCGGGACAGCCGGTGCTCTGGCACCAGGACGCGGCGTTCTGGCCACTGGAGCCGATGCGCGTGGTCACGCTGTGGCTGGCCGTCGACCACTCCACACCGCAGAACGGCTGCGTACGGCTGATCCCTGGCAGCCACCGCGGCGGCATCGAGGCGATGCGGGCCAACACGGCGGTGGACAACGTGCTCGGCGAGGAGATCGCGGTCGAGGTCGACGAGTCGGCCGCCGTCGACATGGTGCTGGCCCCGGGGGACGTCGAGGTGCACCACCCGAACATCGTGCACGGCAGCAACGCGAACGCCTCACCACGACGCCGCTGCGGTCTGACCATCCGCTACATCCCGACATCGACCCGCATCACGGCAGACGAACAGCCGTACCCGAGCGCGTTCCACCTACGCGGCGACCCCGGCGTGAACACCTACCAGCCCTGGCCCACCTTCGACCCTGCACGGCACTATCGGTTTGCGGGGGCGAAGGTGGGGCGGGGGTAGAAGCCGTCGGTCAGAAACTGGAGGCCGGGACATCGTGGGCAGGACGTAACGCGCGCGTGACGGCTTGCGTTCGGTAATTCTGCCGCACCCCTCTGACCTGGGCTTACGGGGGCCGAAACGGCTGTGCCCTGCTAGGACGGGTTGCAGAGGCGATCGGAGGCAGCCAGAGGAAAACGCTCTGATTCGACCCCGGTTCGACCCGGGTCGCTCGGAGGCAGTCAGAGGCGATCCCTCTGTAACTCGCCTGTGCCGCTCGAAAACACGATTCTGGTCCTGATCTGCAGGTTTCCCGGACCGGAGCAGTGCCCCGCACGGCGTCTGCGGTGATCCTTCGATGCCGCTGTCCATCGTCACCGCGCTGGTCCGGAACCTGATCACGGTGCCCGCTGCGGTGCTGCGCACACGCGTGGCCAAGGATGCGGAAGTGCTGGCGTTGCGGCACGAGAACGCGGTGCTGCGCCGCCAGATCGCCCGGGTCCGCTACGAGCCCGCCGACCGGGTCTGGCTCGCTGTTCTTTCCCGGCTGGTCCCGCGTGAGCGTTGGCGCCAGGTCTTCGCGGTCACCCCTGCCACGCTGCTGGCGTGGCACCGGAAACTCATCGCGCGGAAGTGGACGTTCCCCCAGCATCGCCGCCCCGCCCTGGCCGTCCACCGCGCGCACCGTCAAGCAACTCATTCTGCGCCTGGCCAAGGAGAACAGTACGTGGGGCCACAGGCGCATACAGGGCGAACTCGCCCGCCTCGGCCATCCGATCGCCCCGTCCACGGTCTGGGAGATTCTGCACGCGGCCGGCATCGACCCCGCCCCGCAGCGCTCCGGCCCCACCTGGCGCCAGTTCCTCACCGCCCAGGCCCACGGCATCCTCGCCGCCGACTTCCTGCACCTGGACTGCGCCGTCACCCTCAAGCGCCTGTATGCCCTGGTCTTCATCAAGCACGGCACCCGTCGCGTCCACCTCGCCGGCGTCACCGCCCACCCCACCGCCCAGTGGACCGTCCAGCAGGCGAGGACCTCACCACGGCACTGGATGGCCGCATGGACTCCCTGCACTTCCTCCTCCGGGACCGGGACAGCAAGTACACCATCGCCTTCGATGCCGTCTTCGAGGCCGACGACGTGGAGATCCTGCTCAGCCCACCGCGGGCACCGAGAGCGAACGCGATCTGCGAGAGAACCGTGGGCACCCTGCGCCGCGAGGTCCTCGATCGGGTCCTGATCTACAACGAGGCCCATGCTGTGAAGGTGCTGACCAAGTACATCCAGCACTACAACGGGCACCGGCCCCACCAGTCCCGGCAGCAACTGCCCCCGGAGAGCAACGAACCACCTGCTCCGGCCACCGTCACCGACCTCCAGGCTCACCGGATCCGGCGACAACCCGTCCTCGGAGGATCGATCAACGAGTATCACCGCGCCGCCTGACCGAACGACATCACCACAGCTCACAGCACCGACTCGTATTTTCGAGCGGTACAGGCACGGCCGATCGAATACCTGCCGGACGGGACGTACCTGGCCCGGATGAACCTGGCCGGACAGAAACGGGCGGCACCGGGGCACGTCGTGCTGCGCGTGGTCGAGTACCGGGTCGACGGCGGCGAGGTGATCCGGCTACTGACCGACCTGCTCGATCCCGGGCAACACCCGGCAGCCGAACTCGCCGCCCTGTACAGCGACAGGTGGGAAGCTGAATCCTCATATCGCCAGGTCAAGACCTTTCAGCGCGGTCCGCAGCAGGTCCTGCACTCCGGCGACCCGGACTTGGCGCGCCAGGAGGCGTGGGCGCATCTGGTCGTCCACCACTGTCTGATCCGGATCATCATGGAGCTCGCCGACGGCGGAAAGATCGACCCGGACCGGGTCTCGTTCGTCAAGGTGCTCAAGCACGTGCGGCGCAGTGTGGTCAGTCAGACCGCGAACACCACGGTGAAGATCGGCAAGTTCATGGCCATGCTGGCATCGAAGCTGATCCGGAAACTCGACAGTGGACCACGACGCAGACGCGAAGCCGACCGCCTGATCAAGCGCCCCGACTCGAAGTACTCCTTCCGGGCCAAGGGCCAGGTGCGCTGGCCCACCCGCAAGACGTCAGCGAAGGTAGTCACCTTGCACCCATCAATAGTTCAGTAGCTCAAGCAACGGCATTGACTGCTGCGCTGGAAGTGGAAGCAGAAACCACCACGCATCGGACGGCCGCCGATCTGCGAGGAACTCACCGCCCTCATCGTGCACCTCGCCCGCGAGAACCCCGCGTGGGGTTACACCAGGATCCAGGGAGAGCTGTTCCGGGTTGGCGCCGCTACCATCCGCCGCATCCTACGCAGCGCCGGTCTCGACCCCGCACCTCGCCGCAGCCCCGATGCGGGGCCGCCCTGGCGCCAGTTCCTGCGTGCCCAGGCCTCCGGCCTGCTCGCCGCCGACTTCTTTCACGTCGACACCGTCACCTTGAAACGGCTGTACGTGTTCTTCGTCATGGAGGTTGGCACCCGTGCCGTGCACATCCTCGGCGTCACCGCCCACCCCACCGCGGCCTGGGCCACCCAGCTCGCCCGCAACTTCCTGACCGACCTCGGCGACCGCGCCACCGCCTTCCGCTACCTGCTGCGCGACCGCGACAGCCGCTACACCGAAGCGTTCGACCAAGTCTTCACCGCCGACGGCATCGAAATCCTCAAGAGCGCGCCACAGGCGCCGCGGATGAACGCCCAAGCTGAGAGGTTCATACGTACCGCGCGAGCCGAGTGCACCGACCGGCTGCTCATCTACAACGAGCAGCACCTGCGACAGGTACTCGCCGAGTAAGCCCGCCACTACAACGCCGGACGGCCACACCGAGCCTTGCACCGTCGCGCTCCCGCCGTTATCCCGTTCCCCGCCCAGCGGATCCAGCGCCACGACATCCTCAACGGGCTCATCCACGAGTACCGCAACACCGCCGGATAAAGATCACGATATCTGATGAATGCGCAGGTCAGCCTACATTCGGAAGTTTTGGAACCCTACAGGACCCTGCTGGTTAATTGGCGCAGCGTCACAGCAGCGTTCCCGGAGGCACCAATTCCCGTACGACTTGCCCCGCATTGACACATGTCCGCGACCGGCGAGTTCCAACGTTTGACCACGTTGAGTAATTAGCCACCAGGATCCTACAGGCCTCTTCCACGAGTACGCACATGCGGCCTGACCAGCTCGGACGTAATAATCGGCACCCGCAGGCCAGGGTACTTGGCTACTGCTCGGTCACTGCGGGCGGTGGCGCGAAGTGGAAGGGCGTGCCGAGGTCCCGGCCCTGCGCCGTACGCAGCAGCAGCGCGGCCATCGCGGTGTCCACGAAGGCGATGCCGACCGAGTCGAAGACCACGCGCCGGGTCCGGCCCGCGTCGCCCGGCAGCGCCACCGCCCCGGTGATCACCGATCCCAGCTCGCCCAGGGCCGCGTTGCCGGAGGCGTTCGGATGGAACGCGACCTCGCCCACCCGGGTAACCGCCTCGAGGTCGTCGGCCACGATGACCGCGTCGGCGAGTACATCGGCCGCCAGTTCGCGCTTACCTGGTGAATCGGCGCCCATGGCGAGGACCAGCGTCCCCTCCCTGAGGTCCGCCGCCGAGAGCAGGGGTGACCGCGACGGGGTGCAGGTCACCACGATGTCCGCCTGCGCGGCAGCGGAGGCGGGAGTGTCGTGGACGTGGATGGACACCGGCCGGTCCGCGGTCCGCGCCAGCCGCTCCGCCCGATCGCGGTCCCGCCCCCACACATGGAAGGCACCGACTGCGATGTCGTGGGGCATGGCGGCCAGGACGCCGCCTGCCACCCTGCCGGTGCCCAGCACCGCCACCGAGCAGCCGTCCTTCGCCCCCAGGGCACCCGCCGCCACCACAGCGGTGGCCGCGGTGCGGTATGCCGTCACATCCGCTGAGTCCAGCACGGCACGCAGGGTCACCTGGTCAGGATCGAAGACCAGGATGACCCCGAGGGCGCGCGCAGCGTCCGGGCGGAGGTTCGCCTTCACGGAAAGCAGGGCGGGGTCGAGCAGCCCGCCCGCCTTGAGGTGCAACGAACCGTTCGCCATGCCGACCTGGGCCGCAGCCGGTTGCATGATGCCGCCGGTCGCGGCCGTCCGGAACGAGTCGCGTACGGCACTGATGGTGTCCGGCCAGGTGAGCATGGATCTGATGTCGAGCAATGCTCAAGACCTGTGGATCGGCCTCGGCAGGGGTGCCTCGCGGAACGCGGAGGGCGTACCTTCCCGAGTGATCGACTTCCGGTCATCGAGTAGGCCCGCGTTGGCGCGCGGGTCGGGAAGGCACGCCCGGTGCGACGTGAAGTCACATCGCACGCAGAGTCCGCAGGGGAGGAGACGTGTCATGCGGACCTGACCAGTGA
>NZ_JBIAQV010000059.1:374-37294 GCF_042889305.1 Streptomyces sp. NPDC002619 | reverse complement strand
CAGCCACCACACCCCCCGACAGTCGGATCGCATGTCACCACACATCCAACCGCCGCAACCGCCAATCCGGCGAACCTTCCCGGTCAGAGCACTAGGCGCAGCAGCCCCGATGGGCTTAACGTGGCCATCTCTAGCTCGAAGTTTGACAGCTCCCATGCGAGATCTTCCAGCTTTTTCAGGGCCGAGTTCACCTCGTCATCAGAGGGCGATTTCTGTTCCCGACCTCCGCTGACGATCTGGGATATATAGGCCAGGGAATATCTGTGGAGCGCTCCCCAAAGCTCCATCAGAGCCCTGTCCACCTTGTTCCAGGTCTTTTGGAACCCTTGGTGTGATTCATAGAACTTTTCGTCCAGCCAGCGCTTTTTAGAAGGCTTTTGAGTATGAAGCGTCATGTTCTGAGCCTGGAATACGTCGCCATTTACGGCGCCGCCGTCAACGCTATTGGAGAAACCTGTTGGTGAGGTTGGTGGCAGCTGCGAATGATCGTCGTATGGGCCTACTGGGGGGTGGTCGCTGCTGGCGCAGGTGGTGATGTCTTCGAGGGACAGGGGGTTCCCTGCGGCTTTGATGGTGCTGGTGAAGCCAGGGCGAGCGGCGAGCGTGGCCAGGGGAACGGCGATGAGCTGGGTGCCCGGGTAGTGCCTCGCGCGGTCCGTGGTCAGGACCCCGGTCAGCAGGTTCCCGCAGAACAGGGCGGCCCCGGATGCCCCAGACCAGGACGACGGCGCACCGGCCGTACTGGGGGTGGCAACATGGTCGATGTGCGCGGTGATCAGGCCGGACTTCAAGCCGCTCAGGGTCTCGATATGCCCTCTGATCTGCTTGGTGTCGCGCTTTCCGTCCCGCTGCTCGGCCTGTGGGAACCCCACCGCGACACAGGCGACCCGTGCCCCGGCGGCACCATGTGAGGGTGGGGGCAGACGCCCCCAACGCACCGGTGTCGCAGATACGGGAGGCTGCCAGGCCGAGTCGGTGATGAGCAGCAGGGCGACATCGGTGTGCGGGTCTTGCTCGATGCGGAGCGGTTGCTCCGGCCACACCACCTCGGCTGGCACCCACGTGGTCGGCGGTTCTCCGTGCAGGGCGAGCCGGCGCACCTCCACCACACGCTCGGGAGTGGATCCCGCATGCTCAATGTTGTGGTAGGTGGTCAGGACCAAGCGGTCCGTGATCAGGTAACCGGTCCCGGCGATCCGGCCTGCCGGGTCCCAGACCTCCACCACCCGTTGCACGTCCACTCGTGGACCCCCGTTCTCTGCATCTCACCAAGTGGGCGCCAGTCGGAGGATTATTGGGGACGCTGGTGGGTGTGGTCGCCGATCTTCTGATCCTGGCCGTGCTCGTCGACCGGATGCAAGGTGATCTTCAGGCGAGAAGCGGTGCCGGCCGCGTACCCGGCCTTCGCCTCGGCGCTGGCACTCCAGGGCAGGACCGACACCTTCGCACCCGCCTGGCCGTCCTTCTTGACATCCACGGCGAACTCCAACTCCACTGGCCCGGTACGGAACTGCATCGTGTGTCCGTGACCGTCGGCCATAGCCTGCTCCAACTCGGCACGGACTGCGGTGATGGCCTCGGACAATCCCGCCCACAGCTCCTGCGACATGAGTGGCTCCCCCGGATTCGCTGAGGTGACGTCAGGTCGGCAGAGTAACGGTTGATGACCGGAGAAGTGCCGGGGATGGCGATCTGCCGCCCTGCCAGGCTGCGATGGCAGCAGGGCACTGACACAACCGGCCAGCCGTGCCCGGCACGACGGCACCCGGCACGGACTCCGAGGCCTTGCCTCCCGAGGAGCCCCTGAGGCTCCCCCGCACCGGCGGCCCCCCTCCCCGGCACAAAGCCTGAAGCAGAGACGGCCTAACAATCTGCAGGACAGAGCCCAGATCTTGCATCGGCTGCGGTTTGTGTCCGCAGATGGATACTTGGCCACAAGTAAGTAACAGCGGGAAGAAGTTGCTGCCGCTGACGGTGAAGAACGCCGCGTCGGCCCCTGCTTCGAGCGGTCACACGCACTGAGGTGAGCGAGGCACTGTCGCGGATCGCTGAGGCGCTGGAGGGCGTGAGCGAGGACGAGGCGACTGCGGCATTGGCTGCTGTCGGCGCTACGAGTCGGCGGCGGCCGGCGCGCCGCAGAGTGGGTCATGTACGCCTCTCCCGGGGCCTGGAGGCTCGTCGGACGTCCACTCAGAGATGGAGTGGGTCTGAGCTTGATGCGGCCACTGTGCCGTGGTGTGGACGCTTGAGTCGTTCCTGACTAAGCATCTGTGACTCAGCCTAGTTTTCCGCCTCAGACCACGGCTGAGTTACAACCTTCTCTGCGGAGTTTCAAGGCCCGCGCACGGCGCGGGCGCGCGCCGCCTCTGCGGCGCGGCCTGCCTCCTGTCTCCGCCCCGGCTGGCCGCGCCCGGCGGCACGCTACGAGCAGCGGGCAGAGCAGGAAAACCCTCTGTGGCTGAGGCCGGTCGGCTCCACGGCTTTAGCCACCTCCCCGGTCCGGGTCCCGCGTCGAGCAAGACGAGGGGGCCACTCGTGGACATTGCGGGCAGGTCCAAAGCCTGCCCGAGTTGCCAACCAGCGTACGGCCCCCTGATCATGCTCGACCCCAGACCGGGCAGGCCACCGGCCAAACCCGTTCCACCGCAGAGGCGACTGGAGCGACTAAATGTTCGAATTCTTCTAAAAGCATGGCACACCCGGCAAGCGGCGTGGTAAAACGACAAACAGACGAAGCTAGGGTGAATCTCGGGAGTCTTCTTTGATTCGGGAAATTAGACTTAAGAACTTCAAGGCATTCGAGTCGTTCTACATCTCTTTTCGAGATTCTTCGCTGCTTGTCGGCCCCAACAGCGCTGGGAAGAGTACGATCTTGACAGCGCTTCGGCTGGCTGAAGCGTGCCTTAGGCTTGCGAAAAGGGTTCGGCCAAGCACATCCAACCCTCATAACGGATCTTACTATCTGTCTTATACCGTGCCCACTCGCGATTTTGCGGCGCTCAGCGAGAGCATTCGCCACAACTTTCGAGATCACGAAACGAGTATGGAACTCGTCTGGAAAAACGGAAGTAAGATGAGGGCCGTTTGGCCAGAGCGGCGCCCATACGAAGGTGAGCCGACCCCGTTCTTCTATTTGCTCGATCCTGCCGGAAATCCTCCTCGTTCAGTCGCACAAGCGAAGGCGCACTTCTCGACTATCGGCGTGATTCCCACACTGTCTCCCCTGGAACACGAAGAGCCGATTTTGGAAGTCGAGACGGTCAAGAAGAACCTCAACACTCGCCTCAGTAGTCGCCACTTCAGAAACCAGCTGAGAATGCTCGACAATTCAGGCGAGTGGGACGACTTCATGAATTTCGCAAGCCCTTGGCTAGCAGGAATCAGCCTGAAGCGCCCAGTGACAAAGTACGATACCTCCAGCATCGACGTGTTCTTTACTGAGGGGAGGAGCGGGTCAGAGAAGGAAATAGTATGGGCTGGCGACGGAGTTCAGATCTGGCTCCAGCTACTTCTACACCTTTATCGAGCGCAGGATCTTCCGACGCTCGTCCTAGATGAACCAGAGGTTTTTCTACATGCCGATCTCCAGAGGAGGTTGGTGCGGCTCCTGGAATACATGGACTCTCAAGTCGTCCTAGCGACCCACTCGACAGAGGTCCTCACAGAGGCCGACCCAGCATCTATTGTCTGGGTAGACAAGACAAGGAGCCAAGCTGTAAGGGCACCCAAAGACGAGAACTTGACGGGCCTACACTCGGCACTGGGCAGCGTGTTCAACTTGGCCATGGCGAAAGCACTGAGGGCTAAGGGCGTGGTCTTCGTAGAGGGTAAGGATGTCAGGATCCTCAAGCTTGTTTCGAAGACCTTGGGTCTTGGTCGGATCTCAGAGGAGACCACTCTTGCCGTAGTTCCCATGAATGGGTACTCCAAGTGGGAACATGCGGAGGCTTTTGGATGGTTTCTTCGGAAATTTTTGGGTAAGTCCGTCAAAGCCCTAGTCCTACTGGACCGTGATTATCGAACTGACAGCCAAGTTAAGGATGTAGAGAACCGCTTCGACAGCGCCATGGTGCAGGCACACATCTGGAAGCGGAAGGAGTTGGAGAGCTACCTCATCATTCCCGAAACTATCGCACGACTCTCCAAGTGCCCTGTCGCTGAGGTTGATAGCATCATCGAAACCGTTATGGGTGAGATGCAGAATAAAGTCACATCACGCCTTCTGGCAGAAAGGCTTGCATCGGAGAAGCGTACGGGCCGCGATGTTGCCGAGATCAATGAAGAGGGGTTGAACGACCTAAGCGAGGGTTGGAAGCGGAGTGAATTTCGGTACTCTGTTTGTCCTCCCAAAAAGGTGCTGGCTGGCCTGAATAAAGAGCTACAAAAGCGGAAGTACAAGGCCGTCTCCTTTGAGGCTGTCGCAAGAGCGGCAAAGACGGAGGAGATCCCCGTTGAAATGAGTACATTCTTGCGGAAGATTGAATCCCTGGCCGATTAGGGCTGGCACGTTCCACGTGTTGCCAGATCTGCCACAGGTGTACCACTCAAGCCCCGAGGTGATCGGGGCCCGGGCGACACCTTCTCAGAGCAGGGATCTACGCATGAGCGCCCTCCCGGGCCGTCCTGGGGCCGTGACAGGGCGCTCGATGGTGACCAACGTCGACGAAACGGCCGCCCGTGATCAGTTGTGGCTGTACAGAGCGCCGTGCGAGAGGTCCGGGCCAGACAGAGCGAGAGAAGGACCTGCGGCGCTTCCTCCGCCAGCCGTCTACCCCTCGAAATGGTCCTCCGGGGCCCTGGGTGCGGTGCACTGCCACGCCTGTCCCCGCTGGAAACTATTCCTTGGTACAAGGCCCCGGACCTGGCCCTTTGCTACAGGTGTTCTCTCGTAAAGCCCTGGAGGCAAGAGCCCTTCCCCCCAGGCCAGGACAAGGAGCAGCTAGTAGTACTCCCGGATGTATCCCAGTGCCCTCCCGAAGACATCCTGGTCGTGAATCTTGAACTTGATGTAGAGCGCCTTGCGGAGCGCCTGCTGGACGAGGCGATCGCCTTCGTTGGTGCCCTGCCAGCCGTCAAAGCGGACGCTGCGGACGACGGAGTCGACCTCGTCGACGACCTTCTCGGCGGTGATCGGGGTCTCCTCGCCCTTGAGTGACTCGAAGAGGTCGGTCAGAGCGGCCTTGCCACGCTCCTCGCGTGGCACCTCAGCGGCGGCCTTCTCCGCTGCGACCGTGTCTCGCGCCAGCGCGAAGAGCTCCTTGAGGAACTCAAGCGAAGCCTGCTGGGAGTGGGCGTACTTCTCTCGCAGAGCATTCAAACGCTGGCCGAGCTCGATGAAGGCCGGGTTGCCTACGTGCTTGGAGATGCGGGCGGTGATCCACTTCTCGACCTCGACGGGGTCGATGTCCTTGCGTTTGCCGGTCATCAGGTCCTCGATGACCTGCGCATCGAGGACGATGGTTTCCAGGTCGGTGCGGGGGACCTCGACGGTGACGTGCTCGTTTATGAGCTCGAGGGTCTTGGCGCCCAGCGCGTGCCAGACCAGCCGACCGGTGACGTCGATAGGCTGCACAGACTGGTAGACGTCGGTCAACCAGCGGTAGTCCGACTCGTACTCGGACAGGATAGGGTTCGGGGAGAGGGTTTCCCACAGCTGGGCGACGACGCTGTATACAGCTCCGAATGCGTCGCGGGACTCATCAGAGTCGATCGCGGTCTGCGCCTGGATCAGGCCCTCATATCCGCCGACGGTGCGGTCGACGCCAGGGAAGAACGCCAGCGCGGCTTCGATTGCCGGCCCGAGTTGCTCACGCAGTACCGCGATGTTGGAGATGACCTGCTGAACGGACTTGTCGTCGAACTCGAAGGCCTTGGCGACGTCGTCGAAGATGCCGAGGTAGTCCACTATCAGGCCGTGGGTCTTCGCGGGCGGGTAGACCCGGTTGGTGCGGCAGATTGCCTGGAGCAGGGTGTGCTCGCGCAGCGGCTTGTCAATGTACTGGGCGTAGAGGATCGGGGCGTCGAAGCCGGTGAGCAGCTTCGCGGTCACGATAATGATCTTCAATGGGTCGGCCGGATCGTTAAAGCGGGCGGTGATCCGATCCAAGTCCTCCCGACCGGGCGTCCACTGCTTCCACGCCAGCTTGTCACCGCGGCTGGCGGACATCACGATCGTGGAAACATCCGGGCCGAGCAGTCGGTCAAGCTCTTCCTTGTATGCCACGCAGGTGGCCTTGTCGTAGACCACGACCTGCGCTTTGAAGCCCTGCGGCTCGACCTTAGTGGTGAAGTGCTCGGAGATGTCTGCGGCGATCTTGCGGACCCGGGCGGGGGCCTTGATCAGCGCCTCCAGCGAGGCGGCCTTCTTCGACAGGGTGCTGCGGTCCTCCTCGGTGAGCCCGTGGCGGTCGGCGAGCTCGTCGAAGGCGGCGACGATCGCCTCCTCATCGAGGTGGATCTCCGAGAGGCGTGGCTCGAAGTGCAGTGGCAGGGTGGCGCCATCGCGGATGGAGTCGGAGAAGGAATAGCGCGAGAGGTAGCCGTGCTCGTCTGTCTCGGATCCGAACCACATGAACGTGTTGCGGTCGCGCTTGTTGATCGGCGTTCCGGTCAACCCGAACAGGAACGCGTTGGGCAGCGCCTCGCGCATCTTGCGGCCGTAGTCGCCCTCCTGGGAGCGGTGGGCCTCGTCGACCATCACGATGATGTTGTCGCGCGCGTCCAGAACACCGAGCGCTTCGCCGAACTTGTGGATGGTGGTGATGATGATCTTCCGCGCCCCCGCAGCCAGGAGCTCCTGTAGCTCTTTGCGGGACTCCGTTGAGACCAGGTTCGGTACGTCTGAGGCGTTGAACGTCGCGGTGATCTGGGTGTCCAGGTCGATCCGGTCAACCACGATGATCACCGTCGGCGAGGTCAGCCCCGCCATCGCGCGCAGCTTTTGCGCGGTGAACACCATCAGCAGCGACTTCCCCGACCCTTGAAAGTGCCAGATCAGCCCCTGCTTGATCCGCCCATGCAGCACCCGCTGCACGATTAGGTTGGTCGCCTGGAACTGCTGGAACCGCGCGATCACCTTGATCTTGCGGTGGTTCTTGTCGGTCGCGAAGAGCGTGAAGAACCGCAGGAAGTCCAAGATCGCACCCGGATCCAGAACGCCTCCGACCGCCTCCTTAACCGCCGCGAGGCCTACCTGCACCGGCGTGTGGTCGTCACCAGACTCATCCGCCCGCCACGGCCCCCACAGCTCCACCGGCATCCCGACCGACCCGTAGCGGAAGTCCTTGCCCTCGGTGGCGAAGTTGAGCACGTTCGGCACGAAGAACGCCGGGACGTTGACTTCGTAGTCCTCTTTCACCTGCGCTGCCGCGTCGATCCAGGTGTACGCCGGCCGCACCGGCGACTTCGCCTCCCCCACGACCAACGGGAAGCCGTTGCACCAGATCACCAGGTCGAATCGCCGCTCTAGTTGCCCGACCCTGTAGGTCACCTCGGACGACACGATCCAGTTATTTGCACTGCGCTCGCCGGGGTGGCCGAAGTCGATCAGCCGCACCGTCACATGCTCACCGTCCGGCCCGAACGGCATCGACTTCTGCCCCGTCAGCCACGCCGCGAACTCCTCGTTCGCCACCACCGGATTCGGCGTGTTCCGAGCCGAAATCAGGATTGCCCGAAGTTGGTAGATAACCTCATCGGCCAGACGCGGATCCACCTCGATCGCCGGGTTGAGGCGAATCAACGCCTCCCGCACCTGCTGTGCCAGCAACACCTCATCGGTGCGCCGTGGCAGATGGCTTCCCGGCACGAACTGAACATCATCGGTCGCCACGAGATCCCGGACCAAGTCGCGCACCGTGTTCGCCTCATTGAACGTCACTCGGCACCTCCGAATATCTCAGCGGTGATCCCACTTCGAAGGCTGGCGAGTCGAAATGCCTCAACATTGGCACCTACGGTTGCGGTGCGTCTTGCCCGGATCACCGCGTGCAGGGTCGTGCGATCCGCAGGCCACGGAACCTCGACCTTCATGAGATCGCCCTTGTTGAGCTTACGTACGATTGTCGTGGTCTCGCGCGCCTCCAGCGCTGCACGGCCAAGTGGATGAGCCAGGACGGCTTGCAGAAGTTCAGCGTCGTCGGCGGGTAGACCTATGACGGACGTGATCTGCTGGTTTGAGATACCCGGCTCGATAACGATCGCGGACTTTCCAAGATCACCACCAATACACGCAACAGCTACTGCGTTCTTTGGCAGCATCCGGCCCACTTTCGCGCCAGCGAGACTCACTCGCTGCCTAGCGGACGCGATGAACTCACCATCGATCTCGGATGGCGTGTAGAAAGGAACATCCTCACTATTCCAGTAGTCGGCGTTCGCCTTCGAAGGCGTTGAACCCGTAACACACTTGCCGATGTCTCCGATGGTGAGCTTGCGTTCAGCCTCCCACGCATGACGAAGCACCACGGCCGCCGCATCCCAAGCATGGTCAGCTCGCTCCCGGATGCTCAACCTGTACCTCTCCAGCGCCCAGAGGAGGTCGGAGAGGCGCTGCTGTTCGTCGAGGGGTGGGAGGTCGAACTCATAATTCGCGAGCTCGGTCCAGTTGATGTACGGGTTGACCGAGCCACGGGAGTTGGCCACCGCGTAGGCATGGAACACCTCAGCGCTGAGGACGAACGGCAGGAACCTTTGCAGCAGAACCGTCTCATCGCGGCTCTCAAGCACGAAGGTCTTCTCACCGGTAATGCCCTCGAAGTCCGGGACGGCCGTCTTACGCAGGTAGGAACGCCGAGAGACGTAGAGGACTTGGCCAGGCTTGAACCGTTTGTAGAACATCGGTCCGATCGGGTCGCGCCCGATCACGCCCCACTGGGTGATCGTGAGGTCATTGCTGGGGATATGCTCGCCGGCCAGGAAGCGTTCGATGCCTGAGGTCTCGGCGTCGACCCGGTCGGTGACGTGCTTGGCGATGTCGCCGAGGGCAACTCGCTTCCAGGAAGCTCGGTCCAGGTCTAGGGTCATTTGGGCGCCACCTCACCAAGCAAGGCCAGAACGTCCGCAACTGTTCGATCAGACTCATCCGCAGCCGTCCGCCAGTTCACCAGCGCACTTTCGAGCGACACACCTTCGGCCGTGGCGCCGCTCCTTGTCGACGACGTGACGTACGAGGAGATGGCGAGTGAGTACCCCCGTTGGCGAATGTCTTCCAGGGTGGCCAGGGCGGCGAATCCGTCGATGGCTTCGAATGTCTGGTAGGCGTCGAGGATCCTCGTCTGGTTCGCGGCGCGCAGAAACGACTGCGCCCGCTCGCGCGCTACCTCCTTGCTGGCGTCGATCAGGAGAACCCTCCCCCGACGCTCCCGCGGCTTCTGGGTGCGCAGAATGACGACGGCAGCTGGCATCGGCGAGTTATAGAAAAGCCCTTCTCCGAGGCCGAGCACGCACTCAACCATGTCCGACTCGACCAAGCCCTCGCGTACAGTCGCTTCGTCACGCCGGAACAGCACACCGTGTGGGAGAAGGATCGCAGCACGGCCGGTCCTCGGGGCAAGACTCTTGGCGATGTGCTGCAGGAAGGCGTAGTCAGCCCGATTCTGCGGCGGGACGCCCCACATGTTGCGGCCGTAGGGGTCCTTGGTGAAGGCGGCCCGGTTCCAGGCCTTGATGGAGTAGGGCGGGTTGGCCAGGACGACGTCGAAGGTCCGCAGCCGGCCGTGGGCGTGGAGGAAGGCCGGTTTGGCGAGGGTGTCGCCGTGGGCGATGTGGCCGTCGGCGATGCCGTGGAGGAAGAGGTTCATCTTCGCGATCGCCGAGGTGCCGTAGTTGAGCTCCTGGCCGTACAGGCGCAGGTTGCGCCACTCCCTGCCCTGGCGCTTTAGCTCGGCGACGGTGGAGATGAGCATGCCGCCGGTCCCGCAGGTGGGGTCGTAGACCGACTCCCCCGGCTCGGGCTGGAGCATCATCGTCATCAGGTGCACCAGGGTGCGGTTGGTGTAGAACTCCTGGGCGGTGTGGCCGGAGTCGTCGGCGAACTTCTTGATTAGGTACTCGTAGCCCTGCCCGAGCTCATCCTCGGGCAGGTTCGCCACCGACAACGTCGTGGTCGAGAAGTGCTCAATCAGGTCCGAGAGGGTCGAGTCGGGAAGCAGGTCCTTATTGGTCCACTCGCCGTCGCCGAAAACGCCGGTGAGGGTGTCGGGGTTGGCAGACTCGATGGCCCGCATCGCGGCCTTGAGTGCGGTGCCGACGTTGCTGGTGACCTTGCGCAGGTCGGCCCAGTGGGCGCCGTCGGGGATGGCAAAGCGGTGGTTCTCCGGGAGCTCGGCGAGCTCCTCGTCGCCGTACACCTCCAGGGCGGCGGCGTGCTCCTCGTCGTAGACGTCGGAGAGGCGCTTAAGGAAGACCAGCGGGAAGATGTACTGCTTGTAGTCGCCGGCGTCGATCAGGCCGCGCAGCAGCACTGCGGCGCCCCACAGGTAGGACTCCAGTTCTCGCTGGGAGATCCGCTTCGGGTTCGTCGTGGTCATGCGCCCAGCCCCCACTTCGCCAGCTCGGCCTCCAGCGCTGCGCGGGTCTCGCGGACCTTCGCGTGCGCGGTCTCCAGGTCGGCCAAGGCCTGCTCCAAGGTGATCTGCTCGCCGCCCTCGGCGGGCCCGACGTAGAGCGGGATGCTCAGGTTCCAGCCGTTGGCCTTGATGCCGTCCAAGGTCGCGACCGCGGCCAGGCCGGGCTCGTCGGCGTACTCCTGATACATCTTCAGGAGGGTCTCGGCGTGCTCGGGTTCGAGGGTGTTCTGGTTGCGGCCGCGCTTGAAGAGCATCTCTCCGTTGAGGAAGAGCACCTTGTCCTGCTGCTCGGCGGGACGCTGGCGACGCAGGATCAGCGCGCAGGCGGCCAGGCCGGTGCCGTAGAACAGGTTGGGCGCCAGGCCGATGACGGCCTCCACGAAGCCGGCTCTGAGGACGTGCTCGCGGATGCGGCCCTCAGCGCCCTGACGGAACAGGGCGCCCTGCGGAAGGACGACCGCGACCCTTCCTCCAGTGGGCGCGGCGGAGGTGAGCATGTGCTGGGTCCAAGCCCAGTCGGCGTACCCCTTTGGCGGCACCCCGCCCAGCTCATTGCGTCCCCACGAATCGGAGGCCCACTGCTCGCGGCCCCAATTCTTCAACGAGAACGGCGGGTTGGCGATCACGCAGTCGAACATGGCCAGCTGGCCGTGGTCGAAATAGGCCGGGTCGCGCAGCGTGTCGCCGCGCTCGATATGGAAGTCCTCCACGCCGTGCAGCAGCAGGTTCATCCGGGCGATCGCGGAGGTGGTGAGCACCTTCTCCTGGCCGTACAGCTTGCCGAGCACGGTCTTCGGGTCACCGCCGCGGGCCTTGATGTGCTGGATGACCTCGATCAGCATGCCGCCGGTGCCGCAGGCCGGGTCGTAGACCGTCTCGCCTTCCTGGGGGTCGAGGATGTTGACCAGCAGCGCGACCACCTCGCGCGGGGTGTAGTACTCGCCGGCCTTCTTGTTGGACTGGTCGGCGAACCGCTTGATCAAGTACTCGTACGCCTGTCCCAGCACGTCGGGGGCGGCTTGGGAGATTGAAAGGGTCTTGGTCGAGAAGTGCTCGATCAGGTCAATTAGCTTGCTGTCTGGGAGCTTGTCCTTGTTGGTCCAGGTCGCGCCGCCGAAGATGCCGTACAGCGTGCCCTGGTTGGCCTGTTCGATCCCGCGGAAGGCAGTCTTGAGTGCCTCACCGACGTTCGCGGTGCGTTCGCGCACGTCTGCCCAGTGGCATCCCTCGGGGATGGTGAACCGGTGGTTCTCCTCGAACGCCGCATACGTGTGGTCGCCACCCGACTCGTCCAGCGCGCGGGCGTACTCCTCGTCGTACACATCGCTGATCCGCTTGAAGAACATCAACGGGAAGATGTACGCCTTGAAGTCCGCCTGGTCGACGCTGCCCCGCAGCAGATCAGCCGCCTTTGCCAGATACGACTCCAGCTCCCCCAGCGTCAACGGCACCAGAAGCTCCTGCTGCCCCACGCCGACCGCACTTGACCCCACTGATCACTGCCCGTTTCTACACTCGACTTGCTCAGCTTGCCGTCCCGGCGAGCACACGTCGGAGCCTAGCGGGATTCGCCAGGACTGTACCGAATACGGTCAAGGTTTCGACCTCACAGTCCAGTCCTACAGCTCCGCATCCATGATGCACTTATGGGACAAAAGGTGTCTAAAACTCCGCAATCTGCTAGAAGAGCGACTGGTCCTGCCGGTTGCCATTCCCGGAGCCGGATGCCGACCGGGCGCAGCTGGAGTCAATAATCACGCCGCGCGGAACTGGACGCGATCCGCATCAGCTCCTTGACCAGGCGCCCGCCGACGATGAAGTCGCCGACCACAACGGCTTTACCCCTTCGGAACGACGCGAGCGGGAAAAGATCGTTCAGCGTGTCCGCGACGCGGAGTCCATGAAGTGAGCCACGGGCGGCTCTGCCCGTAGCCGAAGTCGGTAAGTAGAGGGAATCGCCCGCTCCAATGGGCGCCGAGTAGCCGTGGACCATCCGTGGACGCGGCCAAGCCTTCCAACATGGCATAGGCCCTTGACCAGCGACGATGCCGGGTCCCCAAGGGGCCTCCGGAGCCGTTGCTATACAGCAGTGGTGTCCAGCAGATCCAGCCGACCCGTCAGAAGCCTTTGACGGCCGACTGGCCAGCTCACCGGACCTCCATGACCACCCAAGCCCATAGTCCACGTCGCGAAGCCGCCTGGTCATGCTTGGGCCCCAGCTCAGGTGAGACATGGCCCTGAGCGTGCTCTGACGGTCAGCCTCGATGGGGCGTGCTGCAGGCTTCTCATGAAGAGGTGGTCATGGGTCTGGTGATCGTCCCATACCCGCTTCCGGGGGCGGTAGCCCGGATCAGGAAGAGGCGGGCGGTGCGGCGCAGCAGACGTTCGAGGTCGCTGACTAGGGCGTGTAGGTCGTGGGTCGTGGAGCCGTCGAGGAGGCAATGGAGTTCGGTTTCCGCGACATCTCCGTGCATCTCGGTGTTGCGTCGCCGGTAGGCGTCCCGGATCAGACGCTCGATGTGCCGGTCCGCGGTCTCCAGTTCTGGGTCTCTAGTCAGGAGTGCCTTCGCGCCGGCAACGAGGTGTTCACGCTTGTTCTGTGTCCGAGGGAGCCCGGAGTGGTGTATGAACAGGGACTCTGCCGTGATGCATAGGTCGATTAGGCGGTCCTCGGGCAGGACGCGGCTGCCAGCCATGACTAGGCGACGCATGGCATTTTGCAGGAAACGCATGCCCAGAATGCGGGGGTCACTCAGGAGCGCGTACACCTCGCGCAGTTCCTCCACCTTGGCCCGGTCAACGAGGAGGGTGGGACGGTCCTCGGCAGGATGATGGACCTCGGTGAGGATGGCGGAGGCGTAGCGGTGGGCGTCGAAGTCCTCCTGGCTCTGCAGGCGCATTGGGCGGCCGTAGGTGACCGAGCCGCCGCACACGATGCGCAGGGCCGTGAGCATGCGGCGAGCGGCGTCGTCGAACGGCGAGGGCATTGCGGCGTCGGGACGCTGGTCGCTACCACTGCGCACGGGAAAGTCGCGTTCGAGGACGAGGGCGTTTTGGTGGAACCGCGAGAGGATGAAGGAATTCGTACTGGTGAACTGGCCGATGGGGATGCCCATCACCCGCACGGCTTCGGACAGCTCCACATCGCTCATCGGCCGTATGGTCAGCCCGTCCGGAAGAGAGGTGCCCGCCAGAGACGGAGACATGTCGAACCCGAGAAGAGGCACGTACTCGACCAGGCGCACAGTCTCGGTAAGAAGCCCGGCCTCCATCGCGGCATACGCGGCTTCGAAGGCGTCGCGATCGAAGCGGTATGCACGGGTCGCCTCCACCACGGGAGTCAGCAGGTACCGAATCACTACGGTGTCGAGTTGGCGGCGGACGAGGCTAGAGGGGAAGCCGACCAAGGTATCCAGCCGGGTGCGGAGCACTTCGTGGTCCTCAACGACCGTGCGCAGGGCCTGGTATGCGGGGAGGCTGCACCACCAGTCACTGGAGGAGAACTCGATCGGGTGCTGCCACAGTTCGTGTTCTTGGCCCAGAAAGACTTCCTGTTGGGATCGCTTCCAGGAGCGATAGTCCCGCTGAGGGACGAAGCGAGGTTCGACTGCCCTCTCGGCCAGCGCGGCAAGTACCGCTGTGACGAGATTGGCGGCGGCACGGTGCAAGGGCTCGTGAGCAGTGGGCATCGGAGACCTCTCAGGGGGCAGGAACATGCTCATGCGGTGGAACAGGGCCCGCCGTCAGGCGAACAGGCAAGCATGCCAGAGCCAGTCGGCACCGCGCCGGTCATTTCTGCGCAACGCATTCTCTAAACACTTGGCCAACAGCTTCGAATCAGCAGCCGGACCCGTGTTGGCGGCTGGAGTGAGGGTTCGGCCGTCGTCGAGAACCAGGACCTGCGTGGGTTGCGTCCTGACATTCGCCCGGTGGCGGGAGAACCAGACTGCCCTATTCCATGGAGCGGGGGTGAGCGTCAGCGGCCAGCCGGGGCATGTGCCCCGTCCTTGAATGCTGCAGCTCGCCTCGATCGGCTGCGGCTGGGTACGGTCATCGTCGTGTCCGGCGCACGTCGGGTTGGTCACCCGTAGGCGTGTGCTGGTTGATCGCGCGACTAGGGGAGCTGGTACGGGCATGGCGGTTGACGCTGCTCGCACGGAAGAGGGGTTTACCTCGGCGAGGGCTGCGCGGGTGATGGCTGCCGCGTGCCGGGCGGCCGGCCTCGATGACAGAGACGCCGAGTTGATCCGCCTCGGGGAGAACGCGTTGTTTCGGCTGGCCTCAGTGCCAGCGATCGTTCGCGTGGCTCGGGGCGAGGAGTGGTTGCCCACGGCCCGCACTGAAGTGGCGGTGTCGCGGTGGCTGGCGGACGAAGGGTTCCCTGCTGCTCGCATCATCGAGGACCTGGAGCAGCCATTCTTGATCGAGGGTCACCCCGCGACCTTCTGGCATCTGATCGTCGAGGGCGACCGCAAGGCGACGTATGGGGAGTTGGGCGGTGTCCTGCGGGAACTGCACTCGCTGGCTCTGCCGGACGGTCTTGTGCTCCCGTCGTTCTCGCCCTTCGACAAGCAAGAGCTGCGGATGGATCGGGCTGTGATCCCCGAGGATGACAAGGTCTTCTTGCGGAAGCGGTGGCGGGAGCTCCAAGACAAGTACGCCGAGTTGAAGTTCGAGACGCCTAAGGGGCCGGTGCACGGGGATGCCCATGTGCAGAACCTCATGGTCGATGATCAGGGGCGGGTCAACCTGATCGACTTCGAAGCCTTCTGCTACGACCACCCCGAGTGGGATCTCATGGTCACAGCCGTCGAGCATCACAGCCTCGGGTGGCAGACCGACGAACAGTACGCCGACTTCGTGGCCGCGTACGGGCGGGACCTGTACGACTGGCCTGGTTACGAGACGCTGCGGGGTATCCAGGAGTTCGGCATGACGACCTGGCTCATGCAGAACGTGCAGGAGGATGAGGAAACCGCGGCCGAGTACCGCCGGCGCATCGCTGGCCTGCGCAACGATGATGCGCCTCGGGACTGGCGGCCCTGGTAGCTGCTACTCGTCGTCTTCGTCCAGGCGTGTGAGTGCGTCGTGCACCGTTTGGTTGAAGGCGGTGACGGCGGGGTTCGCTGTGTGCCCGCTGACTTCCTTCTGGAAGTCGGTCACGTAGCGCCGGAAGCGGGCTGATTGGAGGGAGTCGCCGCCGTCGACTGCGAGGCTTGCGGTCGTGACGGCGGCTTCCAACTCGCCGTTGAGTAGCTGGCTCTGGGCGAGCACCATGCGGCAGAAACCGAGGGTGCGGGCGTACTTCGGGTCGGTGCTGTCCACGGCTCGTTGGGCGTGCACGACGGCTTCGCGGCGCTGCTTGAGGTCGCGGAGGCAGTGGCAGATCTCGCCTTGAAGTTCGGCGGCGTCCATGTAGCTGAGCCACGCTGGATCTTCGGCTGTGTCGGCACGTTCGAAGTGGCGTTCGGCTTCGTTCATGGCTTGCCCGGCTGCGCGAGCGTCTCCCGCGTTGGACAATGCGCGGGCCTCGTGGGCTGCGAATAGTGCCATGGCACGCGGTGTTGCCTTGCCCCTGCCTCCTTCCAGCGAGGCTCGGGCTAGCTGGATGGCCTGGGCGTGGTTGCCGAGATAGTTGGCCTGGTGACTCAGGTTGGTGAGGATGCGGGCGCCGAACATGCGGTCGCCAGTGACCTGGGTGAGGCGCAGTGTGGAGGTGAGGTAGCGATGGGCGAGACGGTGGTTCCCGGTGTCGTACGCGGTCCACGCCAATAACTGGGACACCTCGGCGGCGGCGCCGAATAACGCCGTGCCCACCTTCTGGCTGTAGCTCGCGTCCAGGAGGGGAAGCACCTCGTGGCGGAAGTAGTGGCGTAGTGCCTTGTGGCCGTGGCCTCCGCCGTACTTGAAGTCGAGCTGCATGAACATGTCGGCGGCGTCGCGGATCGCGCGGACGTCGCGCATGCCGACTCGTTGATGCGCAGGTCTGTCGGCCTGGATGCCGTCGGGGCGCGCGATCATCCATGACAGGACGGCAGAGCTGAGATCGCCCTCCGCGATGATCAGGTGGTCTGAGGCCGGGGCCTCGGCGCGCTCCTGGGCTAGGCCATCGAGCATGGATAGAACGTCCGGGACGGTGCTCGGGTAGCCGATCGGCTGCGGCGGGGTCGCCTTCGAGTCGCCGAAGAATCCGAGATCTCCAGGCGTGACGCGCCGGCCGAGCTTGGCCGAGAGAACGTCAGCCATGATCGCCGCTGTCTGCGGCCGGATGCTGGAGCCGTTGCGCCATCGCTGTACGGATACGTGTGTTGTTCCCAGCTCGACGCTTCGGCGGTCGGCCTCGTCGGTCATGCGTTTTGCGAGGCCCTTGTTCGAGATCTTGGCTTCGCTCATGACTGCGATCAACTGCGCGTTTGGCTCTCGGCTCATGCTCCCCTGCCAACCCGAGAATGACGGCGAGTGTTCATCGTGTCACAGCTGTCGTGCCCTGGGGGTTCATTCGTGAACCCCCTTTGCCTTTGCCGGTGTTCATCCGAACCCCGTGGTGAACGCTCCCGGTCACGGGCCTGGCGCCGTGTACTGGCTTGCGTGCAGCAACCAGTGTCGGAGGCTCGGAAGGGAATGCGAATGGACGCGGGGAAACTCAAGTGCGTGGGCGGTGAGTTGGACGCCTTCGCTCACTGGTTCGCGGCGCCGGATCCGTCGGCCGACGGGCACTTTCTGACGCTGACGCTCTTCGCGGAGTTCGGTGACACGGCACGCGTCGCGCGCGACTTGACGGTCGTCTTCCTGCGGGGCGTCGGTGTCGGTGACCTCGTGGATGACGCCCGGCTCGTGGTCTCGGAGCTGGTCGGGAACGTGGTCAACCATGCGGTGCCGGACCGGCGTCGGGCCCTGCCGGGCTCCTGTCGGCGCATCGACGTGACGTTCAAGAAGTATCCGAAGTGGCTGTTCATCGGGGTCTCCGATGAGGATTCGACGCCTCCACTGCTTCCGGTGGGTGAGGCGTTCACGCCGGGCCTGGTGGGAGAGCTGTCCGAAGCTGTGTTGCCGGATTCCGGCCGTGGCCTGCTCATCGTGCAGCGACTGGCGACGGCGCTTTGGTGGACGCCGGACGAGCGAGGTGGCAAGACCGTGTGGTCCCGCTTCGATCTTGACGAGTCGAGGGCCGAACTCTCGGCCTGACAGGCGCCGGATCGCCGCCCTGATCTGTTCCCTCGCGATCGGGAGCGGGCGGCGATTCGGTCACTGGCCGGAGTCTGACCACTCCGGCCGAAGGGGCGCGGCCTCTCGGACGTCCGGGGGCTCCCCTCCCGAGTCGGGGGCCGCGCTTCACATCCCTATATAGGCCGGGCCACCCCATCTGCCCTGGTAAGCGAAGGGTGGCCCGGCTGGGAACGCGACGGTTCCCGGTGCCTGATGGTACCGGGGCCGTCGTGCTGCATTCCGGCCCTGCTCCAAGGAAGTTGACGATCCGTTACGAGATCAGGGCAGAGGTGGGAAAGGTGACTGGTTCAGGTGAGGGTTGGCTGAGTGATGGTCTCGACGTGCCGGGCGCGGACTCGGGTCTGTGGGTGTCCGGCGTCGACTACATGACGGGGTGGCGTGAGGCGCGTGAGGCTGCCGACCGCTTGAACCGCGCGCTTCTGGGGGCGGGCTTCGAGTTGTCCGCCGTACGTGCCGTCGCCTCGACGAACGAGGACGGGTGCGGTGTCGTACGGCTGGCGGGCTGGCCCGGCGTGGTGGAACGGCTCGCTCAGCTCCTGGAGTCGCATACGGATGGCCATGGTGGTGCGGTGTGAGGGGGCTTGGTGCCTGTGTTCGCCTCGCTGGCTCACCTCCTGCCGTGCCCGATGCCTCGGCCGCAGACAGTCAGCCACGACGATGCCGCGTGACGAACGGGCTGGTGCGCGTATGTCTCGCTCAGCCGCTCACCGGGAGCAACCACGCTTGCCTGTTCTTGCTCGGCAATGTCGGCGCGGCCCGCGGCTCGGAGTCGATGGCCGGCCGTCGCCTCGACTGCTCGGGCGTCCTGTGTTGCGGGGTGTCGGCCGACCGGACGGGACCGGCGGGCACGCCGCACGCCCGGCCGGGGCGGCCGGGCGCCCCGGCGCGCCGCAGGCGCGCCCTTGAGGAAGTGAAGGCTGTTTCGACCGATCCTCGTCAGCGCTCAGCCGCGGGTGCGTCGTGCGGGCTGCTTGTCGTCGGCGGTGATCCGGTAGGCGAGTTCGGCACGGTCGGCGCCGAAGCGGAGCTCTTCGAGGAACAGCGGGCGGTCGTCGGCATCGTGCGCGGTGCGGGCCACGTGCAGAACGGGGGCCGCGTCGGGGATCTGGAGTGTGGTGCGCTCGTCGGGCAGCGGCATGTGCGCGCGTACCGTCTCGGTCCACGTCAGGGTGTGTCCGGCCTTGGTGAGTACCCAGTAGATCGCGGCCGGTGGCTTGCACGGCTCCTTGCCGAGCAGCGGTACGGCTTCGGCGACCTCGAAGGGGATCAGCGTGCGGTGCATGACGCGCGTCCCGGTGCCGGGGTCAACGAGCAGTCGGTCGCAGCCGAACAGGGCTTCCTCCGCGTCAAGTTGAAGGAGTCGGCCGGTGTCCTTTGTGGTGCGGGTGCGGTAGGTGGCCGGCTCCTCGGCCTCCTGCCAGATGTCGCCGTTGGGCATCACGAACGTGCCCTCCGTCGTACGGCTGATGCGGCGCTCGATGGTCAGGACCGGCTGCCCGCTGGAGCGCACGAAACTGCCCTTGCCGTGCCGGACGTCGATGAGCCCTTCCGCGCGCAGTGCCGCGATCGCGTTGCGCACGGTGGGCCGGGAGACGCCGTAACGGGCCATGAGCTGGGCCTCGGACGGCAGCAGGGACTCGGGCGCGAACTCGCCGGACAGGATCGCTTCGCGGATCGCTGCGGCCACCTGCTGGTAGAGGGCTCCGGGGCGCTGGATCTCCGACATCTGGGCATCTCCGACGGGTCGGGGTCATAGGCACGTCGCACGCGCGACATCACTCGTCAGCATAAGTAGTTGCGCTCTCGACGTACAGGACTTCATAGTCACAACTCATTAGGACAAGTGACGTCAGTATCAGAACCGGCGTCCTGACTGGCCAAGGAGGCCAACGAAATGCAGTCCATTCCCGTGGACACGGCGCGGCTGGGCGTACTGCGGTGCGCCATCGCGCCGGAAGCGAAGATCACCAACTCCGAGACACAGGAGGTGAAGAGGGACCGGGACGGCAACCCGGTCTGGACCGTGGCCGTCACCGTGCGGCAGGACGGACGGCGTATCTCCGTCATCGAGATCGCCGTCAGCGGTGCCCCCAAGGGCATCGAGGAAGGACAGATCGTCAGGGTCACCGACCTGACCGCGTTCGTCTGGTCGATGGGCGAGCGGCACGGCGTCAGCTTCCGCGCGGACGCGATCACGCCCGTCCACGACTCGGCGGCGCAGGGCAAGGGCGCGGGCGGTGCCGCGTGATGGGACCCGTCTTTCTCGCCTTCGCCCTGGCCGTGCTGGCGTGGGTGCTGGTCGTCGGTGACCTGGTGCGCCGGCATCGTCCGGCGTGGCACTGGTACCTGGTCGGCTACCCGGGCACCGCGTGTCGGGTGCTGGCGACGTGGCGCAAGGTGGCCGTGCTCAACGACCTTGTCGTGTCCCGGCGCCCTCCGCGGGGGCTGCTCGGGGACCTGGTCGTCAAGGGGGACCCTCTGCGGCCGGTGGCTCCGCGGATCTCCTTCCCCCGCGCCACGCGCATGGGCCTGACCCTCATCGTGCGGTTGCACGCGGGCCAGACTCCGGCCACGTACATGAAGGCGGCCGATGCGCTGGTGCACGCGTGGAAGGTCCACGCGGTCCGCGTCACCTCCCCGGAGCGCGGGCTCGTGCTGCTGACCGCCACGGCCACGGACCCGCTTCAGCGGCCCGGCTTAGCCACGGCCCATGTCGAGCTGCTCTCGGCGCTCATCGGGGCGCTGGAGAGCGGCGGCGCCTGGGTGATGAACCTGCGGCTCGTGCCGCACTGGCTGATCGCCGGTGCCACACGGTCCGGCAAGTCCACCCTTCTCGCCCGCCTGATCACCCAACTCGCAACTCAGCCCGTCGCCCTGGTCGGCATCGACTGCAAGGGCGGCATGGAACTCGGCCTGTTCGCCCGGCGGCTGAGCGCGCTCGCCACGTGCAGGCGTGAAGCGGCCGCGGTGCTCTCCGCCCTGGTCGTCGACATGCAGGATCGGATGAGCGCGTGCCGGACGGCCGGGGTCCGCTCCATCTGGGAGCTGCCGGACAAGCTGCGGCCGGTGCCGGTCGTCGTGATCGTCGACGAGATCGCCGAACTGTACCTGTCCGACGGCACCCGCGACGGGAAGGCAGAGGCGGAGCAGTGCTCCACGCTCCTGCTCCGCCTAGCCCAGCTCGGTGCAGCCCTCGGGATCCATCTGGTGGTGGCCGGCCAACGCGTCGGCTCCGACCTCGGCCCCGGCGTCACCGCCCTGCGCGCCCAACTCGGCGGCCGCATCTGCCACCGCGTCAACGACCCCGGCACCGCAGAGATGGCCCTGGGCGACCTCAACAAGGACGCCGTGACCGTCGCCCAGTCCATCACCGCCGAGGAACGCGGCGTCGCCGTCTGTACCGGCCCGGACGGCGGCTGGAGCCGCGCACGCTCCCACCTCACCCCCACCGATGAAGCCGTCTCGACGGCCCGCAAGTACGTCCAGATGACGCCGGAACTGCCCGCCATAGACCGCGCCCTGGCGGCGCTGGAAGGGGAGAGCAAGTGATCAGCGAAGGAACGGCATTCACGTTCGCGGTGATCTTCGGGATCATCACCGTCCTCCTCGTCCGCTCCCGCGACGTCCGCGCCTGGGAAGCGGTCTGCGTCGGCCTCTTCGGCCTCTACCTCGGCCAGACCCCCGTGATCTTCACCATCCACGGCCTCGTCACCTGGGTCATCAGCGGCTTCTCCCACACCTGACCAGCGAAGGGACTCCGACCATGCCTATGCCCCGCGTGAGGTGCCCCCACTGCAAGGGCGACGGCGCCCGCCGCACCTGGACCGGACGACTGCGGCGCTGCCGCGTCTGCCGGGGCACCGGAACCATCCGCTGAACCACCCACCACCCGTGCACGCAACGGAGGCGATCCCCACGACCGACAACGCGCCACCACCCACCACCATCCCGGCCGCTTCGGCGGCCCACCCCGGAAGGTCACCACCATCACCCCGGAGTTCACCCCGGCTGACAGGCGCGCCGTCCTCGAGCGCGCGGCGCGCCTGCGTCAGCTCCCCGAAGCAGACCGCGACGCCATCCGCCTCGCCCAAGACCCCAACTTCCCCCGCCTGCTGAAGCAGATCACCGCCACCGGCGGCTGCTCCCACCCCGTCCACCTGTCTGGCTCGACCACCACTCTGGACGGCACCACCGGCGAGATCCTGAGCCACTACGACACCGGCCATGAGCCGGGCGAACGCCTCCTGGTCCGCTGCCGCAACCGCCGCGCCACCGTCTGCCCCGGATGCTCCCGCCTCCACGCGGGCGACACCTTCCACCTGGTCCGCGCGGGTCTCCTCGGCGGCAAGAACGTCCCCGATACGGTGCGCCACAGGCCCCGGCTCTTCGTCACCCTCACCGCTCCGTCCTTCGGGCCGGTGCACCGTGCCGGGGAGCTGTGCCGTCCCCGCCGAGACGGCGGCACCTGCGATCACGGCCGTCCCCTCGGCTGCGGCGCCATCCACGCCTCGGATGCGCCGGTTGTCGGCCAGCCGCTGTGCGTCGACTGCTACGACTACACCGGCCACGTCCTGTGGCACGCACACGCCTCCAAGCTGTGGGACCGGTTCGTCATCGACATACGGCGGCGCCTGGCCTCCTCAGTCGGCCTCGTACAGTCGCACTTTGCCCAGCACGCCCGGCTGTCCTTCGCCCGCGTCGCCGAATACCAGAAACGCGCCGCCGTCCACGTCCACGCCGTCGTCCGCCTCGACGGCCCGAACGGACCCGACGACCAACCCCCCACCTGGGGCACGGCGGAAGTGCTCACCGACGCCGTGCACGCGGCCGCCCGCCGGGTCCTAGTCCGCACCGCCTACAGCCGGGCCGTAGGCGAGCTGGTCTTGCGCTGGGGCGTCCAGGTCGATGCCCGGCCCCTGCACGCCGACGGCGACGGACCCGACGATGACGCCGTCGCCGCGTACGTCGCGAAGTACGTCACCAAGGGCGCGAGCGAGACCGGCGCCGGCACCGACCACCCGCTCACCACCTGGGCCGACATCGAGTCGGCGGCCGTGAGCGAACACGTCCGAAACCTCATGCGCGCCTGCTGGCGCCTCGGCGGCCTTCCGGAGTTCGGACCTCTGCGCCTGCGCTCCTGGGCTCACACCCTCGGCTACCGGGGCCACATCCTCACCAAATCCCGCGCCTACTCCACCACCTACGCAGCACTCCGCGCCCAACGCGCCCGCCACATGGGCCACGCCGACATGCCCGATACGGTCACCGAACGGCACTGGCGCTACATCGGCTCCGGCCACACCCCCGGCGCCGCTCTCATCGCCGCTGGAGTCGCCGAGGACATCGCCACGAACCGCGAGATCGCCCGGGACGAGCGTGAGGTGCCCCGGTGACGAGACGCCACAGCGAACAGTGGGCTCGGGCAGTCGAGCGCCAGGCGGCCAAGTTCCCCACACGAATAGGGCCGAAGAGCGCTGCGCGACTCGCGCGGCTCCTCGGCCCTGCACGGAAGGACTCCTAATCCAGCGGGTTCGGCTTGATGTCCACCCGGTCAGTGTCGAACCCCCTGCCCTTCCTCGTCGGCGGCCGGACCACAACGGCGGCAAAGAGGAACCGGTAGATCGCGTTCATACGGGCGTAGTCCTCCTCCTTCTCCAGTCTCCTCCAGCTGGCTTCGGCGTCAGGGCCAGCGATGCCGTCCAAGACGGCGATCGGTCGCCTGACGGTCTTCCGCTGGCGTTCCTTCATCCGCTTAAGGATGGGTGCGCGCATGGCTTGGAATTCGGCGGTTGTGAAGTCGTCATCATTGAGCCACAGCTGTTTGAGTTCCTCCAACTTCGCCCGGTCCTTCTCGTCGGCGAGGACATCGGCCTCAGGGCGCGTGGTCATCGCAGGCTCATAGCCTGAGGTGTCAAGCTTGGCCAGCACCTTGATCGTCACGTCGCGCACAAAATCCTCGAGGGGTTCCGCCAAGATCGAGCGATTGCATTTCCTCTGATCCGTGGTGTCGGCGTGAGTGCACCGGTAGTAGGCACCCCGGCTGCCCCTCGTACCAGCCATGCGTGCCCCACATGCGCATGTCACCGCTCCGCGCAGAAGGTAGTACCGGGTCGGTCGCCTCTGCTGCTCCCTGGAGCGCTCGGCTCGGTATTCCCGGAACCGCTGGACCTCGTCCCACTGCCCACGGTCGATGATGGCGGGCCACGCCCCGACTCCCACCTCTTCTCCCTGGTGGATTCGGATACCTGCCACGAAGTTGGACGACAGCAAATGACGTACGTTCTCAGGCTGCCATGCCTTGCCCCTCGTCGTGAGGATCGAACGTGCCGTGAGATCCTGGGCGATACGGTCTGGCGACTCACCGTCCAAGTAGCGGCGGAAGACCTCTCGTACGATCTCCGCTTCCTCATCGATGATCGCGCGGCCGTCGCTGGTGTAGCCGTAAGGACGGTTGCCCACGTGGGGCTCTCCCCCGCGCGCCTTGTCCACCAACGCGTCCCTGATTCGTCGTGACGCGTCGTCAGAAGAGCGGCATGCGTGGGCCACTTCAATGCGGAGAATGAACCGGTCGTCAGGGTCTGACAGGTCGCGTCGGTTCGCCTCGCCGTGCAGGAGGATGCGTTTGTCGTCGGCGATGGAGAGCAGCTCTTCGAGGTCCCTGGGTTGCCTCATGAGACGATCGGGGTGGTAGACGATGACGTGTCGGATCTCTCCTTCCCCCATCACTTTCAGCATCTCTTCCCAACCCGGCCGCTTGCGGTTGCGCTGCCATGCCGAACGGTTGTTGTCCACGTAGACGTGGGCCGAGTCGACACGGAGTTGAAGCCGCTGGGCGATGTCCCGGCAGATGCGTTCCTGCCGGTCGACCCCGGTCTGATCATCGTCCTTGGTGTGCGAGATGCGGCAGTAGATGGCTGCGGGCTCGCCCGGTGTGATCGCTTTTAACTTGGATCGGCTCATGTCAAATACTGTATTAGCCAGGCATGACATCACCGTCCATCAGCGCGGTCAGATGCGCCCGAAAGCCCCGCCGTTCGTCACCGGCCCCGGCGACATCGTCGTACGCGCCGCAGGCCCCCGCCGTGAGCACCGCGAACCCGGCGACGGGTTGGACGCGCCCCGCGCAGGCCGCTGTTGCCAGGGCGCTCGCGGGTCCGGCGTACAACTCGACCGTACGCCCTGCATAGTTGGTCCGCTCCCAGCGCTCCCGTCCGCCCGGCGCCCAGGCGCGCAGCGCGGCGGCCCCGGCGCGGGTGAGCGCGGCGGCGAGTGCGAAGGAGCTGCCCCTGCGGGGGAGACGGTTGATCATCCCGCCAGCCTAGAGGCCTCGCCCGCTAGCCGTCCGCGCGGGCCGTGGCCAGCAGTTCCTCCGCGTGTGCCCGTGCCGTCTCCGAGTCCTCCTGCCCGGCCAGCATCCGCGACAGCTCCCGGACCCGCTCCTCGCCCTCCAGCACCTTGACGCCGGACCGGGTGACCGAGCCGTCGTTGGTCTTCTCGACGAGCAGCTGCCGGTCGGCGAACGCGGCGACCTGGGGCAGATGGGTGACGACGACGACCTGAGCGGTCTTCGCCAGCTTCGCCAGCCGCCGCCCGATCTCGACTGCGGCCTTGCCACCCACACCGGCGTCGACCTCGTCGAAGAGATACGTCGGCACGGGATCGGTCCCCGCGAACACGACCTCCACGGCCAGCATCACACGCGAGAGCTCACCGCCGGACGCGCCCTTGGCGATCGGCCGCGGCGGCGCACCCGGATGCGGGGCGAGCAGCAGCTCCACCTCGTCGACGCCGTGCGGCCCGTACGCGACCGTCCGCCCGCCGACCTCGACGCCCTCCGGGTCCTCGGTCTGCCGGATGGCGAAGGACACGCGCGCGTGCGGCATCGCGAGCGAGGCCAGCTCGGCGGTCACGGCCGCCGCGAACCGCTCGGCGGCCTCGGTGCGCGCGTCGCTCAACGCCTGGGCGAGTCCGCCCAGTTCGGTGCGCAGCGCGTCCCGTTCGGCGGTCAGCTCGCCGATCCGGTCGTCGTCGCTGTCCAGCTCGGTCAGCCGCGCGGCGCCCTGCTCGGCCCAGGCGAGCACGGAGGCGATGTCTTCGCCGTACTTGCGCGTGAGGGCGTTCAGCGCGGCCCGCCGCTCCTCCACGGCCGCCAGCCGCAGCGGGTCGGCGTCCAGATCGTCGGCGTACCCCGCCAGCTCGCCCGCCACGTCGCCCAGCAGGATTCCGACCTCGCCGATCCGGTCGGCGAGCGAGGCGAGGGCCGGGTCGTGGGACCGTACGGCCTCCAGTGCCCGGTGGGCGCCCGCGACCAGGGTCGCCGCGTCGATGCTCTCGGGGTCCTCGGGGTTGCCCGCGAGCGCGGCGTGTGCGGCGGTCGCGGCGGACGACAGCGCCTCGGCGTGCCCGAGGCGCTCGGCCTCCTCCGCCAGCTCCACGTCCTCACCGGCGCGCGGCTCCACACCGGCGATCTCGTCGAGCCCGTAGCGCAGCATGTCGGCCTCCTGGGCCCGCTCACGCGCGCGTGTGACGATCTCCTCCAGCTCGGCGGAGACGGCCCGTAGCCGCCGGTAGGCCTCGCCGTACTTGGCGAGCGGCCCCGCGACCGCGTCCCCGGCGTACCGGTCGAGCGCCTGCCGCTGCCGGGACAGCTTCAGCAGCCCCTGCTGATCGGTCTGCCCGTGCACGGCCACCAGCTCGTCGGCCAGCTCGGCCAGCACCCCCACGGGCACACTGCGCCCGCCGAGGTGCGCCCGGGAGCGCCCTTCGGCGGAAACGGTACGGCTGATGAGCAGCGCCCCGTCGTCGAGCTCGGCGCCGGCCTCCTCGGCCCGTACGACGGCCGACGCGCCCGCGGGTACGGTGAGCCGCCCCTCCACGACCGCGTTCTTGGACCCGATCCGCACGAGCGCCGGATCCGCGCGCCCGCCCAGCAGCAGCCCCAGGCTGGTGACGACCATGGTCTTGCCCGCACCCGTCTCACCGGTGACGGCGGTGAACCCGGGCGACAGCTCGACGACGGCATCGTCGATGACTCCGAGCGACCGTATCCGCATCTCCTCCAACACGGACACGACCTTACGAGGTCCGGGGTGGAGAGTGCGAGGCACCCTTGTCACTCGGGCGGGTGTCCGCGCCCCGAAAGGGGCGCGGGGCGTTGTCGATATGCGGCTCCGCCGCGTGGGCACGAGCAGCCACAGCCCACCCGCAGCCGCCCGCGCTCCTCAATCCCCCAGATGGCTACTGCCGCGCCCCCCGCCACCCAGAAACGGGCAACGCAAACTTCGCCACCAGCCGATCCGTGAACGACGCATGATGCAACCGGGCAAGCCGCACAGGCACAGCCCCCCGCCGCACCTCGACCCGCGCCCCGGCCGGCAACTCGATCGTCCGCCGCCCGTCGCACCACAACACACCCGGCGAGACATGCGGCAGCACCTCCACCGCAAGCACGGACTCGGGCGACGTCACCAACGGCTTCGCGAACAGCGCATGCGCGGAGATCGGCACCATCAGCAACGCCTCCACCTCGGGCCACACCACAGGGCCGCCCGCGGAGAAGGCGTACGCCGTGGAACCCGTCGGCGTCGACAGCACGATCCCGTCGCACCCGAACCCTGTCACCGGCCGCCCGTCGATCTCCAGCACGACCTCGAGCAGCTTTTCGGCGCCGGCCTTCTGCACGGCCGCCTCGTTCAGCGCCCAGTCCGTGTGCACGATGTCCCCGTTGCGGTACACGACGACATCGACGGTCATCCGCTCCTCGACCTCGTACGACTTGCTGACCACCCGGTCGACGACCTTGTCGAGGTCGTCCCGCTCGGCCTCCGCGAGGAACCCCACGCTGCCGAGGTTGACGCCCAGCATCGGCACGCCGGAGGCCCGGGCGAACTCGGCACCGCGCAGCAGCGTGCCGTCGCCACCCAGCACAATGAGCAGCTCGCACCCGTCGAGGGACTGCGGAGTCGCCTCCTTGACGAGCTCCACCTCCTCCGCCAGCGGGATGTCACGCGCCTCCTCCTCCAGCGCGCGCACCCCGATGTCACACCGGAGAAGCCCCTTGACCACGAGCTCGGCGCTGCGAATGGCCGCGGGCCGCCCGGTGTGGGCGAGCAGGAAAACAGTACGAGCTCGATCCTGAGTCAACGCGGCCCCTCCGCCACTGCACGGTCAACATCGGCCGGGTCCAGTTCCGGTGCCCCGGCCCGCAGCCACAGAAAGTACTCGACATTGCCGGACGGCCCGGGCAGCGGACTGGCGGTGACCCCTCGCACCCCGAGCCCCAGTTCCCACGCCTTCGCGGCCACGCCCCGCACGGCCTCCGCCCGCAGTTGCGGACTCCGTACGACTCCCCCGCTCCCCAGCCGTTCCTTCCCGACCTCGAACTGCGGCTTGACCATCATCACCAGGTCGGCGTCCGGCTTCACGCACCGCTTCAGGGCGGGCAGCACCAGCCCGAGCGGGATGAAGGACAGATCCCCCACGACAAGATCCACAGGCTCCCCATCGATCGCCTCAAGCGTCAACTCGCGTACGTTCGTACGGTCCTTGACGGTGACGCGTTCATCATTCTGGAGTGACCAGGCGAGTTGTCCGTAGCCGACGTCCACGGCGACGACGTGCGCGGCGCCCGCGCGCAGCAGGACGTCGGTGAAGCCTCCGGTGGACGCGCCGGCGTCCAGCGCCCGCCGCCCCTCGACGACGAGTCCCTGCGGTACGAAGGCCTCGAGCGCGCCGGCGAGCTTGTGGCCGCCCCGGGAGACGTACTCGGGGTCGCTGTCGTCGGACGTGACGACGATCGCGGCGGCCGTCTCGACCTGGGTGGCGGGCTTGGTCGCCACGGTCCTGCCGACGCTGACCCGCCCGGCGGCGATCAGCTGGCCGGCGTGCTCACGCGAGCGCGCCAGCTTCCGGCGGACCAGCTCCGCGTCCAGACGACGGCGTGCGACTCCTGCCACGTTCGGTTCAGCTCCTGTTCCCGTACGACAATTCAATAGGTGTGACCCGAAGGGTCTCATTGAGGGGTGGTGGTCGGGTGGCGGGTGGGAGCCGGAGATCCCGGGCGGGCGTCGAGCGCGGTGAGCGCGTCGCGCAGCCCCCGGTGCACATCCTCGTACGCCTCGACGTGCCCGTCGGTGGCGAGGTGGTCGGCGTCGGCCAGCCGCTCCAGCTGGGCGTCCACCTCGGGGTTGCCGGTGGGGGTGCGGGGGACGTGCAGCGGGGCGGGGGCGGCGGGGTCGTACCCGGTCTCGGCCGCTGCTTCCTGGGGGCCCTCGGTCTCCGGCGCAGAGTCGTTCATGCCCAGACGCTACCTCGAAGCGCTGGGGTACCGTCGGTCGCGATGGCCACGATCGAGGAGTGCCGAGCCGCACTCGAGAAGCTTTCGGACAACATGCGGGGCGCCGAGGGCGGTGTCCGGGCGGCGGCGGAGCTCGACCGCTCGGTGAGCTGCCACATCACCGACCTGGATGTGACCTTCGTAGGGCGTCTGACCGGCGGCCGCATCGTGGTCGACGAGACCCTTCCGGGACCACCGCCGAAGAAGGCCCAGATCAGGCTCACCATGGCCGGCGACGACCTGGTGTCCCTGGTCGACGGCGAGCTGAACTTCGCCAAGGCCTGGGGCTCGGGGCGCGTTCGCCTGGAGGCGAACCTCCTCGACCTGTTCCGGCTCAGGAAGCTTCTGTAACCGTCACGCGCGCGCGTGCCTTGCGCGCCGCCGGCACCACCAGGGGCGTCCCTGTCTCCGGGTCGTCGATGACCTGGCAGCGCAGCCCGAAGACCTCCTCGACCAGCTCGGCCGTGACGATGTCGTGCGGCGCGCCCTCGGCAACGACCTGTCCACCGCGCAGGGCGATGAGGTGGGTGGCGTACCGGGCCGCGTGATTGAGGTCGTGCAGGACCGCGACCAGGGTGCGGCCCTGCTCCTCGTGCAGTTCGGCGCACAGGTCGAGGACGTCGATCTGGTGCTGGATGTCGAGGTAGGTGGTCGGCTCGTCGAGCAGCAGCAGCGGGGTCTGCTGGGCGAGCGCCATGGCGATCCACACGCGCTGCCGCTGGCCGCCGGACAGTTCGTCGACATGGCGGTCCGCGAGCTCGGCGACCCCGGTCCGCGCCATGGACTCCTGGACGACCCGCTCGTCCTCGGCGGACCACTGCCGCAGGATGCCCTGGTGCGGATAGCGGCCGCGGCCCACCAGGTCGCCGACGGTGATCCCGTCGGGCGCGATGGACGACTGCGGCAGCAGACCGAGCGTGCGCGCGACCTTCTTGGCCGGCATCGACTGGATGACCTGCCCGTCGAGCAGCACCCGGCCCTCGCTGGGCTTGAGCATCCGTGACAGGGCCCGCAGGAGCGTCGACTTACCGCAGGCGTTCGGGCCGACGATCACCGTGAAGGAGTTGTCGGGGATCTCCACCGACAACTGCTCGGCTATGACGCGCTGGTCGTAGGCGAGGGTGACGCTCTCGGCGGACAGGCGGTTCACGGTGCTCCTTCGCTTGTTCGTGTCGCCGGCGGTGTACGTCTCGCCGGTGGCGTTCATATCCGGCCCGCCTTGCGCTCGGTGACCAGGAGCCACAGAAGATAGATGCCGCCGAGGACACCGGTGACCACGCCCACGGGCAGCTGGTCGGCGCCGAAGACGCGCTGGGAGGCCCAGTCGGCGGTGACCAGGAGGGCGGCGCCCATGCAGAGGGAGGGCACCAGGTTGGGTCCCGGCGAGCGGGTCAGACGCCGGGCGAGCTGCGGCGCGGTGAGCGCCACGAAGCCGACGGGACCGGCGGCGGCGGTCGCGGCCGCGGTCAGCAGGACGGCCGAGACCATGAGCAGCAGCCGTACGCGCTCGACACGCACGCCCAGGGCGTACGACACGTCGTCGCCCATTTCCGTGATCCGCAGCCCGCGCGCGCCCGCGAGGACGAGCGGTACGAGGACGGCGCACAGCCCGAGCAGCGGCCAGACCTGCTCCCAGTCGCGGCCGTTGAGCGAACCCGTCATCCACACGACCGCGCGGGCCGCGTCGACGAGGTCGGCCTTGGTGAGCAGATAGCCGTTGACGGCCGTGACGATCGCGGAGACGCCGATGCCTACCAGGACGAGCCGGTACCCGGGCACGCCCTGCTTCCAGGCGAGCAGATAGATGGCGAGCCCGGTGACCAGTCCGCCGACAAGCGCGCCGAGGGTGACCTCGGTGGCGGACCCGGACATCAGGACGATCACGACGAGCGCGCCGGCCGTGGAGCCCTGTGAGAGGCCGAGCACGTCCGGACTGCCCAGCGGATTGCGGGAGATGGACTGGAACAGGGCGCCGCCGAGGCCGAGGGAGGCGCCGACCAGCAGTCCGACCAGGACGCGCGGGAGGCGGAGTTCGTCGACGATGAACTCCTGTCCCCGGTCACCGTGTCCGAGCAGCGTCCTGAGCACGTCGCCGGCCGGGATCGGAAAGTCCCCGGTGCCGATCAGCAGAACGCCGGCGGCGAGCGCGGCGGCCAGCAGCAGGACGACGACGGTCAGCGCACGCAGGTCCAGGCGGACGGAGAGCCCGCCGGGGGTGCGCACCGCCCGGACGGCACGGCTCGTGGTGGGGGTCTTCACAGTTCTCGTGGTGGGGGTCCTCACAGCTGTGCCGTCCTCCGCCGTCGTACGAGAAAGATGAAGACCGGGCCGCCGATGATCGCGGTGACGATACCGACCTGGAGCTCCGCGGGCCGCGCGACGATCCGGCCGGCGACGTCGGCGCCGAGCAGCAGCACGGGCGACAGGATCGTGGCGTACGGCAGGATCCAGCGCAGGTCGGGGCCGGTGAAGGAGCGCACGACGTGCGGGACCATCAGGCCGACGAAGACGATCGGACCGCATGCGGCGGTGGCGGCGCCGCACAGCACGGTGGCGGCGAGCATGGCCAGCGCCCGGGTGCGGTTCAGGTGGGCGCCCAGAGCGCGGGCGGTGTCGTCGCCCATCACCACCGCGTTCAGCGGCCGGGCGAGCAGGAGGGCGAGGACCGTGCCGACCGCGAGGAACGGAAGCACCTGTGTGATCGTCGCGTCGGTCGCCGAGGACAGTGAACCGACCGTCCAGAAGCGCATCTTGCCCAGCGCCGCGTCGTCCGTGATCATCACGGCCTGGAGATAGCCGTACAGGGCGGCGCTGATCGCCGTACCGGCCAGCGCCAGCCGGACGGGCGTGGCCCCGCGGCTGCCGCCGAGGAACCAGACCAGCGCGCCGACGACGGCCGCGCCGGCGAACGCGAACCACACATAGCCGCTCAGGCTGGTGACACCGAAGTAGGTGATGGCCGTGACGACCGCGGCCGAGGCGCCCGCGTTGATGCCGAGCAGCCCGGGGTCCGCCAGCGGATTGCGGGTGAGCGCCTGGAGCACCGCCCCGGACAGACCGAGCGCGGCACCGGCGAGCAGACCGAGGACGGTGCGCGACAGCCGCTCGTCGACGACGACGTCGCCGTACGTCCCGGAGTCGTGGAACAGGCCGTGCCAGACCAGCTCCGGCGAGAGCTCTTTGGCGCCGATCGCGATACTCGCCAGCGCGACGAGCACCAGGATCGCCACGGCGACGAGGAGCCCAACAGACCGTATCGCCCGTCGGTTTGGGGGCGCGGAAACGGACGCCGCGCGCTGTTCGGGAGGACTGTCGACCAACACGAGATTAGGTTAGCCTACCCTTGCATCCGACCTCGATGCCGAGGGCGACCCTTGGGGTTCACCGGAGGGACCCGCCCGAGCTCACAACCCCAGCCGCGCCAACGCCTTCCCCCCGTCCAGCTCGCACGCACCCTCCCCGGCCGCCGTCCAGGCCGCCGCGCACAGGGCGCGCAGCCCGTCGAGGGCCTCGCCGTCACCCGCAAGGTCCAGCCGCTCGTCACCTGCCTTGGCCGTCCACCCGCCGCAGCGGAAACCGTCCCCCTCGCGGCTGACTTCGGGCTGGCCGGTGAGCAGCCCGCGTAGATCGGCGTCGACATACGTCGGCCGGTGCCCCGGCGGCGCGGCGAGCAACTGCGCCCCGTCGGTGACACCGGTCAGGACGAGCAGCGAGTCGACCCCACCGTTGAAGGCCCCCTCGATGTCCGTGTCCAGCCGGTCCCCGACCACCAACGGCCGCTCGGCGCCGGTCCGCAGGATCGTCTCCCGGTGCATGGGCGGCAGCGGCTTGCCCGCCACCTGCGGCTCGGCACCCGTGGCAATCCGGACAACCTCCACGGCCGCGCCGTTGCCCGGCGCGATCCCCCGTCCGCTCGGAATCGTCAGGTCCGTGTTGGACGCGAACCACGGCACCCCACGCGCCACCGCATAGGACGCCTCCGCGAACCGCCCCCAGGTCAGCTCGGGCCCGCCGTACCCCTGCACGACCGCCGCCGGATCGTCGTCCGCCGACTCGACCGGCTCCAGTCCGCGCTCGCGCAGCGCCACCCGCAGCCCGTCACCGCCGACCACGAGTACCCGCGACCCCCGCGGTACCTGCTCGCTGATCAGCCGCGCGACCGCCTGCGCCGAGGTGATGACCTCCCCGGCACCCGTCGGTATCCCCAACTCCGTCAGATGCCCCGCCACGGCGTCAGGCGTGCGCAGCGCGTTGTTGGTGACATAGGCCAGACGCATCCCACCCGCACGGGCGACCTCGAGCGACTCGACCGCGTGCACGATCGCGTTGCCCCCCGCGTACACCACCCCGTCCAGATCGAGCAGCGCCGTGTCGTACGCCGCGCTCAGGGCCTGTCCACTGCCCTCGGGCCTCGTCCTGACGCCCTGGCTCATTCCGCATCGCTCCTCGATTGCTCCGATTTCCCCCGATCATCCCCCAAGCCACTGACACACGTACGATGCCGAGATGAAGACAGCAGGTCACCCGGAAGCAACGGCGCGCCGAGGCCTGGAACTGATCCCGTTCCGAGGCCTTCGCTACGACCCCGATCGGGTCGGCAGCCTCGCCGCCGTCACATCCCCGCCGTACGACGTCGTCGTACGCCCCGACGGAGTAAACCACCTCCAGTCGGCCGACCCGCACAACATCGTCCGGCTGATCCTCCCGCAGGCCGACACCCCCACCGCCCGCAACGAGCAGGCCGCCGACACCCTGCGCCGCTGGCTGGCCGAGGGCGTGCTGACCACCGACCCGGAACCGGGCCTGTACGTCTACGAACAGCGCGACGGCAACGGCATGCTCCAGCGCGGCATCATCGGCGCCCTGCACATCTCGGACCCCGTGGAGGGCGTCGTCCTGCCGCACGAGGACGTCATGCCGCCTGTCGTCGCGGACCGCGCGGCCCTGATGCGCGCCACCTGCGCGAACCTCGAGCCCCTGCTGCTGACCTACCGCGGCAACGGCACCACGGCCGACGTCATCGAGCGCACCGCCGACCGTCCCCCGCTCCTCGCGACCATCACCGAGGACGGCTTCCAGCACCGCCTCTGGTCGCTCACGGACCCCGCCGAGGTGTCCCTCGTCCAGTCGGACCTGACCCGCCACCAGGCCCTGATCGCCGACGGCCACCACCGCTGGGCAACTTATCGGCTTCTACGCGCGGAGCACGGCTCGCCCAGCCCCTGGGACTACGGCCTGGTCCTGCTGGTCGACACGGTCCGCTACCCGCTGCGCGTCCGCGCCATCCACCGTCTGCTGCACGGCCTGCCGGTGGCGGACGCGTTGGTCGCGCTGAAGGGCCTGTTCCGGGTACGACGACTGGACACACCTCTCGCCGATGCCCTGGCGGCGCTGGCCGACGCGGCCTGCGCGGGCAACGCCTTCCTGCTCGCCGGGGACGGCGCCTTCCATCTGATCGACCAGCCGGACCCGGGCCTCCTCGCCCGTACGATCCCCACGGACCGCCCCGCCGCCTGGCGCACCCTGGACGCGACCGTCCTGCACGCCGCGCTCCTCGACCACGTTTGGCACATCCCCGAGGACTCCCCGGCCGACATCGCCTACATCCACGACACGGCGGCCACGGTCGAGAAGGCGGAACGCGACGGCGGAACGGCGGTCCTGATGCACCCGGTCCGCGAAGATGTCGTACGCGACCTGGCCCGCCAGGGCGTGACGATGCCCCGCAAGTCGACGTCGTTCGGCCCGAAGCCGGCGTCGGGACTGGTGCTGCGCGCGCTGGACCTCTGACCGCCCGCAGGCCGCCCGCAGAAACGCGAAGAGGGCGGGAACCCGGATACATACCTCCGGGTTCCCGCCCTCACTCACCGACGTACGTCAGTCCTTGTCGCTGTCTCCGTCGTCGCTGTCGCCGTCGTCGCTGTCGCTGTCGCCGTCCGCCTGGTGGGCGCCCCGCGACTCCGCCTCGTCCCCGTCCTCGTCCTCGTCCTCGTCCTCATCCTCGTCCAGGGCGTCGACGAACTCGACGCCGTCCAGCTCGGCCAGCCGGTCGGAGGCGTCCGTGCTGCCGTCCCGGTCGGCCTCGACGGCCTTGGCGAACCACTCGCGGGCCTCGCTCTCCCGGCCCGCGGCGAGGAGGGCGTCGGCGTACGCGTAGCGCAGGCGCGCGGTCCACGGCTGCACGGAGTTGGAGGCCAGCTCCGGGCTCTGCAGCGTCACGATGGCCGCGTCCAGCTGACCCATGTCACGCCGGGCACCGGCGGCGACGAGCCGCATCTCGACCTGCCCGGCCTTGTCCAGCTTGTGCACCTCGGGGGCTCCGGCCATGTCCAGCGCCTTCTCCGGCCGCCCGAGCCCACGCTCACAGTCCGCCATCACCGGCCACAGGTCCACGTTGCCGGTCATGCGCCGCGCGGCCCGGAACTCGGCAAGCGCCTCGCTGTACTTCTGGTTCGCGTACGCCGCGAACCCGCCGGCCTCGCGTACGGCGGCGACACGCGACGCCAACCGCAGGGCCACCTTGGAGTAGGCGTACGCGCCCTCGGGGTCCTCGTCGATGAGCCGGGCGACCATCACCAGGTTCTTGGCAACGTCCTCCGCGAGCCCCTTGGGCAGGCTCTGCAGCTCCTGCCGTACGTCCTTGTCGATCTCGTCGCCCGTGACGTCCTCGGGGATGGGCAGCCGCTTGATGGGCTCACGGTCCCGATCGCGGTCCCGGTCCCGGTCGTCGCGGAAGCGGCCACCGCCGCGCCGGTCGTCACCGGGCCGACCCCGGAAGCCACCGGGACGGCCGCCCCGGTCGCCGCCGCGGTCGTCGCGCCGGCCGTAGCCGCCGCGGCTGTCACCACGGCTGTCGTCACGCCGGAAGCCACCGCGGTCGTCGTCGCGACGCTCACCGCGGTAGCCACGATCGTCCCGGCCACGGAAGCCGCCACGCTCCCCGCGGTTGTCGTCGCGCCGGAAGCCACCGCGGTCTCCGCGATCACCTCGGTCGTCGCGACGGTAACCACCACGGTCACCGTCCCGCCGGTCATCACGGCGGTCGCCGCCGCGGTCGTCGCGCCGGCCGTAGCCACCACGGCTGTCACCACGGCTGTCGTCACGCCGGAAGCCACCGCGGTCGTCGTCGCGACGCTCACCGCGGTAGCCACGATCGCGGTCGCCCCGGTTGTCGTCACGGCGGTAGCCACCGCGGTCGCCGTCCCTGCGGTCGCCTCGGTCGTCGCGACGGTAACCACCGCGGTCACCGTCTCGCCGGTCGTCACGCCGGTCGTCACGGCGGTCGTCACGCCGAACGTAGCCACCGCCACGGTGGTCGTCCCGACGTTCGCCACGCTCGTCACGGCGGTAGGGGGGACGTTCGCCTCGGTCACCCCGGTCGTCGCGACGGGGACCTCGGTCGCGGTCGTCGCGGCGAGGACCACCGGAACGGTCGTCGCGACGGTATGCGGGACGCGGGCCACGGTCGCCGCCTTCTCGTCGATCGTCACGGCGGTCATCACGTCGATCGTCACGCCGGCCGTAGCCACCACGGCTGTCGTCGCGGCGGAGGCCGCCGCGGTCACCCCGGTCGCCGCCGCGGTCATCTCGGCGATCGTCGCGACGATCGTCACGCCGGCCGTAGCCACCACGGCTGTCGTCGCGGCGGAGGCCGCCGCGGTCATCACCCCGACGATCGTCACGTCGGTCATCTCGGCGGTCATCACGTCGATCGTCACGCCGGCCGTAGCCACCACGGCTGTCGTCGCGGCGGAGGCCGCCGCGGTCACCCCGGTCGCCGCCGCGGTCAC
>NZ_JBIAQV010000059.1:0-277 GCF_042889305.1 Streptomyces sp. NPDC002619 | reverse complement strand
CACTGCGGTATCCGCCACGGTCACCGCGGTCACCACTGTCCCGTCGGCGCTGGTCGCGTTCCGGTCGGTCTTCGGGAGAGTTGGTGGACATCGGTAACTCCTGTCTTCGGTACCGCAAGCATTGTAAAAACAAAAGGACCCCTGGTCCCAGCTGAACGCTGGGACCAGGGGTCCTTCCAAAGATTGTTCGGCGGTGTCCTACTCTCCCACAGGGTCCCCCCTGCAGTACCATCGGCGCTGTAAGGCTTAGCTTCCGGGTTCGAAATGTAACCGGGCG
>NZ_JBIAQV010000058.1:0-37374 GCF_042889305.1 Streptomyces sp. NPDC002619 | reverse complement strand
CCCTTGCCCCCCCCCCCCCCCGCGGGGGGCAAATTCCACCCCCCCCCTCACCCCCCCCCGCCCTCGCGCCCCCGCGGGGGTTGGGGGGGGGGGGGGGGGGGGGGGGGGGGGGGGGCGGGGCCCCCCCCCCCCCCACCACTCGGTGGGGACGGGGTTTGCGGAGTCGGGCGAGGGCACAAGGACCCGGTGCTGTCACGTGGGCCTGTGGTCCCCTGGCCGACTCATGTGTGGTGTGCTGACCGCTTGTTCCGCTCCGCGCCGAGGCGGGCGAAGTAGCCGATCAGGTCGGGGTTGTCGACCGCCGCGGGATTCAGGACCTGCTCGGCGGGGGCACCCTGGAGCAGGCGCTTGACGGGAACCTCGAGTTTCTTGCCGGTCTTCGTGTGCGGGAGGGCCGGTACGGCGAGGATCTCGTCGGGGACGTGGCGGGGTGAGGCGCCGGTGCGGACCGCGTCGCGGATCTTCTCGCGCAGGGAATCGTCCAGGCCGACCCCGTCGGCGAGGACCACGAAGAGCGGCATCCAGTAGCCGCCGTCGGGTTCCTCCGCACCGATGACGAGGGCCTCGGTGATCTCGGGGAGGCGTTCGACGACGTCGTGGATGTCGGCACTGCCCAGGCGCACGCCGTTGCGGTTGAGGGTGGCGTCGGAGCGGCCGTGGACGATCACCGAGCCGTGCGAGGTGAGCGTGATCCAGTCGCCGTGCCGCCACACACCGGGGTAGGCGGTGAAGTAGGCGTCGCGGTAGCGGCTGCCGTCGGGGTCGTTCCAGAAGTACAGCGGCATGGACGGCATGGGGCGGGTGACGACCAGTTCGCCGACCCGGTCGAGGACCGGGGTGCCCTTGTCGTCGTACGCGGCCAGCGCCACACCCAGGTTGGGCGCGGACAGCTCCCCCGCCCAGACAGGGGTCGTGGGGGCGCCGCCGGCGAAACCGGAGACGATGTCGGTGCCGCCGCTGGTGGAGGCCAGCTGGATGCCTGCGCCCACATGATCGCGGACCCAGGGGTACGCGGAGGCGGGCAGAGCGGAGCCCGTGCAACCGACGACGCGGATGGCCGACAGGTCGTGCACGGAGGGTTCGACGCCCAGCTTGGCCATCGCCAGCAGATACTGCGGGCTCGTGCCGAAGACCGTGACCTTGTGGCGGGCCGCCAGCTCCCAGAGGATGTCCGGGCGCGCATGCGGTGCCGGGCTGCCGTCGTAGGTGCAGGTGGTGGCACCGGTCAGCAGGGTGGAGACGACCAGGTTCCACATCATCCAGTGGGTGGTGGTGTACCACAGCAGGCGGTCCCCGGTGCCCAGATCGGTGTGCAGGCCGAGGGTCTTGAGGTGTTCGAGCAGGACCCCGCCGTGCCCGTGGACGATGCCCTTGGGCAGGCCGGTGGTGCCGGAGGAGAAGACGACCCACAGAGGGTGGTCGAACGGCACCAGGGCGATGGTGAGGTACTCGACGCGGGTGGCCGCGTCCTCCCAGGGAACCGTCAGCCCCGACTCCCCGCCCTCGGGCCACGCAAGGCCCACGTGGTCCACGAGCACCGTGGCCTTCAGCGTCGGCAGGGCAGCGGCCAGTTCGAGCGAGGCGGCGCGGCGGTCGTGCGTGGTGCCGTTGAAGAGATAGCCGTCAGCGGTGATGAGGACCGTGGGTTCGAGCTGGGCGAAGCGGTCGGCTGCGGCCTTGGGTGCGTAGTCCTGGCCGCACACCGACCACACCGCGCCCAGGCTTGCGGTGGCGAGGAAGGCGATGACGGCGTGGGGGGTATTGGGCAGATAGCCCACCACCCGGTCGCCCTGTCCGACGCCCAGGTCGCGCAGGGTGGCGGCGACGGAGGCGACCCGGGCGCGCAGCTCCCGGCCCGTTATCTCGTAGTCGGCTCCGGTCTCGTCCAGGGCGGTGATGGCGGGAGCGTCCGGGTGCAGGTTGCGCAGCGCGTGGTGGGCGTAGTTGAGGGTGGCGCCGGGGAACCACTGGGCGCCGGGCATGGTCTCCTCGGCCAGCACCCGCTCGTACGGAGTCGTCGCGTCGATGTCGAAGTACTCCCACACCGCGGCCCAGAACCCTTCGAGGTCGGTGACGGACCACTGGTACAGGGCTCGGTAGTCCGTGGGGTCCTGGATCCCTTTGGCGCCCCGGTGCCGGGCCGCCCATCGGGCGAAGTCCGCGATGCGGCTGTGGGCGGCCGACTTCGGGTCGGGAGTGAAGAAGGGTTCCGGATACGGCGCGGGGTGCGGGGTGGTCATGGTGTGGTGCTCCTCGTCAGGCGGGCCGGGCGTCGGCGGTACGGCGGGCCGTGTGCAGCAGGGGGGCCCAGGCGACGGTGTCCGTGAAGTCGCCGGCGCCGGCCGGGACGGTGTCCATCACGACGCGGTCGGGGCGCAGCAGGACGGCGTCGGCACGGCCGCGCGCCAGCCAGCCGGCCAGGGTGCCGTCCTCGCCCAGGTCGTCGGCGTGGATCGTCGGGGCGCCCAGTGCGGTGGCCACGGCCGTCATCTGCGCCGTGGGTGGCACGGCGGTCAGGACGGCGAAGGAGTCCCCGAGGACGTCATCGAGGCGCACCCGCCTGCCGTCGTGCCGTACCCAGGGCTGCGGGCAGAAGGTGCCGGGCAGCACGCGGCCGGTCAGCCTGGGGCGGCGCCGTACGAGTGGACCGGCGGTCAGTGCGGGGCTGAGGTCGCGGCTCACCGTCGCGGTCACGCCGGGGATGCGGCAGGCCGTGCCCACGACGGCCCGGCGGAACGCCGCACCGCGGTCCTGTCCGCCGGTCATGGCCCAGCCGACGGCGACCGCCACGCGGATCACATGGCGGGCGTGCGGCTTGCGCTCGCGTTCGTAGGTGTCCAGCAGCCCTTCGTGTGCGCCCTGTTGGAGCACGCGCGCGAGTTTCCAGGTGAGGTTGTGGGCGTCACGCAGGCCCGCGCACAGACCCTGCCCGACGAAGGGCGGGGTGAGGTGGGCGGCGTCGCCCAGCAGGAAGACACGCCCCCTGCGCCACCGGTCGGCGAGACGGGCTCGGAAGGTGTACTGCGCCTGCCGCATCACCTCGAAGTCGTCGCCCGTCGAGGCGTCGGGCGGCAGGTCCACCCAGGGGGCGACCAGCTCGCGCAGGCGCTCCCATCCGTCCGGGCCGTCCAGGTGCTGATCGTCGGCCAGCCGGAACTCCCAGCGGTAGCGGTCGTCGCCGACGCGCATGAAGGTGGCCGGCCGGGTGGGGCAGCAGATCTGCTCGGCGCCTTCCCAGGTGCGCACCGGGCGGCTGGTGCGCACGTCGATGACCCGCCAGCTCTCCTCGAAGTGCAGGTCCTCCCATACGGCGCCGATGGCGTCACGGGTGAGGCTGCCCGCACCGTCGCAGCCGAGGACGGCATCGGCCCACAGGTGCTCCTCCTCGTCGCTGCCGCCCTCACGGCGGAAGGTCACCCGCACCGGAGCCGTCGGATCGTTCGGTCCGTCGGTGCCCCGTGCGACGGACTGGGTGACGGACACGACCTCCACCCCGCTCCACAGCTCGCACTCCGGGCGGCGCGCCAGGGCGTCACGCAGCAGGCGTTCCAGCTCGGGCTGGTCGAACATGCTGGTCTGCGGGAAGCCGTGGTGTCCGTGCAGGGACCTCGGGAACTCGGTGATCACGCGGCGCCGGGCGTCCATCAGCCGCAGCCCGGGCGCCGGGCGCGCCAGGGCGGCGAACTCCTCGTGGACACCGACGCTCTGCAGGATCCGACGGATCTCGTCGTCCACGACGACGGCGCGCGGCAGGGGGTAGATGTCCCCGTGGCGCTCGAGGAGCAAGCTGCGCACTCCGTGCCGGGCGAGCAGAAGGGCGGCCGTGACCCCGACGGGTCCGGCACCGATGATCACCACCGGTCTCCGGGATGCGGCCTTCATGGAGCGTCCGTAACGGGGGTCCGCTGCTCGCCGAGGTCGATCCGCCCGTCTGCGGTGGCGATCGTGGCGGTGATGAGGTCACCGTCGCGCAGGTAGCGGGGGTTCTTGGCCTGGCCCTTGAAGAACGCCTTCCACTTCAGTGCGGGCGGCAGCAGCGCACCGATCTTCTCGGCCGCCTTGGGCGGGGCCTTCAGGGCCGTGCCGCCGGGAGTGCCGGTCAGCAGCAGGTCGCCCGGGTCGAGGGTCTGGAAGCGGGAGAGCAGGGTGAGCGCCTGTGCGGGGCGTACGATCATGTCGGCCAGCGTGCGGTCCTGGCGCGGCACGCCGTTGACCGACAGCCGCAGCCGCAGGTTCAGCAGATGGGCGAAGTCCTCGGGCTCCAGGAGTGCCAGGTACGGCCCTGTCGGTGTGAAGGTCGGGTAGGACTTGCTCTCGTAGAACTGGGTCTTGGTCAACTGGACGTCGCGGGCGCTGACGTCGTTGGTCAGGACAAGGCCGGCGACGTAGCGCGGCAGGTCCTGCTCCTCGACGACGGTGCCCACGGGCAGGGTCGCGCCCATGACGAGGCCGAGTTCCACCTCGTAGTCGAGGAACTTCACGTGCGCGGGGCGGATGATCGTGTCATGGGGGCCGCTGACCGAGCCGGACGCCTTGCGGAAGAAGGCGGGCGGGATGTCGCCGGTGAAGCCCGAATCCTTGGCGTGGCTGCGGTAGTTGACCATCTGAGCGACCACCCTGCACGGGGTGGTGACCGGAGGCAGCGCCACCAGGTCGGCCACGGGCGTGCCGCTCTCGGCGGAGGCGGCGGCTTCGCGGACCGCGTCCCGGTCGGCGAGCAGTTCGGCGGTGGTGACGGCCTTGGTGTCAATGCGGACGGCGCGCTCGTCCCGGACGACCCACCAGCCGTCAATGGTGCGCAGAACGTTGGTGCTCATGAGCTCATCGCTTTCATCAGGCCCAGCAGGCGTGCGGGGTCGAGTTCGTTGTCGCCACGCAGGGCCGCCATGACCTCGCGCAGCTTGGCGGGAGAAGGGTTGGCGCCCAGGAAGTCTCGGGTGACCGGCGGGCCCCACTGGGCCAGGCCGCTCGCCGACATCGGTGCCCAGCCGGGCTCCAGGTCGCAGGAGAAGAGGTCGCCGTCGGCGAAGTGCTCCAGCATGAAGTGGTCGGGGTCGCGCCAGTAGTCGAACAGCTGGCTGCCCTGGATGTGCCGTCCGATGCCCCAGCTGCGCTTGTAGCCGCGCTCGGCCAGGTACTCCCCACCGGCGGCGATCGCGTCGAGGTCGGTGACCTGGTAGGCCGAGTGGACGTAGCCGGTTCCGGGCCCCAGGTGCAGGGCCAGCGTGTGGTGATCGACGGCCACGCTCCCCTGGTCGCACCGGATGAACGCCATCGTCGGCCCGCGCCCGCGCTGCCCGTCCAGGAACAGGAAGTCGGACGCGATCATCCCGAGGGTGTCCAGGTACCAGTCCAGGGTGCGGGTGAACACCCGTGTCTCCAGTACCACATGGCCCAGCCGCTGGATACGGGACGGCTCGCGGGGCGGACGCTGGGTGGCGTTCGTACGACGGGGTTCGGTGCCGAAGTTGAGGATCAGCGGCTGCTGCTCGGGCAGCGCGGGCAGCTGCTCGGCGCAGTGCACGACCCGGACCGGCAGGCCCGAGGGATCGAGCAGGGCGACCGACTGCCCACCGCCCGGTACGCCGATGTCCCGGACGGTACTGCCGGTGGCGCGGGCCAGCCGGTCCAGGTCGGCCCGCTCGGCCGCGCGGAACGCCGGCCCGATGAACCGGGACGCACGCCCACGCCGGATGACCATGCAGGGTGAGCCGGCGAAGGTGCCGCGCAGCCACAGCTCCCCCTCGGTGCGGGCGGCGATCGTGAACCCGAAGTCACGCGCGAAGACCTCGGCCCGGTCCAGGTCCGGCTTCTCGAACTCAAGCCAGGCCAGATCCGCCGCCTTGATCACGGGATTCCGGGAACGTCCGGGGTGCTCTCCGCGCAGGGCGCCCTGCTCACCATGGAGGTCTTGGTGGGGCGTCTGGGGAGCGGCCCTGTTAACGGGGGTGTGGGACATGGTGTCCTCCAAGCAACACTGCTGTAATGAGGAAATCATCAACTTTGCCGTTACCCATCGTCAATAGGGTGGACCCAAATACTTGATGATCTCATCACTAATGGAGACTCATCGCGACGGTTGTTACACTCGCCGTATGCCGACGTCAGCCCCGCCCAAGAACCGCTTCGAGCGGCGCCGTGCCGAGACCCGTCAGGCGCTCGTCCGTGCGGCCCGGCAGATCCTCGCGGAGACCGGGGACACCAGCGCCAGCATCCAAGCCATCGCCGAGCGCGCGGACGTCGGTTTCGGCTCCTTCTACAACCACTTCGAGTCCAAGACGGAGCTGTTCGACGCCGCGGTGACAGATGCCCTGGACGAGTTCGGGCAGGTCATAGACGAGCGCGTACGAGGAATCGACGACCCGGCCGAGCTCGTCGCGGCGGGCTTCCGGCTCACCGCCCGGATGGCCGACTCCCACCCTGAACTCATGCGGATCCTGCGTGACCGCGGTCTGGCCCAGATCCACACCGACCGGGGCCTCGCCCCTCGAGCCCTGCGCGACCTGGAGATCGGCATCGCCTCGGGCCGCTTCACCTGCACCAACCCGACCACCGCCCTGTCCGCCCTCGGCGGGACCCTGCTGTCCCTCGTGGCGCTGCGGCTGGCCCGCCCCGACCTCGACGGCGACGAGGCCGCCTCCGACCTGGCAGAGATGGTCCTGCGCATGCTCGGCCTCCCGCCGGACGACGCCCACCAGGTGACCCGGCGGCCGCTGCCCGACCTCAGTTGACCCGGAGCACCGGCTGCGCCAGGACCCGTGGACACCGGAAACCGTGGGCGCCACCCGTCCGCCGGTGGCTGCGCGGACCCTCAACTTCGACCACGACCAGCCCGTGAGACCGGGCTCCTCCCCGACACCGCGCAACCAGATGCGGCCAGCTGAGGCTTCGCGGTCCACCAGGACGGCGTAACGTCGCCAGTGTGGACTTCACCGCGGACAGTCTCCTGTCCCGTGCCGCGCATGAACTCAGCCCGCGGGCGGACGAGGTGATCCACGACGTAGAGCAATGCCTGCGGCGCGAGGTCCCCGAGCTGTGGGACGAACTGGACATCGCACAGATGACGCGGGAGAACGTCGCCGAGCACGTCATCACCATGCTTTTTGGTATCGAGCACGACATCGAGCCAAGGCGGATCGATCCGCCGGCCGGCGACGCAGAGCGCGTGCGTCGGCTGGCTCAGCGCGGGAAGCCGGTCACAGCAATGCTGCGCGCCTTCCGGCTCTCGCAGGGCCATATCCTCGACCGGCTGCTCGAAGAGCTGCCCCGGCTCACCAGCGATGTAGAGCCGATCACCGCGGCGACACGCAAGCTGATCGCACTGTCGACCGAGTACACGGACCACACATCGGAGACGGGCGTCCTGGCCTTCCAGGAGGAGCGGGATCGCCAGGTGCAGTGGCGGCTGTCGGTGGTGAACGAGGCGAGCGTACGCGTCGGAACGACCCTGGACATCGCCCGCACCGCCCAGGAGTTGGCGGACCTGGCCACCGAGCACCTCGCCGACGCCGTCACGGTCGACCTCCTCGACACGTCTTCCGGAGAGGAGTCTCCTGCGAAGGACACTCTCGTGGTCCGCCGGGTCGTCCAGCGGTCGGCGATGGACGGTTACCCCGAGACGACCTACCTGGAAGAGATCTACAGGGAATCGTCGGTTCCGCTGCAGCAGCTCCACAGGTATCCGGACGGATCACCACCGGCTCGCGCCCTGGTCACCGGCCGGCCCTCACGGCACCACCTCGGCCCGTCCGCATCAATGCTGCTGGTACCCCTGTGCGCCCGTGGCACCACGCTGGGTGTCGCTCAGTTCTTCCGTCACCACAAGCCCGACGCGTACGGGGACGAGGACCTGCTCCTCGCCCAGGAGGTCGCAGCCAGGGCGGCGGTGGCCATCGACAACGCCCGCCGGTACACGCACGCGCGCGCCACCGCCCTCACCCTCCAGCGCAGTCTGCTCCCGCGCAGTACACCCGAGCAGTCCGCCGTGGAGGTCGCCTGCCGCTACCTGCCTGCCGCCGCCCAGCTCGGCGTGGGCGGCGACTGGTACGACGTCATCCCGCTGTCCGGTGCCCGGGTCGCACTTGTCGTGGGCGACGTGGTCGGCCACGGCATCCACGCCGCCGCCACCATGGGCCGGCTGCGGACCGCCGTGCGCACCCTCGCCGACATCGACCTGCCGCCCGACGAGCTCCTCACCCACCTGGACGACGTCGTCATCCGCCTGTCCGCCGAGGTCTCTTCCGAAGTCTCTGTCCAAACGGACACCGAATCCGCGGGGGACATCGGGGCCACCTGCCTGTACGCCGTCTACGACCCCGTCGCCAGCCGCTGCACCCTCGCCCGCGCGGGCCACGTGCTGCCCGTCGTGCTGACCCGGGACGGAACCGCCGACATCCTCAAGCTGCCCGCCGGCCCGCCACTCGGCCTGGGCGGCCTACCATTCGAGTCGGCGGAGATCGACCTGCCCGAGGGCAGCCTCATCGCCCTGTACACCAATGGCCTGATCGAGGCCCTCGACCACGACATCGAGGCGGGCCTCACCCGACTGCGCCAAGCCCTCGCGCAGTCCTCCACCTCCCTGGAAGCGACCTGCGACACCGTCCTCGAAGCGCTGCTGCCCGCAGACCGACCGCACGACGACGTGGCACTCCTCCTGGCCCGCACCCACACCCTCGGGGACAGTCAAGTCGCCACCTGGGACGTAGATGCCGACCCGGCCGAGGTCGCCCGGGTCAGAGCGAGCGTCTCCGAGCAGCTGACCACCTGGGGACTGGAGGAACTCGACTTCACCACCGAACTTGTCGTCAGCGAACTGGTCACCAACGCCATCCGTTACGGCCAGCCTCCCATCCAGCTGCGTCTCATCCACGATCGCACCCTCATGTGCGAGGTCGCGGATGCCGGCAGCACGACTCCGCACCTGCGCCGGGCCCGTGTCTTCGACGAGGGCGGGCGAGGCCTGTTCCTCGTCGCCCAACTCGCCGAGCACTGGGGAACGCGCCATGCCCGCCGCGGCAAGACGGTCTGGGCGGAGTGCGCCCCGGGCACACCGAAGCTCTTCTCGGACGCGGCAGCACTGGACGTGGAGGGTCTTCCTGAGGTCGTATGAGCACCATCTCCCCCGGCCCGCCGAGACGATCGCGAGGTTTTTCGACGCCTCCTCCAGGGCGCCCCCGCCGAGCAGGTCCTCAACCCCGCGGCGGTCGACAACCCCGACCTCGTCGCCTACTTCGCCGGCCTGGGAACCGATCGCCGACGGCAGCGCGGCGGCACTCCGTCCGCGGACGACGCGGCGAGGAGCCACATGTGACGTCGTCGAGATGCCAGCTCTACCGCAGGCCGCGATCAAGGCTGTGACGGCGCTCGCACCACTGTAGGCGCCCGCCGCTCCCGCGGACAGCTGCCAAAAGACGTGCCGACTTCGACCGCAGTCGACTGATCGTCAACTGTTCAGGGCGCCGAGGAATTCCGGGAGCACCGCATTCACCTCGTCGGGGCGTTCCTCGGCGATCCAGTGGCCGCAGCCGGGCAGAGCCCGGCGTCCAGAAGGACGCCGGGCCCCTGCGTGCTCGCATCGGACGGTTACTTCATGGCCGCCAGGGCCGCGTCGACGCCCGCGATGGGCGAGCCGAGGCCGGTAACCGTGTCGTAGCCGGGGCCGGCTGTGCACTCCGCGCCGCAGCGGCCGTTGGAGCCGGAAGTGATGTCCCGCAGGGAGGTGCTGCCGAGCGCGTAGACGTCGGTGTGCGCCGTGTCTCCGTCGGGACCGTGCGAGGCCAGGTGCGGCTTGCCGGCGGCGGCCCGGAGCTGGTCGGCCGAGGCGATGATCGCGCCCCAGATCGGGGCGGACAGGCTGGTGCCGCCCACCTCGAACCACACGGATCTGGTGGTGTCACCGACGGTCATGGTCATGTAGACGGGCACGCCGGTGGATGGGTCGGCCACGAAGCTGACGTCCGGCGTGGCCCGGAGCGGCGAGGACTGCACGCCGTCCTGGTAGGCCGGGCGCGGCTCGAAGTAGCTCAGGCCGCCGCCGGTGGATTTCCACGCCGTCTCACCCGTGGTGTTGCCGTCGGCGTCCAGTCGGAGGTTGGTGCCTCCGATGGCCAGGGCGTAGGGGTTGGTGGCCGAGTAGCCGCTGGGGTAGCCGGAGTCCCCGGTCGACTGGACGCAGACCGAGTCGGCCAGCTTGCAGTGGCCGTCGTAGAAGGCCTCCTCGGAGAACTCGCCGGTGCCCCAGCTGTTGCTGACCGCGGCCGGGTGCAGTGCCGCGGCGACGTCATCGGCCCGGGAGAGCGCGGCCATGGTCGGGTCTGTGCCTTCGACCAGGACGATCTTGGCCTGCGGGGCCACCGAGTGCGCCCACTCGATGTCCAGCGCCGCTTCCTCGTTCCAGCCGGTGTCGCCGTCGGGCTGGGTGCCGTCCGCGTAGACCTGCTGGAAGTCGAAGCAGTCCTCTCCCGCGCTCACCGTGTCGCAGGTCTGCGGCAGGTCGAAGTGCGCGGAGAAGTGGTTCAGGTCCTGCTTCGCCGTCGGGTAGTGGTAGGCGTCGACGATCGCGATCGTCTGGCCGGTGCCGTCGCCCTTGAGGCCCAGGCGTGCCTGGATCTGCTGCGGGGTGTAGCCGCGGGTGACCTCGCTGGTGTTGTCCCGGCCCACGCTCAGCTTCTTGGCTGCCGCGGTTTTGCTCTGGATCTCGATCGGGACCGAAGCGGTGCCGATCGGCATGTCGAGTTCCTTCAGCGGGCTCGCGCTGCGGGGGCGGTTGTCGTAGGGCTGATCGGCCCGGGCAGCGGCCGACGGGGCCGCGACCGATGTGCCGCCGCCCGGGGCGGGGATCCGGGAGGGCTCGTCCTCGGAGAGCTTGTAGGTGGTCAGGCCGTGCGGGAAGTAGTCGAGGTCGTTGATGGCGTTGCCGATCGCTTGGGCCGAGATGTTCAGGGCGCGCCAGTCGAGCGCGAGACCGATCATGTCGTCACCCGGTCCATCGCCCAGCTCGGCTGTCTGGACCTGGCTCGCTCCCAAGGCGGAGTCCACGGCGCTCTCGCGGAGGAACCCGTCGTTGTCCGCGAAGGGTGTGTCGTAGGACCACAGGGCCTGCCAGGCACCGACGAACGCTTCGGTTCCGCCGACGGACTTGGCGAACACTCCGGAGTAGAAGCCGAAGAAGGTGGGCACGTCGTAGGGCTCGCTGCCGTCCGCCGGGTAGACCATGTCGTTGAACTCGCGCATCTCGACCATGCCGGTCTTCTTGGACGCGACGAAGCCCTGTGACATCCCGGGGCTGTCGTAGGTCTTGATCACTGCGCCCGTGCGGGAATCGAGGATCTGGACCGGGTGCTGGTAGGTCGTGGGATCGCCGGTGTACGCGAAGGCGACACCATGCCCGTCCGCGCCCGGGATGTTCGGATCGGCCAGGGCCGGGTTGGTCGGCACGATCGCGACGGCGCCCGAACCGGTCGGGGTCTCGGTCCAGATCGGGGTGCCGGTGGCGGCGTCCAGGCTGACCGCCGTCGGCGCCGGATCGGTGGCCTCCCTGGGCAAGCCCCCCTTGTGTGTGCCGCCGTACTCGAAGAACAGGTGTCCGGCGTCGTCCGTGGTGACGCTGGAGAAGACCAGGCTCTTGCCCTCCGTGCCCTTCGGCCGGTACGTCCAGAGCTTCTTGCCCTGCGCGGTGTACGCGGTCAGGCTGCTGCCCGGGACGACGATCTCGCAGCCGCCGTGGCCGTTGCCCACGACCGCGAGCGAGGCGACATAGCCGCCGGTGTGCACATGCGCCCGCACGTCACCGGTGTGCGTGCTCAGCACGGTGAAGCCGTGATCGGTCGCGGCCACCACGGAGTCGCCGGCCGTGTCCTTGCCGGGGTTCGGCAGGAGACGCAGGGCGTGCACCGAGCTGTCGACCGTGGCCCTCCACAGGACGGTCGGCGTTGCCTTCTTCAGGGTCCTGCCGTCGAGGGCGAAGACGCCGCGGCTCTGACCACCGGTGATCAGGTCCTTGGTCCCGTCGCTGTTCACGTCCGTGGCGACGGCCGCGTACAAGTCGCCGGCCAGGGGTATGGCCTGCACCTTGCCGCTGCGGGGGTTGACCGTGTACGCGGTGTCGTCATAGCCGACGGTGAGGAGTCCGCCTTGGTAGTGGGTGAGCGTGTCGCCGGAGACGGCGCCCTCCTGCCGCCAGTCGAGGTGACCGGTCGCGGCATTCAATCCGATGAGCTGGGTGTGCTCTGGACCCGCGGGGGTGGCGGCGGTGTCTTTCGTCGGGTCCGAGAGCGAGGCGAACACCTCGCTGCCCTTCGCGTCGGACGACAGCTCCATGGTCGGGGCGTTGGGCCGGCCGACCGTGGAGGCAGTGGTGTAGGACCAGAGAGTGTGGCCCTGAACGTCCCAGCCGGAGATGGTGCTCTGACCGTCCGACAGGTCGGCGTCGATGCCGAGCTCGGCTACCGCGAACCGGGTCTGACCGCCGTGGGCGTTCGGCAGGACCTGGAATGCCTCCGGCACGGTGCCCTCACGTGAGGCGAGTACCGTGCGCTCGCCACTGTGCGCGTCGATCGCGGTCAGGTCCCAGCGAACCTTGTCGAACGGGTCGTTCTGCTCGACCACCAGGACGCGGTCCGCGCCCGGGTCCTTGAACAGCATGCGCGGGTAGCCGGGCATCTTGGCGTGCGACGCGACCTTGCCGTCGGAGGTGTCGAGCACGAGCACGTTGCCGGCGGCCGGGCGCGGGCTGCCCAGGCCCATGGGGGTGTCGGACCAGGACGCGGCGATCCGGCCGGCGCCCATCGACGTCAGATCGCCCCAGCGGGCCCAGGGCGCGTGCGTCGAGTAGGTCCAGTCGGCGGTCCCGGCGAGGTTGCCGTGAGCGGCGCGGCGGAAGCTGTAGGCGGTCAAGTTGCTGCGGCTGTCGCCCTGTTCGGCGACCGGATTGCCGCCCCAGTCCGGGCCGGTGGAGTCGGCGACGATCAGCTTGCCGTCCTGGACCAGCATGGTGCCGACGGAGCCGGGAACCAGCTTGTGCCACGCCGCCTTTCCGGTACGGCCGTCCAGGACGGTGACGAAGGTGCCGTAATGGAGCTGCGAACCGGGCGACGAGAACGGCCGGCCCGGCCAGTCGCCCACCACGTAGGCCACGGCGACGTCGTCGACACCGTCGCCGTTGAAGTCGGCCGTCACGTACGGGTGCTTGCCGCTGGCCGACATCTGGTACGGGTTGTAGCCGACATAGAGGTTCGGCAGATAGTCGTACGGCTGGAACCAGTTGTCAGGGGTCACCTGCCAGTCCTTGTACAAGGAGGTGGCTCCGCGGCCCCACACCTGCTTGCCCTGGGCGTCGTAACGGGCGACGTTGCCGCCGCTGAAGACGCCCACCCAGTCCTTGGTGCCGCCGAGCGCCACACCCTCGGCGAAGCCCCGCGCGGTCTCCCACTGGCCGGTCCGCTTGAAGCCCGGGGCGGTGGACGAGGTGTCGGTGTGCGTGCCCGAGCCCGCCGTCACGGTGGGCTTGGTGCCCGGCAGCTCCGGGGCGGCAGCGGCGGGGCCCTCCTGGGCGGCGACCTGCCCGGGCGTGCCGTCGATCCGGGGTTGGTACCGCTTGCTGAGTTTCTCGATCGCGGCGGCGGTCAGCCGGATGCCCTTCGCGCCCTGCTGAGGGGCCGCCTGAGCCGGCGGTGTGACCAGCAGACCCGCGGCAAGCCCCAGCACGGTGGCGACCACGCCGGAGCGTATGCCCATTCTTCGTATTTTCAATTGCCCATGCGCCTCTCGGTGGGAACAGGGCGGCCGGCTCACAGAGAGCACTGGTGAACGGCCCTGTGGGGATGCCGGTACTGTTCCAGGACACCCGTCCCACCGGGTGAGGAACGGCTGGCCGGTACCGGTCAGCAGCCGGTAACGGCCACACGCCGCCTCAGCCGGACAACACAGGAGGGAGGCGAGCCTGTGCTGGAGTCCCTGGGTCTCGACGATCCGACCGAGCGCACCTATCGCCATCTGCTGGCTTCGCCGCCACTGACCGCGACCGAACTGGCCAGGCATCAGTCCTGCAGCACGACACAGGCCCGCCGCATGCTGGACGAACTGGTCGCCACGGGCCTCGCGGTCCCCTCGGCAGGAAGGCCCACCCGCTACGCCCCGGTGGACCCGCGCATCGGCCTGGCCGCCCTGATCCGCGCGCGCCAACTGGAACTGGAGCGCGCGGCGGCCGCACTGGACGCCTACGGCGCCGAGTTCAACGAGCGCAAGCTGAGCTCTGATCCGAGCCGACTGGTCGAGATCGTCGAGGGGCCGACCGCGATCACCGCCTGGCTGACCGAGCTGATGGCGGGCGCCGAGCACGAGGTCCTGTGCTTCGACACCCCGCCCTATCTCACGGCTGACGCGAGTGCATTGCAGTTCGAGGAGGACCTGCTGGCCCGTGGCGTGCGGGCACGGGCCATCTACTCGAGCCAGGTGCTGGCCATCCCCGAGCGCGCGGAACTGCTCCAGCACCTCGTGCTCCTCGGGGAACAAGCCCGGGTGCTGCCCCATGTGCCGCTGAAACTGCTGGTCTTCGACCGCCGCGATGCCCTCGTTCCGCTCACCGCCGGCGCCGACGGCCTGCGCAGTACCGCCGCCCTGGTCCACCGGTCACCGCTGTGCGACGCCCTCGTCGAGCTCTTCGAGGCCAGCTGGCAGCAGGCCACCCCCGTGTTCGGCAGCGAGGCCCAGGAGACGGAAGAGCAGCCCGACCTCAGCGAGGCCGACCGTGCCCTGCTCCACCTGCTCCACGCCGGGCTGAAGGACGAGACCATAGCCCGCCAACTCGGCCTCAGCGAACGCACCCTGCGCCGCCGGATCACCGACCTGACCACCCGCCTCGGGGCGACGAGCCGATTCCAGGCGGGCGCGCAGGCAGTCCGCCGCGGCTGGCTCTGAACCCCCTGTGGTTCAGGGAGCCGGGAGCGAAAAACCGTGGGCGCCGGTGCTCCCTCAAGCACCGGCGCCCACTCACCCCTGCCCGAGGTGGTCTTGATGAACTTTCTGTTCAGTTATCAGGGGACGAGGATGAGGCGGATCGGGTCGCCGATCTTGTTCTCCAGCCGGTTCACCGCGTCGGCGGCCTCGGCCAGTGGGATGTGGTCGGTGATGGAGGGGGCCAGGTCGAGACGGCCGACCTCGGCCAGCCGCACCAGCTCGGCGACGGACTCGGGGGTGCCGCCGTAGTGGCCGCGCACCTGCTTCGACAGGTAGTTGAAGGTCAGGCCTTCGGTGATCGTGAGCGGCCTGGGGCTGATGCCGACCAGGATGAGGACTCCGTTCAGGCCGAGCGCAGCGGCGGCCTGCTCACGGACGGCCGGCACGCCAGCGCAGTCGAAGGCGAAGTCCAGGCCCCGTCCGCCAGTGGCCGCGCGGACCTGGTCGGCGAAGTCGGGCGCGGCCGGGTCCAGAGCGACATCCGCACCGAAGGCCAGGGCACGCTCCCGGGCGCCGGGCAGCGGGTCGACGGCGATGATCGGCGCGGCGCCGGCCAGGCGGGCGACGCGGACGTTGTGGGCGCCGACACCGCCCACGCCCCAGATGCCGACGGACTGTGCGGGGCGCACCCCGGCGGTGGCGACGACGGCGGCGTAGGGGGTGGAGACCGCGTCGGGGATGATCGCGGCCTGGTCGAAGGGGAGGCTGTCGGGGATGGGGATGAGGGTGTCCTCGCGGGCGACGGTGTACTGGGCCCAGCCGCCGTCGTAGTCGATGCCGGCGGTGAGCATCCGGGTGCAGGGGCGGCGGCGCACGCAGCCGGCGCACTGGCCGCAGGTCTTGCCGGCCTCCAGGGTGACGCGGGTGCCGACGGTCAGGCCGCGCTTGAGGTCGGGGCCGAGGGTGTGGATCACACCGGAGACCTCGTGGCCGACGGTGACCGTGTCGGAGGTGGCGAACAGCGGGACGAGGGAGCCGTCGATGAGGTGGACGTCCGAGAGGCAGACGCCTGCGGCCTTGACCTCGATGAGGACCTCGCCCGGACCGGGCACAGGTACGAGGACCTCCTCCACGGCGAACTTCTTGCTGTCCAGGTGGAAGCGTCCGGCGAGCATGGTGTCCATGGTGATCTGCTTTCTGTGAGCGGCACTCGCGGCGGTTCGGGCCGATGGGTGCCGTGTGGTGCCTCGTGGGTGAGTGGTGGCCGGGAGGGGTGCGGGTGTCAGGAGGGCCGCACGCCTCCCGGCGTCTGGGGGGTCAGGCGAAGACGTCCTGCTGGTAGCGCTCGTCGGCCTCGAGCTGGGCGAGCCACTGCTGGGCGGCCTCGTCGTCGCTGCCGGTCCGCTCGCGGTAAATGGCGGCGAGGGCCTCGCGCACGGCGGGTGCCATGCGGCGGCCGTCACCGCAGACGTAGAGGTACGCGCCGTCCTGGATGGCCTGCCACACGGTGTCGGCGGCGGCCGCGATGGCGTCCTGGACGAACCGGGCCGGGTGGCCGGTCACCGCGGAGTAGGCGGTGTGCACCTGGGCGATCCCGGCCTGCTCCCAGTCCTGCATTTCCTGGCGGTAGAAGTAGTCGTGCTCCGGGTGGCGGCAGCCGACGAAGACCTGGGACAGGCCCACCTGGGTGCCGTTCACGTGCTGGTGGGCACGCTCCTCCAAGAAGCCGCGCAGCGGCGCGATGCCGGTGCCGGGGCCGATGAGGATCAGCGGCGTGGCGGGGTCGGCCGGCGGGGCGAAGGTCGGGGAGGGCACGCGCACGTAGCCGTAGACGACGTCACCGGGATTGAGGCCTGCGATGTAGGAGGAGCAGGTGCCGCGGTATCGGCCGTCGCCGGACAGGGCCGGGCCTTCCAGCAGGCCGACGGTCAGGCACACGCGGCGCGGGTTGGCCAGCGGGGAGGAGGAGATGGAGTAGAACCGCGGGCGGATCGGGCCCATCATCTCCAGGAAGACCGCCAGAGGCAGTTCGACCGCGGGGAAGCGCTCCAGCAGGTTGAGCACGGAGACGCGCTTGCCCAGGATCTCGGTCTGGTAGCGCTCCTCGGCTTCGGCGGTGTCGGCCGTGTAGGCCTGCAGCTGCGGCCGGGTCCACGGGCACTCGGTGTGCCCGGCCAGCGTCTGTATCTGAGAGCGGGTGGCCACGTCCTGCAGCTCCACGAACTCGGTGAACAGCAGGCCTGCGGTGACGGGGGTGTCCACCGGGAGGTGCGTGCGGCCGCCGGCGGGCTGGTCCAGGCGCAGGACCTGGTCGCGGTCGACGCCGAGCCGCGCGAGGGCGCGGTTGACCAGCGCGGGGTCGTTCTTGGCGAAGACGGCCAGGTGGTTGCCGGTGTCGTAGGTGACACCGTCGGGGAGTTCGATGGTGATGGACTTCGCGGCCGGGCGCGGCGGCTCGATGCTGAAGTCCCACAGGCCGGTCGGGTCGCTGACGAGTTCCTCGTTGGCCACGACCGTGAGTGGGTAGGCCTGATCGGAGACGATGGCGGGGCGCACGTCGGCCTCGGTGAGCAGCTGGACCTGGAAGCGCGGCGCGCCGTCGTCGGAGGTGTCGGCGGCGTACTCGTCGGCCAGGGTGGTCCACAGGGTGTTCATCCAGCGGGTGGCCATGCCGTCGAAGTCACCGGCGGCATCCGCGATGCCGCGCTCGATGACGCGGGTGGCGCCGGCGGCCAGCAGGCCTTCCTCGATCCGCTTGGGGAAGGCCTGGTAGGTGGCCACCCACTGGGTGTTGCCGGCACCCAGCAGCGCGAACCGCACGTTCGACAGTGAGCCCTCGGGCAGTCCGGCGGCGAGCAGGTCGTCGAAACGCTGCGCGTTGTCGGGGGCCTTGCCGTTGTAGCTGGAGGCCACGACGACGAGCAGGCCTTCGGTGGGCAGGTTGTCGCCCAGCTCGTCCAGGCCGACCAAGGTGGTGCCGAACCCGGAGCGTTCACCGCGGTCGGCGATGGTGCGCGCCAAGTCCTCGCTGCTGCCCAGGCTGGAGCCGTAGGCGACGGTCAGGTTCACCCCGACACCGCTGACCACGGCCTGCTGCTGCCTGTCGTCGGTCTGCAGGCCCGCGGCGCCAAAGACGGTCCGCTCGTGCTCCTGCCGACGACGGACAACCAGCTGGAAGTCGCCGGGCTTGCGCGTCAGCGCCTCCCGCACATCCATCTTGTAGTCGTTCGGGTCGGAGAACTTGAACTTCTGCAGCACCAGCGCCAGCGCCAGGCGGGCCTCGGTGAGCGCGAACTGCCGGCCGATGCAGGCGCGTACACCATTCCCGAAGGGCTTGTAGGCGTGCGGGTGCTGCTTGGCGCGGTTCTCCGGCAGCCACCGGTCGATGTCGAACTCGTGCGGCCGCTCCCACGCTGTGGGGTGGGAGTGCAGCGCGCCCATCAGGATGTTGGCCCTCGTTCCCTTCTTCAGCTCGTAGCGGCCACCGATGACGGTGTCCTCGATCGGCGCCTTGGCGATCAGCGGGATGGGAGCCCACAGGCGCAGGGTCTCCTCCAGGATCCGCGGGATGACGTCCAGCTGCATGATCGCGTCGTAGTCGGGGACCGTGTCGCCGGGCAGCAGGCGGTCCACCTCGGCGTAGGCCTGGGCCAGGACGTGCGGGTTGCGCATCAGCGAGTACGTGGCGAACGACAGCAGGCCACTGGTGGTCTCGTGACCGGCGATCAGGAAGGTCACCACCTGGTCGCGGACGTTGTCGTCCACCAGCAGCTTGCCGGTCTCCGGGTCGGTGGCCTCCAGCATCAGGCCGAGCAGGTCCTCCTCACCGGTGCCCTTCCCCTCGCGGCGCTCCTTGATCACGTTCTCGACCAGGTCGCGCATCAGCTGGATGTTCTCGCGGTACTTCTTGCCGTCCGCCTTGCGGAGCTTGGTCATCATCGGCAGCTCCTGGGAGCGCCGCATCGACTCGATCAGCGCCTCCAACAGCGCGTTGAGGAAGGGGTGCAGCTCCTCCTTGTCGAAGGACTGGAAGCGGTAGCCGAATCCCGACAGGGCGATGGTGTCCAGGGTGAGCCGGGTGTAGTCGTCGGTGATGTTGACCGGCTGCCCCTCCCTGCGCTCCCACTTGCCGACCAGGTTCTCGGCGATCTCCAGCATCTGCCCGAAGTAGCCCTTCATGGCCCGCTGGCTGAACGCCGGCAGGAGGACACGGTGCGCCATGGCCCACTCCTCCTCGTGCTGGTGGGCCGTGAACAGGCCCGCCCCCGTGAAGTCCCGGACATGGTTCAGCGGCGTCTTCTCGATCTGCTTGAAGAACCGCGTCTCGTCGCACACCTCCGCCACCAGGTCCGGGTCGTAGACGAAGACCTGCTCGATGCCGGCGATGTCCATGCCGTAGAGGCCCTCGGGGAACTGCTCAGACAGCTCGTTGAAGTACTCGACGGGGTTGGTGTCGGGGATCTGCGGCGTGTGGCCGAGGAGCGGGATCCCGCGCGGAGACCGGATGGGACGGAGGTCGTTCTCGGATTGCGTGGTCATGGCTTGCTCCTTCGACGGGGAGAGAGGGATGGGCAAGGGCGCCGGGCGATGCCGCGCTGCACGAAAACATACGTCGTATGGAAGTAGTAGAAACATACGTCGTATGGAAAGTCAAGCGCGGCCGGGGTCACGCATGCGGGCGCTCCGGCACCCTCGGCCAGGTCAGTTCCATACCCCGTACGGAACTGGTACCGTACGGGGTATGGAAAAGGTGAAGCGTCCCCCACGGGGCACCAGGAAGCGAGACGTGCCTCTGACCGAGGCCGGGATCTATGCCGCCGCCCTGCAGCTCATCGACACGGACGGGGTCGAGGCGCTCACCATGCGCAAACTCGCCACCGTGCTGGATGCGAACCCGATGTCGCTGTACCACCACGTGCCGAACAAGGACGCCCTGCTGCGCGGCGTGGCGAGAATGGTCGGCGCCCAGTTCCGCACCGTGACGCTGGAGGACGCTCCCTGGCAGGAGCGCATCCGCCTGCTCGCCACGGATTTCCGGACGCTGGCGCACCGCCACCCCAAGCTCATGGCCTACTCGTTCGGCCAGCCGGACTTCCTCCAGCCCGAAGACCCCTTCTGGGCTGCGCTCACCGCGATACTGGAAGCCGCAGGGGTGCCCCGTTCGGAGGTCCCGCAGATCGCCGCTGTCATGTGCGCCGTCGTCGTCGGCGTCCTCACCGCCGAACTCAACGGCGCGCTCCACCGGTGGGCAAACCTCGAGCCCACCGCTCCCGCTGCCGGCGAAAACGGGGCCGCGGATGCAGGCCCTGACGAGGACCGTATGTTCCGCCTGGTGCTGGACACGATCATCTCGGGCCTGGAAAGCCAGCTCGCCGCCGACCGCAACGGCCAGGGCGCCGGCCACTGAGTCCGTAGTCCTGAGGCGTTGCGGCTGAGGCAGTCCCACGGTCGGGCCGGCTTGAACTGCGGCGCATGAGGAGGCATCCATCGCATCCGGAAAGGCCGTCTCGATGCGGCCGCTGCAGACGCGCGGTGTGCTGCGGCTGGGCCGGGCGACCGATCTGTGGCCCAAGACTGCGCTCGGTGTCCTGCTCGCGATGGCCGTGCCGAGTCTGGTACTGCTGGCCGTGGGGCGAGTCGACCTGATGGTGTACACCGTCGGCGGATCCACGTGCGCGCTCTACGGGCACAGCCTGCCCTACACTGCCCGCGCCCGCGCCCTGGCCTGTGTGGTGCTCGGCATGGTCGCGAGCAATGGGTCGGGCTGGCGACCGCGGCCGCCACCAGCAGCACCGCGGTCCGGGTTGCTGTGACAGCTCTCCTTGCTGCTGCTCACAAGCTTGTGTGCGAGGCCACCCGCATCGGCCCCCGGGCAACGTCGTCTTCACGTTCGTCGCCGCCAGCTGCGCCTTCTTTCCGCAGCACTTCGCCGACATCCCCGGTCACCTCGCGCTCACCCTTGCCGCTGGTCTGCTCGCCTGGATGGTGTGCATGGCCCCCGGCCTCGTACGGTCCCAGGAACCGCAGCGTCTGGCGGTGGCCCGGGCCCTGAACGCTGCCGTCCAGCTCGCTCGCACCCCAAACGACGGCCCTGCCCATGCCCCGGCGAGCCGGGCTGCGGCCCTGGCAGCAGCCCAAGCCTGGCGCACGGTGTCGCTGATACGCGCCCACCACCCCGAGCGCCGGGCCCTGGCACTGCCACTGGCCCGCGCTGAAGCCGGCAGCGCCGATCCCGGGAGCTGGCCCGCTGGGCGCGACTCCTGCGCGGGACCGCGCCGCTGCCCGATCTCCTTCCACCCCGCCCGGGAGCCGATCAGGTCGCCGGCGCTAGCACCGCATCGAGCGCGGCCTGGAGCAGACCGCGCCGCGGCGGGCCGCTGAAGCGGTGTCACGTCCGCTGGCCGAGCGTCCTACGACCCGGTTCGCACCTGCTGCTCCTCAGCGCCCGCGTCGCGGTCGGCTGCACCCTGGCCGGCTGGGCCTCCACGGCATTGGGCGTCGGCCGTCCGTACTGGGCCGTGGTCGCCGCCGCCTCGATCTTCCAGTCCAACCTGGCCCTCACCTGGCGACGCGCCCTCGACCGGGTCTTCGGCAACTTCGTCGGCCTCGCATTGTTCGCCGCCCTGCTGCCGATCACCCGCACCGGATCACTCGCCCTCGTCCTGGCTGTCCTGTTCTTCCAGGTCGCCACTGAGGCGACGATCAGCCGCGGCTACTGGCTCGGCCAGGTGTGCATCGTCCAAATGTCTTTGCTGATGCCCCAGTTCGCGTATGCGCAGTCGGCCAGCGAGCTGCTCACGGACCGAGCCCTCGACACCCTCACGGGCTGCGCGCTCGGACTACTCGTTGCCATCGCGATCGCTGACCGCCGAGCTGTGGACCGCGCCGAGAGCGCCCAGGCGGCGGTGAACGCATCCCATGCGGCCGCCGCGCGGCTGATAAGCAAACCGTCCACCCCCGACCTCGACGATCTCGTCCACGCCCGTTGCCGTCTGACGAGCGCCTTGGCCGAGTTGCGCGAAGCCGCCGAGGTCACCTCCGGCGAGTGGTGGCAACGTGCCCTGCCCCACGAGCGCATCGCTGCCGCCGAGCACGAGAGCCGCCAGATGCTGACCCTCCTGGCTGTGTCACTTTCCGTGGATCAACGTCGATGAGCATTGAGGTCACTGGTCGTTGCTGGAGAGCGCCAGGGTTGCCGCGGCGGAGGTGACGGTGAACGCACTTCGCGCCAATCACGAGCAATCAGGACGGGCGCATCGCCCAGTCGTGGACTACAGCACCGTGACTGTCTCCTGGGGGCTCTGAACGGTCGTCGCCTCCCGTCGTGGTGCCCCTGCCGTCAGGGCCGCAGGGCTCGTCGTCACCTGACTTTCCTTGGGCCTCACTTCGAGCGGATCGGTACCTGTCACCGCAAGGGCGAGTCGGCGGTGGGCGTCAACACGGACTCGGCGACGCCGACGATCTGGCCGGTGTCGAAGCCCTCCATGTCGGCGCGGAATTCGGGGCTGGACAGGTACGTCTCCAGCCGCTCCCGCACGTCGTCGGCGTCCCTGTAGGAAACGAGGGCGTACAACTGGGGCGCCTCCCTCCCGGGGGCCGCGGGCACCGTCCAGACGCCGTGTGTGGTGATCCGGTGCTTGGCCAGACCGGAAATGTGCTTGGACCAGATGGTCTCGTAGGCGACGAGCGCCTCAGGGCTGCGCAGTGTGTAGACACGAAGCTGGTACTGGGACATGAACCCTCGCTCCCTTTCTTCGGAGCATGGATGTCAGCGGTCGGGGTGTGACGCAGCAAAGGCCGCGTCCGGATCCTCCGTCCGGCGACAGCGGACGAAGGTGTGCGTGCAACAGGCTTGTCCCGCAGGGCAGTTGGGAAGCTTCTTTCAGCTGTCCGCGAGCAGGTTCGCCAGTTCGACGTCCCAGTCGATGTGTCCGGACTCGGTGCCCTGCGGCACCAAAGCCTCCGTGTCCTCCAGGAAGGTCATGACGTCCGGCACGGGAACCTCGAGCAAGGCGGTGCCCGCGGAAGACCCGAGGGCGATGTACATCGATCGGTCACCACGGCCGACGGCCGACCAGATCCGGATGTCCCCCTCGCCCGCGGAACCCCTCAGGCCGTCAGCCAGAAGGTCACGCCCCAGGATCCATTCCACCGGCTCGTCACTGTCGGTGAAAAAGCACGCACGGACGACATAGGGATCAGTGGGCTCGTACCGCAAGCGCATGCTCATGGGCACCGAGCAATCGCGCGAGACGACAAGCTGCGCAGCCACTCGCTGCACCACGACTCTCAAAGACTTCATCGACTTCACTCCAAGGCGCTTCTGCCTCGGCTGCGCCCCGCAGTCGGACCGCCCTGGGCCGGTAGCGAAGAGGCAACGAAGGGAGAGACGTCACAGCGGGCCCGGGCGCCGGACGGCATCGGCGGACCGCACGATTCATGGCGTCGCGGCAGTGGGGCGACGCGAGCCTGCGACCCGTGGTGGTGTCCGCAGGCAGGTGTGAGGGCGACAGCCCCTCACTCAGCCAGCCGCCTGGGCGGCGGTCAGGGGCCGCTGGTGACTGGGCTGCTGATGCCTGGACCAGCGGTCTCGCCCCTGCCGCCGGCAGGCATCACAGCGAGGCGCACAGCCTGGGCCCACGGGCACAAGCGGCATCTGTCTCACCGGTCGGCGTGGTTCCGGTCGTGGTGGTGCCGGTCCCGGCCGTCGTGCTCGTATCGGTTCCAGTCGTGCCGGTACGACCTGTCGCACGTCCAGCCGCGTCCTTCGCCGTCCCAGCGGTGGAAGCGACCGTCGCGGCCGTGCCGGTCCGAGCCGGTGACACGGACGTCCTGGTGCCAGCCACGGACTGCGTCCCAGGAGTAGCCCTGCTCGAGCAGGTAGCCGACACCGTGGTCCCAGCGGTTGCCGTCGGCCTTGACGCTGACGGCCGGGCGCTGCACGTGCGCGGACGCAGGAGTCGCGGCCGAAGCGGCGCCCCCGGCACCGAGGACGGCGACACCCGCGACCGCCACGGAGGAAACAGTGGCAGCGATGCGCTTCGTGAGCTTCTTCATGGTCTTTCCTTCCGGTTGGTGCGATCTGCACCAACGGCTGCTCGTGCAGGCGATGTGAGGCGCCTGGCGTGGCCGATCAAGCTTTTCCATACGGTGTATGAAATCGCCCTTCCAGTATTACCATACGACGTATGGAACTGTCGAGGGCGTCTCGCCGGAGAGGGGCCGCGCCACTGCTTCGTCGACGTGCTCCCGCTTCGACGGGGTACTCACCCTGCTGCACCGACCCGAGCACCTGGACCACCCGCGCCGCGAACCCGACCCGGACAACCAGCACTTCGGCTTCGCAAGCGGCATCCGCCTCTGCTACGGCGCACCCTTCGCCCGCATCGGGACCCAGGCCGCGCTCGGCGCACCGATCCCCCACCTCGGCGCGGCATGCCCGGCCCGGGATCCGTGCCCCCTGCCGACCGAACGCCACGCTGCGCGGCCCCCGCGCGACCTGTCCGTCCGACGGTGAAGCCGTCCGGACACGCCGCCCTCCTCACGCTGCGGCGGGAAGGGGGCGCCGGGCGATGGCGCGGGCCTCGTCCGCGGAGAGGCCGAGCATGTACAGGACCATCTCGGCCAGACTGTCCGAGGCCTGGCCGTTGTCCACCTCGGGCTGGGTGAACCACAGCTCCAGGAGCGCCAGCAGGCTGCCGTTCAACGCGACCAGAACGACGACCGGGTCGACCACGGTGAAGCGGCCCGAGGTCATGCCCTGCTCCACGTCGTGCCTCGCGCGCGCAGCCAGTAGTCCGCGGCTGGCGTATATGCGGCCGAGCCCGCTGTGGCACAGGATGCGCATGATCTCCGGGTGTGCACCAGCCATGCGGGCGCTGAGCCGCACGCCGCCGGCGAGGCGCTCGGCCGGATCGTCGAGGCCGTGCAGACGTTCGTCGATGGCCTGGGAGTACTCCTCCAGGGCATCGGCCACGGCCGCGTCGAACAGGTCCGGCTTGGACGTGAAGTGGTTGTAGAAGGAGCCGAAACCCACGTCGGCGAGCTCCGCGATGGCCCGAATGCTGGTGCTGGTGTCGCCGGACTCGGCCAGGATCGTCCGCCCGGCACGGACGAGTGCCCGCCGGGTCTCGGAGCGACGGCGTTCGAAGCGATTCCTGCGTGAAGTTGACATTGTCATCACCGTGACCAAAAACATCAGTTCTGACGTTTTTCATCATTGCACTGACACCCTCGGCTGTCCAGCGAGCACCTCCATCCACGACGGCACACCACCGATCGAACCGACACTCGACCGCTTCTTCCGATCATTCCATCAGCACTGAGGGTCTTGACAGTGAAGCGATCGTATCTGACGATTTCATCACAAATGGGCAGAATGCTCCATCACGACACGGGCCGCACGTGTGCCGCTCAACCGGCCTTCCACCTCGGCTGCACACAGGGCCGCCGCGCCGCGTGCCGCCTCCACACCAATGGGATGAACCGCGATGACGAACACTGACCACACCTCAATCGCCGAGCCGGCGCCCCCCCGCGAGATACCCGACGCGGCGATAGCGATGGTCGATGCGGAGGGGACCGTGATGGGGTGGACGCAGGCCGCTGAGCAGCTTGTCGGGTACTCGGCCGGGGAGGTGGTGGGCCGGTCCGCCACACACGTGTTGCCGCCCCCCGAGGACGCTGGGAGGGCTTCGGTGTTCGCCGAGCAGTGCCGTGCCCAGGGTGGCTGGTCCGGCACCGTGGCGGTCCGCCACCGCGACGGTCACACGCTCACCATGACGCTGCGGGTCTCGTTGCTGTGGGGACAGGACGCCGGCACCCGGTGGCTGGTGTCCGTGACCGACATCGGCGCCCTGTCCTCGGGGGCGACCAACGGACCGGTGCGGGAGTCGCTCCTTGCCCGCGCACCGATCGGCATCGTCGTTTACGACCCGCGGCTGCGCTGCGCCTGGGTGAACGACGCCATGGAGCGCCACGACGGCGTGCCTCGTCACCGACGGTTCGGACGCCGCCTGACGGCTTTGCTGCCCGGTTTCGAGGCCGAAGCGCTCGAGGTGGTGATGCGGCAGGTGCTGGAGAGCGGCAACACCATGGTGCACGAGTACCGGGCGTGGCCCCCGGCGGACCAGCGCCGTGAGCATGCCTTCTCGGCCTCGTTCTTCTGCCTCCAGGGCGCGGACGGCACGCCACTGGGCGTGTGCTCCATGACCGTGGATGTCACCGGCAACCGGCGGGCGCGCGAGCGCCTCGCCATCCTCAGCGAGGCCGGCACGCGCATCGGCAGCACCCTCGACGTCATGCAGACCGGGCAGGAACTAGCCGACCTTGCCGTGCCCCTGCTGGCCGACCACGCCATCGTCGACCTGGTGGAGTCGGTTTCGTTCGGCCTGGAGCCCTCGGCACGGATCGGCACGACGAGCGGCCGCACCCCGCCACTGCGCCGTGCCGGTCTGGCCACCATCGACCCGGATGTTCCGACGTTGCCGTTTGTGCGCGAAGAGGTGATCCACCCCCACCCGAGCTCGTCGTTCGCCGCCGCCCTGCGCACGGGCAGGTCTCACCTGGAACCGGTGCTGGACACCCAAGCCGGCCCCTGGGTCGACCACGACCCGGTGCGGGCCCAGAAGGTCCGCGACAGCGGAATCCACTCGCTGATGGTCGTACCCATCCGTGCGCGGCGCAGCGTGCTGGGACTGGCGCTGTTCGGCCGCTCCGAGGAACAGACGCCGTTCCAGGAGGACGACCTGCTCCTCGCCGAGGAGCTCGTCACCCGGGCCGCGCTCAGCCTGGACAACGCGCTGCAGTACGCGCGCGAACGCACCGCCGCCCTCACGCTCCAACGCGACCTGCTCCCCCACCATGTGCGCGGTGGTGCCGCCGTCGAGGTGGCCTCGCGCTACGTGCCGGCCGACATGGACCACGGCGTGGGAGGCGACTGGTTCGACCTGATCGAACTGTCCGGCGCCCGGGTGGCCCTCGTCGTCGGCGACGTGGTCGGACACGGCATCAACGCCGCGGCGACCATGGGCAGACTGCGCACTGCCGTGCGCACGCTCGCGGACCTGGACCTGCCCCCCGACGAACTGCTGGCGCACCTCGACGACACGGTCCGGCGGCTGAACGATGAAGACGCCAGCGTTTCCGACGAGGTCCCCGCGGTGGCGGGCGCCACCTGTCTCTACGCCGTCTACGACCCGGTCACCCGACGGTGCACGATGGCGCGGGCCGGGCATCCCCCGCCCCTGATCATCGACGCGCAGGGCCAGGTCACCATCCCCGACCTGCCCGCCGGAGCCCCACTCGGCCTCGGTCTCGGCCTGGTGCCCTTCGAGTCCGCGGAACTGGAACTGCCCGAGGGAAGTCTGCTCGCGCTCTACTCCGACGGCCTGGTCGAGTCCCGCGACAACGACATCGACGTCGGCCTGCACCGCCTGGGCGCCGCCCTGGCACAGCCGGGCTCATCCCTGGAGGACCTGTGCTCGCGAGCGATAGAGACCTTGCCGACCCAGGAACCGGCCGACGATGTCACCCTGCTCCTTGCACGCACCCGCGCACTCCAACCCGCCCAGGTCGCCTCCTGGGACTTGCCGAATGAACTGGCCACCGTCCCGACCGCCCGGCACCTGGTCGCCCGTCAGCTCAGCGAATGGGGGCTGGAGCCGCTCGTGACGCCCGTGGAGCTGATCGTCAGCGAACTGGTCACCAATGCCATCCGCCACTGCGACGGCCCGAGCCGCCTACGGCTCATCCAGCACCGGGTTCTGACGTGTGAAGTCTCCGACACCAACACCAGCCACCCACGCCCCCGCCATCCCCACACCCTCGACGAGCACGGCCGCGGCCTCTTCCTCGTCGCTCAGCTGTCCCGCAGATGGGGCTCCCGTTTCGCAACGGACGGCAAGGTCGTCTGGGCCGAACACAACCTGCCCTCCACAGCCGTTGCGTGAGGCGCCGCCGACCCCGGCGACGACTGCGTCCTGATCGCCAAGCTGAAGGCGCCGATCCTTCGCCGCCACAGACTCCCGTAGGGAAGTCCGAAAAATGAACGCAAACACCCATTCGATAAGCGCCTCTCTAGGGCCTCTGAGCGTCTCCGATTGCGATCCCAGCGGCAGGGCGTACGCTCTCGACGGCCTGGCAGCCGCCGTGCTCGACCATCGAGGCACGGTGCTGCGGTGGACCAGCAGCGCAGCGGACCTGACGGGATTCTCCTCCAGGGAGGCCTGCGGCCGCCCCGTGCACGAACTGGTGGCCGACCTCCCCGACGATCTGCGCGGCGCCTCACAGATGCCGGCATCCGGCCGGGTACGGCTGCGGCACCAGTGCGGCAGCATCATCGATGTCACTTTCCGGACCACAAGGTTGGAGGGCTCGACGGAGGTCCTCCTCCTGGCGGCACCCACCCACCACGTCGCCCTCCACGAGCAGGGCGCGGCGCTCTTGCGCGCACTGTCCTCCAAGAACCGGATCACGATCGCTCTGCACGACACGGATCTCACCACGGTGCAGACGAACGCCACTCCGGACACTCTCGACGGCCGTCCCGTGCAGCCCGGCACCCGGCTGAGCGACGTGCTGTGTGCCGAGCACGCCGAGACCCTCGAGGCGGCACTGCGCCAGGTGCTCGAGACGGGCGCCCCGGTGGTCCGCAGGAACCAGCACGTGAGCTGGCGGCACGATCCGGCGCGGCGGCACGCGCTGTCACTGTCCGCCTTCCGTCTGGAGGACGCGCGAGGACGCCCCACGGGGGTCGCAGCCCTGTACATCGACAGCACCGACCAGCTCCACGCCCGCCGTCATCTGGATCTCGCCCGCGAGGTGGCCGAGCAGGTGGGAGGCTCCCTGGATGTCGTGCGCACCGTGCAAGACCTTGCGGACGTACTCGTCCCCGCGTTCGGGGATCTCGCCGCAGTCCACCTTGCGCAGTCCGTGTTCGATGGGGACGAACCCGCCAAGCGGTTGGGCGGTGGAGATCTCCAGCTGCGCATCGCGGCCCTCGCGCCGGCCACCGCCGTGTGGCCGGCCGGCATCAAGCGCGGCGACCTCCTCCCACCGCTGTCCGACCACCCCCTCCTGCGCAGCGTCCAACACGGCGAGACCATCATCTGGGACCGTGACGACTTCGCCGCCCTGATCGGCGGCCCACAATTGGTCGAGTACTTCCTCCCGAAAGACGCCCATGCGCTGATGGTGGCGCCGCTGTACGCGCGCGGCCTCGCCCTCGGCTACATCGTGGTCTGCCGCACCGGCCGATCCGACCCGTTCACCGAGGACGAGGCGGATCTCATGAAGCAGATCGCCTCACGGGGTGCGCTCGCCATCGACAACGCCCGCCGCTACACGCGCGAGCACCGGGCCGCCGTGGCACTGCAGCAGCGCCTCCTTCCCCCGGCCATGACCGACACCCCGGCAGCCGAGACCGCCGGCGTCTACCTGCCCGCAGGCGGCGGGGCGGGCATCGGCGGCGACTGGTACGACGCCATTGCTCTGCCCTCTCTCCGGCTGGCCCTGGTCGCCGGAGACGTGGTCGGCCACGGCATGCCCGCAAGTGCCACCATGGGCCGCCTGCGCGCCGCCATCCAGACGCTCGCCGACCTCGAAATGGAGCCGGACGAGTTGCTCACCCGGATCGCGGACCTGGTCCAGCGCCTCGCGTCCGAAGCCCCACCCGACGACCACGACCTCATCGGCGCCACCTGCCTGTACGCGGTCTACGACCCGGTCACCAGGCGCTGCGCCATCGCCAGTGCCGGGCACCCTCCCCCCGTCCTGGTCCGGCCCGACGGGACCGCCGAAGCCGTCGGGATCTCACCGGGGCCACCCCTCTCCGTCAGCGGCATGCCGTACGAGACCACCACGCTCGACCTCGAGCCGGGCAGCATCCTCGCCCTCTACACCGACGGCCTGATCGAACAAGGCGATGGCGACATCGACCACGGCGTGCGGCGCCTGACCGATGCCCTCGCCGCGTCCTGCCGTCCGGATCGTGCGCTGGACGAAACCGGCCGGGCCCTCCTCGCTGGCCTGGTGGACCAAGTGCCGCGCGACGACGTGACCCTGCTGCTGGCCCGCACCCGCGCCGTACCGGCGCAGGACACCGCTCACTGGCAGATCCCGGCCGATCCGGCCGCCGTCTCCGAGGCGCGAGACTGGACCACCCGCCAACTCACCGTGTGGGGGCTGGAGGACCTCCTCTTCACCACCGAACTCATCGTCAGCGAACTGGTGACGAACGCCATCCGCTACGGCCGTCCGCCGGCGGAGCTGCACCTGATCCGCCACGATGTTCTGGTATGCGAGGTCACCGACGCCAGCAGCAGCCAGCCCCGCCTGCGGCGTGCCCACACGACCGACGAGGGAGGGCGCGGCCTGTTCCTCGTCGCTCAACTCGGCACGCGCTGGGGCTGCCGCCACGGCCAGAACGGCAAGACGATCTGGTCCGAACAGCTCATCGAGTGTCCCTGCTGACCGACGGCCTCCTCGTTGCGGGTGTCCTGTCGCAGTCGATGACAAGGTGGCCGCATCAGGCGGGCCTCGCGGGGTATGCAACCGCCGCAGACCTTCGGGCAGGACGACGACGCATACACGGGATGCGGCAGCCGGGCCGATGACGCCAGGACCGAACTTGTCGCGGATGCGGTCGCTGACCTCTTCGGCGATCGGGCGTGCTTCGCGGGCGTAGCCGAGGCTGATCTGCTGGGCGAGCTGATCGGCGCCGGCCAGGTCCTCGGCTTTGACCAAGCCGGTCAGGCGGCCACGTTGCAGGCCCGCTCCGCCCCCGTAGTTCGCTTCGTGGAGAGGAGTAATGCGACCTCGACACGTGGTGCCGGGGCATCCGGCCCGTGTGGCCTGGATGTCCCGGCGGTTGGGCTGGGTCAGCCGATTCCGGTGACCTGCAGGGCCGTGGTCCAGTTGTTCTTGATGGCGCTGCGGGCGGAGGACAGGGTGATGGTGCCGGCGCAGACGGCGTTCTTCAGCTTCGTCTCCACTCCGTCCTTGGAGTGCGCGGTCTGGGAGCCGGAGTAGGGCTCGGGCCACAGGTTGCCGGGGTCGCGAGGCGCGCCGCCGAGTTCGAGGGGGACGAGGTGGTCTTCCTCGTAGTCGGCCATGTTGGTGTCGGAGTAGCCGTAGTCGATGATGCCCTGGGCCTTGAGGGGGTTGGTGTAGGACGTCGGGGGGCGGACGGTGGCGGTCTAGCCGGACACGCAGATGGTGCTGTGGAGTTCGACTGGGTGACGCCCGAGTGTAGGCGCCGGGCGTGCAGGAGGAATCGGGCCGCGGCAGGTAGGCGTGGGAGCAGGTCGACGCGTGGGCGGTACCCGTAGAGGCGGCGATCAGGCCAGCGGCCGCGAGGGCCAGGGCGCTGGTGGTGACTGTGAAGCGGCGCATGTGGGGATCTCCCGCAGGGTCGGCCCGGACAGTGGGGTACCGGGCGGCTGACGGCATGACACCACCACCGCGGTCTATGCGAGTAGACCCGTTGGGTGAACAAGAGGCGACCTGCGCAATCCATACCTCCGCCTGGCCAATCCTTTCCGAAGTTTCTTGTTTCGTAGCAGAGTTGAGTGCCGTTCAGGCACACAACAACAGAGGCCACTGCAGGAGAGGTGGCCTCTGCGCCCGTCTGACAGGTCATCTCATGGGAGGCACGACAACTCCCCCACCGCTCATCACCTGCTTCCGCCAACAACAGCGCGGTGCTCTATCTCGGTCCGGTCTCCCGGCTCTGCACGGAACCGTCGATGATCACGATGGTGTGGGGCGACCAGGCACGGTGGCAGTTGCAGGTTGACCCTGGCACCCACGGTTCACCGATCGGCATGCTGTGCTCCAGGTCGAGCTGATGTCCTCCGCAGTGGTAGTAGGCGATCATCGCCATGAGCTCGATGAACCGCTGGTCGCGGACGTGGGCGGTCATGACGAACTCAAGGCCGTGACCGTCCTTCTCCATCGCGGCCCAGCACCCGGCGGTCACATAGGCCCAGCTGTCGCTGCGGGGACCGGGCCCCACAACGAGAACTCGCAGATCGGGCGCCACCTCTCGCCGTTCCGGCCCGAGGTCGTAGTCGACGACCTCCACGGAGTGCCCTTCGAAGAACGCCCGGACATGTGACTCAACGGCCTCCGCGGCCAACACCCTCGCATCACTCACCGCGCGATCATCCCACCGCGATCGACCGCCCCTGACGGCTCACTCAGCGTCGTGGGGCTGCCGACGTCAGCTACGAATACGCGACACCTCAACATGCGAGCCCACCAGTCCGAAGGCCTGCCCTTCCTACACCACCGTCGCGGAGTGGGCGGTGATCGAACCGCTGCTGCCCCTCCCGGCCTGCCGGACCCAAAGGGGTGGCCGGCCGGAGAAGTGGCACCGCCGCGAGATCATCCCTTGGCGTGGGTCCACAGCAGCTCGACCGGGTTCAGCTCCGGTGTGTAGAGGGCAGTTGGACGATGGTGAGCGCTGGCGCCGGGCCGGAGTCGTCGCGTTCCTGCGCGACCAACTGAAAGCCTGACCGCCGACCGCGACCACAGCCCGGCGAGTGGAGCCCGTCTCTCATGCTGAACTTCAACCCTGGCGCGGTGGAGCCGCCTCCGGTGGCGCCACCGCGCAGCAGCATGTGTGAACACGCCCCTCGGTCACCAGCGATGAGGCCGCATCACATCATCCGCCACTGCCCCTTGGTCTTGCTGGGGGCCGGGCTGCGTACTGCTAGTGGCCGATCTTGTCCAACTCGGCGAGTTCCTCGTCGGAGAGCGAGAGTCCCGCGCCGGCGACGTTCTCGCGCAGGTGCGCCACCGACGAGGTGCCGGGAATGAGCAGGATGTTCGGCGACCGCCGCAGCAGCCAGGCCAGGGCGACCGACATCGGCGTCGCATCCAGCCGGGTGGCCACGGCGGAAAGCGCCGTGGACTGCAGCGGGGTGAAGCCGCCGAGCGGGAAGAAAGGCACGTAGGCGATGCCCTTGTCGGCGAGATCGTCGATCAGCTCGTCGTCCTGGCGGTAGGCGAGGTTGTACATGTTCTGCACGCACACGATCGGCGCGATCGCCTGCGCCTCGGCGACCTGTTCCGCCGTCGCGTTGCTCACTCCAAGGTGCCGGATCAGGCCCTGCTGCTGGAGTTCGACGAGGGTCTCGAAGGGCTCGGCGAGCGAGCCGGGCCGGGGGCCCTGGGCGTCGCCGAGCCGGAGGTTGACCACGTCGAGCGAATCGAGGCCGAGGTCCTCAAGGTTCTCGCGGACGGCGTGGCGCAGGTCCTCGGGCTGCCGGGCAGGGGGCCAGCCGCTCTGCTGATCGCGGACCGCACCGACCTTGGTCACGATGTGCAGCGATGCGGGATAGGGGTGCAGCGCTTCACGGATCAGCTGGTTGGTGACGCGTGGTCCGTATGCGCCGGCGGTGTCGATGTGGGTGATCCCGAGGGCGGCGGCCTCGCGCAGGACGGCGAGCGCGCCGTCGTGGTCGGCGGGCGGGCCCATGACCCCGGGGCCGGCGAGCTGCATGGCGCCGTAGCCGAAGCGGGTGACGGTCAGATCGCCCATGGTCCAGGTGCCGCCGGGCAGTGACGCGGAGGGTGTGTTCATGCCTGTGTCTTTCCTGCTGAGCCGGATACTGCAGAGGGCTGCTTGCCACGTGGTGCGCCGTTCGTCAACGGCACCCCTTGTCCGCGCCGGCCACCGGCGCGGACTTCGCTTCGCCCATGCCGTCGATGTTCGCTCGCCGACGAGCGGCGCATCCAATACCGACTCGGTGCCCTGTCATACCCGGCAGGTATCACCGGGGTATGCTGTGGCCGTGGACACCTTGGAGACCCGCGAGCTGAGGTACTTCATCGCCGTCGCCGAGGAACTGCACTTCGGCCGCGCCGCCGAGCGCCTCGGCATGGCCCAGCCACCGCTGTCCCGGGCGATCCAGCAGCTCGAGCGGCGCCTCGGGGTCCGCCTGCTGGAACGCAACCGCCGCGGCGTCGCCCTGACCGGCGCCGGAGAGATGCTGCTGCACGAGGGCCGCGCAGCCCTCGACGCGACCACCGCCGCTGCTCGCCGCACCCGCCGCGCCGGTGGCGCCGACAGCCCGGGCGGCCCCCGCAACCGCCTGGTGCTGGCGGTGAAGGCCGCCGCGTCCCACGAGCTGCTGCACAAGCTTCTCGACGCCTACGCGGCCGAGCCCGACGCCGCCGAGATCGAGGTGCTGCCGAGCGGCACGTGCGAGCAGGGAGAGATGCTGCGCGATGGCCGCGCTGATGTGGCGCTCATGCACGCGCCGTTCAACTCCCTCGCCGGGTTCGACAGCGAGGAACTGATGACCGAGGGGCAGATCGCTATCCTGCCCGCCGGGCACCCCCTCGCCGCGCACAAGACTCTGTCCCTGGCCGACGTCAGCGACATCCCCGATCTTCCGCTCGCCCGTTGGTCCCGCGACGGCACGTACCCACCCGGCCCGGGCCCCGAGATCCACGACCAGACGCAGCTGGCCCAGCTGATCGCTCTCGGACGCACCGTGGCCGTCTTCCCCGACTCCGCCCGCGCCTGGCTATGGGCCGAGCACACCGCCGTCCCCCTGACCGACGCACCCCCCGTCGTCACCCACATCGCCTGGCCCGCGCACAGCCGCTCCCTCGCCCTTGCGGGGCTGATCCGCACAGCCACACGGCTATGACCCTCTCGTGCCTTCCATCGCCGCCGTCACCCTGATGACACACCGCCTGACCGCCGGCCCCCACACCCCACCGTCGCCCGCCCACGGGCACCGCCGCGACTCCGTGTTCTGCCGACCTTCGTGCCGGCAGAAGGCGTGCCGGGCCGGCCACGGGACGGGCGGGTCCGCGAAGCCGTCACGGCCCCGGCCTGCGAGACGGCTCCCGGAACCCCTTCTGGGTCGCTGACCGGGTCTGTACGCTCATGACACTCCCGGCTAGAGAGTCTGCTCGGCCCAGACGGTCTTGCCGTCGAGGGAGTAGCGGACGCCCCAGTTCTGCGCGAGTTGGGCGACAATGAACAGGCCGCGACCGCCTTCGTCGATCATCTTGGCGTGGCGCAACCGCGGCGCGAGGGGATTGCCGTCGTGGACCTCGCAGGTGAGTGTGCGGTCCTTGATGAGCCGCAACCGCAGAGGCGGGGTGCCGTACCGGACGGCGTTGGTGACCAGTTCGCTGACGATCATCTCGGTGGTGTAGACGGTTTCCTCATCCACTCCCCAAAGGGTGAGCTGTTGTTGGGCGTGGGCACGCGCCGTGGCGACGGCTTTGGGGTGGTGGTCGATGTCCCACGTGGCGATCCGGTCGGCGGGGAATGGGTGGGTGCGGGCGAGGAGCAGGATGACGTCGCCGTGGCCGGTGTCGTTCCGCAGCCGGTAGAGCACGTCGTCGCACAGGTCCTGCAGTGGCCGGTCAGGGTGGGCCAGCACCTGTTGGAGGGTGTCGGGGGATGGGGAGGCGTGCAGGAGGGGTGCGGTGTAGAAGGCGAGGACGCTGCCGTCGGGGACGGGGATCGTGGTGGCGGCGAAGGGGGGTCCCTCGGCACTGCCGAGAGGGGGTCCGCTCGGCAGGTGAAGGATCTCGGTTCTCCCGTCGGGGTGCGCGATGACGGGTGGTGGGTGGCCGGCCAGGGCGATGGTGCAGGTCTGGGCGAGCGGGTCGTAGACCGCGTACACGCAGCTTCCCCTGAGCGGCATGGGGTCGTCGGGCGGCAGAACTGCGCGTTCCTGGGCCAGGCTTACGGCGGTGTCGTTGAGGCGTGCGAGGAGCTCGTCGGGCTCCAGGTCGAGTGCGGCCAGGGAGTGGGCGGCGGTCCGCATCTGTCCCAGGGTGGTGGCCGCGTGGATGCCTTGGCCGGCGACTTCGCCGACCACCAGTGCGGTGCGGGCGCCGGACAGGTCGAAGGTGTCATACCCGCCGCCTCCGCCCACCTCGGAGGGCACGTGCAGGTGCGCGGTTTCAACGGTGGTCTGCGACGCCGGGCAGGGAGGCAACAGATGGCGCTGGATTGTCAAGGCGATGGTGTGCTCGCGGGTGTAGCGGCGGGCGTTGTCGAGGCACAGCGCGGTGTGAGCGGCGACTGCTAGGGCGAGGGTGACATCGTCCTCGTCGTAGAGGTCGCTTCGGTCAGTGCGGTACAGGCTCAGCAGCCCCAGCACGGTTCCACGCAGCGTCAGGGGTGCAGTGATCAGGCTGCGGGCACCGGATGCGCGGATCGCCTCGGCGCGCGGCGGGACGGCCGCCAGCCAGGGCGTGTCGGGTCCCAGGGCGACGAGGCGGGGCTTGAGGTCGGCCAGCGTCTGGGCGTAAGGCGTCGGGAACGGCAGAGCGCGCACGTCACCCACCGGATGTGCCTGAATCTGCTCCTCGCCGCCGCTGCGGCCGAAGGCGACACGGCGCAGCGGCACCTCCCGTCCCAGAGGGCTCAGCGGAGGGTCCACGCCACGCACCACTGCGTCCACCACTTCCACCACGGCGATATCGGCGAGGCCCGGCACCACCGCCCGCACCAATTCCTCGCAGGTGGCCACCACGTCGAGGGTCCGTCCCACCTGCTCGCGCACCGAGCCGAGGACACGCAGGCCGGCGCGTACCTTTTCGCGTTCGGTGACATCCAGCATCTCCACCAGCACCCCCAAGATCCTCCCCTGCGAGTCCTCCAGACGAGATACCGAGACGGAGAACAGGTACTCCGGCCCCGGCGCGCCTTTCGGACGCACCCCCACCAGTCGCTCCCGCGCGGGCACGCCGCTCTCCAGCACGCCTTCCGCCATCGCCTCCACCTCACCGGGTGCGGAAAAGTCGTATTCGTCGGTGATGTGTCGGCCGATGATCTGTTCAGGTGGCGCTTCGTGCAGAAGCGGCCTGGTGAGGTTGACCCGCAGGACTCGCAGGTCCGGGTCCAAGATCAGCAGATCTGTAGGTGACTGGTCGAACAGAACTTGCAGTACTGCGGCATCCTCGACGGGCGAGCTGGCTTCGTTTTGCGCCACGGCAACCCACCTCCACCCTCCAGCCTGCTCCTTGCCCCGCCCCCCTCGCCTCGCGACGTGTCGGACGTCGGGGGTCCAGATGTGGGTTTGGGTGGCGGCCTGCTCGGCTTGGGTCGTCATCCGAGTGTGTCGGAGGTGTGTCGCGAACACCGAGAGACAACGAGAGAGGGCGGGAGTCAGTGAGACTGACTTCCGCCCTCTCGTGTCGGCATCCGCCCTGGTCAGCGCTTGATTTCTACTGATCTTCCCCCGGCAGGATTCGAACCTGCGCACACAGCTCCGGAGGCCCTTTCGTCTCTCAAACAACATGCTGGTCAGACCTCATCCCACGGAACCAGCCGTGCTCCGTCCACGGATAGTCCACGGGTTGGTGCTCCCGTAACAGAGCCCAGCTCTCGGCGACGGGTGAAAACTGGTTCTGGATCACTTTCAGTGCAGGCCTGACGGACGGTCACCGCCGCGTCGTTTCCGGCACGCGGGTCAGCGGGCGAGGAGGACACGCTTGCGC
>NZ_JBIAQV010000057.1:0-38423 GCF_042889305.1 Streptomyces sp. NPDC002619 | reverse complement strand
GCTTGAGGCATCTGAAGATGTCCTTCGTCTTGAGCCCTTCGAGAGTGCGTCGTGCGACGTAGTCACGAGTGCGTGGGTCGTGACGCATGCGGACCCGTCTCGTGTCGTTGCCCGTTCGGCAGGCAGCAGACACCTTCCACCCACGGCTGGGCACGGCTAGAGCAGCAGCGGTCACGCACGGTTCCGACAGTCGCTACTGCTCCTCGGCTCAGATCAGCCGATCGCCAAAACCCGCGGTAAGGACGCATTCGAATGCGCGCGCCGCCCTCAGCACGGTGGCGTCCTCCAGACGTCTACCGACGATCTGCAGGCCGACGGGCCGGCCATCCGTCGTCGTCCCGACTGGCACGCTTGCCGCGGGCTGGCCGGTGAGATTGAACGGGAATGCGAACGGTGACCAGTCGCGCCCCGCGGCCTGCACCGGACTGCGCAGTCCGATCGGAAAAGCGGCCGTTGCCGTAGTGGGCGTGAGGAGCAGATCCCAGTCCGCCATGAATCCCTGCATCGCGTCGTAGAGCGTTTGCCTGCGTGTTGCCGCCCAGGTCAACGTCTCTGCCGTCCAGTCCTTTCCCACAAGCTCCTGTAGGTCCTGAGACACCCTGTAACGTTCGGCCATCTCGCGCAGGCCTTTCAGGTCGGAGTCCCTGGCGACGGTGGCGGCGAAGGCCTCGCGTAGCTCGTGGAGATCTCCGATCGGCGGATCCGCGGCTGCGACTACGCAGCCGAGTCCGGACCGGTCAAGTGCCTTGACTGCGCGCGTTGTCAGTTCGATCAGCTCGGGGTCGACATCTGCCTGTCCCAGGCGTGGGCTCCAGGCGATTCTCAGCCCGTTGACGCCGTCGTCGAGACGTGCCGCAAGCCCCCGCAGGTCGGTCGGTATGGAGTGCCGGTCCCGCTGGTCGAATCCCGCGATCGTCTCCAATACCAGGGCAGTGTCTTCAACGGTTCGGGTGATCGGTCCGACGGACTCGAGTGTCTCCCAGCTGCCGAGTCCGGCTCGCGTGGGTAGCCGGCACGACGGGTACAGGGGCACAGCTCCGAAGGTGGGTTTGAGGGTGAAGACGCCGCAGAGTGCGGCCGGGACCCGGAGCGAACCCCCACCGTCGTTGCCCAGGCTGATCGATCCCATGCCACCGGCCACTGCCGCTGCTGAGCCGCCGGAGGAGCCCCCGGCTGTGCAGGCGGGCTTTCTGGGATTGCGAGTCGGTCCGAACAGCGCGTTGTCGGTCACGACGCCGTAGCCGAGCTCGCGGGTGTTGGTTTTCCCTACGAGGAGCGCCCCTGCCGCGCGCATCCGTTCCACCGACACATCGTCGTGACTGGGGATCCAGTCTGCGTATGCGGTGCTTCCCAGCGTGGTGCGCAGTCCGGCTGTTGGTATGAGGTCCTTGACGGAGAAGGGTATGCCGTGCAGCGGTCCTGTCACATCGGCCCTGGACAGTGCTCTGTCTGCCGCACGGGCGTCTTCAACGGCGTGCTCGTTGAGGGTGCAGAAGGCGTTGAGCTGCGGGTTGGTTTGAGCGATGCGGTCCAGCACGGAACGCATCAGCTCTTCCGCGGAGAATGCGCCGTCGCGGATCCCGCGTGCCTGCATGCTCACGGTGAGTTCCCACAGCTCTGTCATCGGGTGAACTCGGGCAGGATCCGGTGCTGGTACTTCCCGAATCCGGGCTGCTGCTTCAGCTCGCCGTTATCGAGCACAATGCGGCCACGCACGGTGGACAGGACAGGCCAACCTGTGACCTCGCGACCCTCGTACAGGCTGTATGTGGCTGTGGAGTGCTGAGTTGCCGCGCTGACGACTTCCCTGCGTTCGGGATCCACCAGCACGAGATCGGCGTCGGATCCCGGCGCGATGACGCCCTTCTTCGGGTACAGCCCGTAGATGCGCGCCGGGTTCGTGCTGAGAATCTCTGCCAGGAGAGACACGCTCCCGCGGCGTTTCACCACCAGTTCGTCGTAGATCACCGGCAGCATCGTTTCGGTGCCGGGTGCGCCGTAGGGTTCGGCGAACACGTCGTCGACCTGTCCTGTCCGCTCCCGTGCCCGGGGGGCGTGGTCGCTGGCCACAACGGACAACGTGCCCGTCTTCAACGCGTCCCAGAGGTGTTCGCGGTCGTCGTCGGTCCGCAGTGGGGGCCCCACTTTGGCCTGCGCCCCAACACGGAGAAGGTCGTCGTTGGTGAGAGTCAGGTACTTGGGGCAGGTTTCTCCGAACACGCGCTGGCCGGTCGCGACCGCGTCACCCAGGAGTTTCACACCGCCCTTGGTGGTCATGTGCAGGATGTACAGGGGGCAGTCGGTCGCCTTCGCGTAGGCGAGTGCCTTGTACACGCCCAGGTCCTCGGCGGAGGCGGGATGTGTCCAGGCAAAGTCCTCGAGCCGCGTACGCCCGGTCGCCTTCGCATGGTCGATGAGGTGTGCGAGTATCTCGCCGTCTTCTGCGTGCACCATGGCCAGGCCGCCGTTCTCCGCCACAATGCGGAGGTTGCGCAGCAGCGTGGCGTCCGGCGTCATGATCCCGTTGTCCTTGTAGGACATGAAGAACTTGACGGACGGGCTGCCGAGAGCCATTACCTTGGGTATCTCGGTGGCCGCGTCGTGCTCCGGGCGCAGGATGGTGTGCAGACCGAAGTCGATCGGTGAGGTCCGTTCGCCCTCTGAGATGAAGTGGTCGATGGCGTCCGAGGGGGCCATGTCTTCAGGTGCCCTGATCTGGGTGATCGCTGTGGTGACGCCGCCGAATGCCGCCGAGCGGTGCGAGTCTCCGATCGCATCGGCGTGATCGGTCCAGGTCCGGCAGTGGACATGGGCATCGATGACTCCGGGCAGAACCAGCTTCCTCCCGGCGTCGACGATGCGTCCCGTGACCTGCGAAGGTACGACAGGAACACCGACGGACACGATGACGCCGTCCTTCACCGCAATGTCCCCTTCGACAACACCGTCCGGAGTGACGACGGAACCGCCCGTAACAGCCATGTCGTACATAGTTTCTGCCCTGCCTTTCACCGAGGAAGCACCGGGTGCCGGGTGTGCCAGGCCGTGGTGGCCTCGTAGGCACCGGCTGCGTAGAACAAGAGAGATTCCGCATGCGGCGGCCCTGCCAGCTGCATGCCGATCGGCAGACCGCCAGTAGTCGCCCCGCACGGGACGGACAGGGTGGGTAGGCCGAGTGAGCTGAAGGGGGCGAGGTAGCGGGTGTAGACGGTGTGGGTGGGCTCGGGGCCGCGTGAGCTCGTCGTCACCGACTGCGTCCCGACAGGTGCTGCCGGGACCGGGACCGTCGGCGTGACGATGAGATCGACATCTCGCCACACCTCGGAAAAGCGTCGGCACAGCATGGCACGGATCCGGAACGCCTTGAGGTACTGACCGGCGAGCATGGCCCGCCCGGCCTCCTCCCGGTCACGGATATTGGCTCCGATTCCGTCCGCCTGATGCAGGAGGAATGGCTCGTGGGACGCCGATGCCTCGGAGAACGCGATGGCCCGGTGCATCCTGAGGATGTCTCCCGCGTACGGCACATCCACCTCGCGCACTTTCGCTCCAAGGGCAGTGAGGTGTTCCAGTGCCTTCTCGAAGGCGGCGCGGACCTCTGGATCGAGCCCCATGTCCAGCCAGGAGGTGGGGATCCCGACCGTCAGATCCAGCCCGGCTGTCTCTTCTCCGGCCCGCGCAGCGCCTTCACAACTGCCGCGCGGAGTGCGCGGGATCAGCAGCTGATCGGCAACGCCGGCGACCCCGCGCACGCGCTGTGACATCACGCCGAGGGCGTCCAGTGTCCAGGTCAACGGCAGTACACCGTGCCTGCTGATGGCGCCGTAGGTGGGTTTGAGGGCGACGACCCCACAGTGGGCTGCGGGTACCCTGATCGACCCCCCGGGATCCGGGCCGAGAGCCGCGGACACCATCCCGGCCGCAACCGCGGCCCCCGCACCGCCGCATGCTCCGCCAGCCATCCTGGTCGTGTCCCAGGGATTCCGGGTCCAGCCGAACCGGGCGTTCTCGCCTGTCGTGCCGGCGGCGAATTCCTGCACATTCAATTTGCCCGCCAGCACGGCACCGGCCCCGGCCAGGGAGCTCCAGCAGTCCGCGTCCCTTGGGGCGATCCTGTCGTGCATGACTGCTGATCCGGCGGTCGTGGGCAGCCCCGCGACGTCGATCAGGTCGGTGAGCCCGACCGGGACCCCTGCAAGGGGTCCCGGTCGGGGCGGAGCAGCGTCGTCCAGCGTCACGTCGATGAACGCGTTGACCTCCGGCTGCCAGTCTCCGATCCGCTGTGCATACAGTCCGGCCACCTCTGCGGCTGTGAGCTCCCCGGCTCGTACCAGGCGTGCGATATCGGTGGGCGGCACCCACGGCAGTTCCTGGGCGTCCGGCAGGGCGGCCGGAGCCGCGGGTTCAAGGGTCGGGTGATCTGCCGACGGGGGGAGGTAGGAGGATGCGGCCGCTGGATCGAAAGCGAAGGCCGGGAAGGTACCGTCAAGGTCTCGTGCATCCACCGAGTCGAGGTAGGCGGCCACGTCATCGAGCATGCTGCCGGCACGGTCGAGGACGGCTTTCTGCAGGTCGGGCTGTATCAACCGGAGGAGGGCGGATCGGGATTGCACTGTCGCTGCGCCTGCTTTCAGAGGGGACGAGTGGGGGTCGTGGCCGCGGGCGCGACTGCCGTTGCAGCAGAACCGAAGACGGACTCGGGCTCGTCTTCCGAGACATTGCCGACCGGCTCCCACTTGATGACGGCCAGTACGACAAGTCCGATCACCGGGGCGATGAGCAGGATGAGCAGGGCGTGATACAGCCCGAACGCAGCCAGCAGGACTGGGACGCCGTAGAGCGCCACCAAGCTGCCCGTACGGTTACTGGCCTGGGAGAGGCCGGCCCCGACGCCGCGGATCCGCGTCGGGTAGGACAACGCTGACATCGACTGCGCGGTGGAGCCTGGGCCGAAGGTGTGCGCGCCGATGAAGAACGCCAGCAGCACAACTCCGAGTACCGGCGGTATCACCTGGCCGACGAGGCCGAGTACGACGAGTACGGAAGCGACGCCGCTGAACCCGATGATGGTCAGCCTGCGCAGTCCCAGCTTGTTTGCGACGTTCGCTGCCAGAAGCGCGGCGCACAGGCCACAGGCATTGGCAAACACCGAGGCCAGTACGGAGACGGAAAAGCTGCTGTGGAAGAACGAGAAGACGATGAGTGGAAGGTAGAAGCCGACCGAAGAGAACTGGATACTCTGCGCCGCACTGATCACCGAGATCAGGATGGTGCGCTTCCGGAATTCTCCGGTGAAAAGCTGGCCGAAGGGTCGGAACGGGCCGGTCTGTTCGACGTGGTGCGACACGGCCACTGCATCCGCCGCCAGTTCGAACGGCCGGGCGTACGTTCTGCTGAGAATCCGTACCGCTTCGGCCAGATCTCCCTTGGTCGCAGCCCACATAGGGCTTTCCGCCATGTATTTGAAGCGCAGGAGGAGGATCACCACAGCCGGCACGGCACCAAGACCGACCTCCCAGCGCCACAAGTTGTTTCCTGCCCCGAGGGCGTCAAGGAGGAGCGCCACGAGCAGCCCGCAGATGGTCGCAGCCGACCACAGTGCAGCAGCCGACTCCACCCACTTGGCCTTCTTCTTCATAGCCATGAACTCGACCAGGAACGCCATGGCCACCGGCACATCGAGACCGACGCCGATACCGATCAAGAGGCGCAGGGCAATGAGCGTTTGGTAGTTCGGAGCGAACGCTGCGCCAAGCGTGGCACATACGAAGAGCAGCAGGTTCACGATGAACATGCGAAGCCGGCCGAACCGGTCAACGAAGTAACCGCCGCAGAGCGCACCGATGATCGCGCCGAACGCCATGACAGCCGTCACGAGACCCAGCTGGCTGGCACTGAGCCCGAACTCCGCCTTCATCTGTACCGAACCTGCACTCAGGCTGGTGAAGTCATACGCGTCGAGGAAGAAACCTCCGAGCGCGATGAAACCGATGATGCGGCTGTGCGGGGCGTCAGAACTCTCGTTGATCACCCGGACGACGTCGTCCTTGGTTCTGATCAGGACCGGAGAGGCACCCACATGGTTCTCCTGCTCTTGGATTTCCGTGCCAAGGATCGGCACGATGTGAACGAATTTACTTGCAACACATGGAACACTGTCCCGACACATCAATCCAGTCTATTTTTTCGATGAAACCGGTAGGCTGCCCCTATGGATGTACGCACACTGGAGTACTTCGTCACAGCCGTCGACGAAGGTGGCTTCACCAGGGCGGCAGCGCGTCTGCACGTAACCCAGCCGACACTGTCCGAAGCCATCCGCAGGCTGGAGCGGGAATGCAGCGCCCCTCTGTTCCACCGCGTCGGCCGGGGAGTCGCGCTCTCCGAGGCCGGCACGGTCCTTCTCACCTACGCACGACGCGTCCTCAAGGACATGGAGGACGCGCGACAGTCCATGGTCGCTCTGAGAGGCCTCCGCGGCGGCCGCGTCACCGTCAGCACACCCCCAGGCCTGAGTATCGAGCCCCTTGCCCGGATCATCGGAAACTTCCGCCGGTCCTACCCAGACGTCACCGTGGCGATGCTGCCCACCGAAGACGGCGCCCTCGCTGCGACAGCAGTCGCGGAGGCCGCGTGCGAAGTCGGGCTGACAGACCGCCCCGTGTCCGCGGACTTGCGTGCGCACCCGATCGGAAGCAACGAAATCGTCGTCGTCCTCCCACCAGGAAGCACACTCGGCGGCAAGGGCCCCCTCAGCCTTGAGCAACTCGCAGGCGTTCCGTTCATCAGCAGCGCGATCGGTACCCGAGCGCGCAATCTGCTCGACGAAGCCAAAGAACGCGGCATCCCCCTGTGCACGGCGGTAGAGACACCCCACCGAGAAGCAGTCATTCCACTGGTCCTGGAAGGCGTCGGCGCGGCCTTCCTGCCCTGGACTGTGTCACGGGAAGCCGAGAGCAGAGGCGCCGTCGTCCTGCCTCTACTCCCTCGAGTGACCTACGACCTACTCATCGTCCACAGAGATCAGCCCCTGACCGCCGCCGCCCAGGCCTTCGTAGCCACCGCACTGGGATCCGTCAGCACGCGAACACCGGATTCACGTGACTCCTCCGGTCCAGGCCAACAGCTCAAGGAAGCCATCAACGGCTGACTCCGCGCCTGCGCCGACAACCGCTCGGGCCGTAATCTGTGGCTAAGAAGCCGTATGGCACCGCCGTCGATGCGTGTCTTGTCGGCGCCCCCGGTCGACGACGTATGCTCCAGCAGGTTGCCGTCCGCGTCGTACAGGTACTTGCTGGTGCGGTCGGTGGTGCCGGAGGGCGTGGAGACCGTGGCCGTGCGGCCCTCGGCGTCATACGTGAACGTCTGCGTCTGGCCCGCCGGCAGCGCGCCCGCCGTGATCGTCGACCAGGTCTGGCCCTTGCCGCCGCAGGTGGCCGCGGTCAGCTGGGTGCCCTTGGTGGCGCTGGCGCTCGGGTCGGTCAGGCACAGGGTGCTCTTAGAGCTCCTAACAAAGTGGCGCTTCTTCCCTTGGAATGTTGGCACCTGATGGGGTGTTAGCCTGCACATGAGAAGGGGCGAGCAGCTGCCGTGGATCGTGTCCGATGAGCTGTGGGCGCGGATCGAGCCGTTGCTGCCGGTCGTGCCGCGCCGTGCCGATCACCCTGGCCGTAAGAACTCCTAACAAAGTTGGAGGTTCTTCAGTCGTCGCCGGCAGATGATGCTGCAGGCCAGGCTGAGGAAGGCTTCGTGGATGTCGTCGCGTATCTCCCAGCGGATACGTAACCGGCGGAACCAGTGCAGGAGTGCGAAGCTCTGCTCGACGACCCACCGGTGGGCGCCCAGTCCTGAGCCGTGTTCGGTGCCGCGGCGGGCGATGACCGGGGTGATCCCGACCGCCCGGACCTGCTTGCGGTACTTGTCGTGGTCGTAGCCGCGGTCGGCGTAGAGCCTGACGGGACGTCGGCGGGGCCGTCCGCGTCGGCCACGCACCGGTGGAATGGCCTCGATCAGCGGGATGAGCTGGGTGACGTCGTTGCGGTTGCCGCCGGTCAGCAACGCGGCCGGCGGGACACCGTGCGCTTCGGTGATCAGATGATGCTTGGAGCCTGTTCGGGCACGGTCGACCGGGCTCGGTCCAGTTTTGGGCCGCCTTTCATGGCGCGGACATGGGAGCCGTCGATCACCGCCCGGGACCAGTCCAGAGCGCCGGCGGCATGCAGCTCGGCCAGCAGCGACTCATGCAGACGCTGCCAGGCTCCCGCGTCGTTCCAGTCACGCAGACGCCGCCAGCAGGTCATGCCGGAGCCGAAGCCCAGCTCCTGGGGTAAGAACTCCCACGGAATGCCGGTATACAGCACGAACAGGATGCCCGACAGCACCTTCCGGTCGTCGAGGCGCTTACTGAACATCACGAATTGGCCAGCAGAGTCACCGGCAAGGCCGCGGGAGCCGGCGCGGGCAGTTACCGAGAAGTCGGGACGGGTCGTTGCTGTGAGGGGAATGTCACAGCGGCTCGACGGAGCGGCTGATCTGGATCACTATGTGTGCTGTGCACGAGGGATTCTCGGGAACCAAGCGGCGGCATGTAGACCTGGTCCATGTCGCCAGCTCCATCTGTTGCGCTTCCTGACGTCTGGTCGTACGGCGACTCCCGTACGAGCGTGTGCCTCTCGTCGTCCGCTCCTGCGCCCCGGCCGCGACGATCCTCAGCAGCCCGTTACCGCCTGCCGTGACCTTCCCGCTACGCCCTAACCATCGCGGTCCTGCTCGCCCCCATTCGGCTGCGCTGTCACCAGACCTTCGAGAAAGATCACCGTCATGTCCCCCTTGCCCTTCAGTACGATGACGCATCTGGAATGCGCGCGGTGCGGCCGCCGCCATGACGCCGACCGGGTGCAGAACCTGTGTGAGTGCGGATCGCCCCTGCTGGTGCGGTACGACCTGGACCTGGTGCGGGATGCGCTCACGCCGGCGGATCTCGCGCAGCGCCTGCCGTCCCTGTGGCGCTACCACGAACTGCTGCCGGTCCGCGATCCCGCCAATGTCATCACTCTGGGTGAGGGGATGACCCCCCTGGTGCCGCTGCCGCGCTATGGCGCGTCCATCGGCGTGCCGGGGCTGGTGATGAAGGACGAGGGACTGATTCCTACTGGCAGTTTCAAGGCGCGTGGCGCGGCGGTGGGGGTTGCCAGGGCCCGTGAGCTGGGCGTGCGTGGTGTTGCGATGCCCACCAACGGCAATGCCGGGTCCGCGTGGGCGACGTATGCGGCCCGGGCCGGCCTGAAGAGCCTGATCGCGATGCCGGTGGACGCGCCGTCCATCACCCGCGCGGAATCCGCGGCCGCCGGTGCCGATCTGTATCTGGTGAACGGGCTGATAGGTGACGCCGGCCGTCTGGTGGCCGAGAAGATCGCTTCGGAGCCGGGCGTGTGGATGGACGCGGCCACGCTCAAGGAGCCCTACCGCATCGAGGGCAAGAAGACCATGGGTCTGGAGATCGTCGAGCAGCTCGGCTGGCGCGCTCCGGACGTCATCGTGTACCCGACCGGCGGAGGCGTCGGACTGATCGGCATCCACAAGGCCCTCCTCGAGCTGCGCGCCCTGGGCTGGCTCCAGGGTCCGATGCCCAGGCTGGTGTCCGTGCAGGCCTCTGGCTGCGCTCCCATCGTGAGGGCATTCGAGGAAGGGGCGCGTACGAGCGAACCGTGGCAGGACGCGCACACGGTGGCGTTCGGCATCACCGTCCCCAAGGCGCTGGGCGACTTCCTGGTCCTGGAGGCACTGTACGAGAGCAAGGGCCAGGCGGTCGCCGTCGACGACGAGGCGCTGCTGGCCGACCGCGACAGGTGCGCGGCCGCGGACGGTGCGCTGCTGTGCCCGGAGGGTGCCGCGACGTTGTCCGCGGTCCGCATCCTGCGCGAGCGCGGCTGGCTCTCCGGGGACGAGGAGGTCGTGGTACTCAACACCGGTGCCGCGGCCAAGTACCCGGAGGCCTTCCGCGTCGACCCGCCCGTCCTTGAACTCACTGATCGCATCCCCTGACTCTGCTGCTTAATTCGGGGTTCGGGCTGCGAGTCGGTGGCTGAGGCGGGTGAGTCTGCTGGTGCGAGGTGTGAAGGATGGTTGGCCGGGGTTCCAGTGTGCGTCGAGGCGGATGACGTTGACGGCGGTAGCGGAGAAGGCGTGCTGGAGGCGGGCCTTGGGCAGGCCGCGGTAGCGGGCCCGGGGGGCGTCTCAAGGTCGGCCTGACCGAGCAGTGGGAAGCAGCGCTCGACGTCCGAGCACCTGCGCTCGCCGGTCGCTGTACTCGATCGGCTGCTGCGCGCTCGTGCCACGACGGCCAGTTCGAGAGGAGGAGCTGCGCATTGAGCCGACGCTCGTGAGTGCGCGCTCTCAGAGGTCGACTGGCGACGCATCGTCGCCGAGCCGTGGAAGCACGCGTGTCATCAGGCGCTCTTCCAGGACGGACGCGTAGAGGGCGACTCGGGTGGCGGCGGGGCGGCTCGGCGGCCAGATCCCTTGGCGGAAGACGCAGCGGCGACCGCGGAAGAGCACCACGGTCGTGGCGGCGACCACGTCGCCCGTAGCGTCGGGTACGACTTCGCAGGTGAGTGACTCCAGATCGCTGGCCCGTCGTTCGCAAAGATCCTGGACAGCCCGGCGGGCGGAGTCGTCAGTCACCGCAGTTGTGCATCGCGCTGTCCGCCGAGGCCAGGACGACCTCACCGCCATCGGCGGGAAGGACAAGGTGGACGCCGTTGACCTTGAGGCCGGCGTCGGCGCCAGCCGAGGGCAACTGTTCGTTCGCGATGAGCCGGCCACCTCCGACGAGCGGGATCTCCGTATTCGGATCACCCGACACCGTAACCGGAACTCCCGCGATCTTCAGGGTGAGCGTGGTGCTGCCCGTCGTCCTGCCGCATTCGCTGCTGGAGACTGCGGTGAGCCCGGACACCTCGATGACCGGCACACCGGGTAGTCCGATGCGGGCCTGCGCCACCGTCGAGGTCGCCGTGACCTTGCCGGGGGCGAGCGTCGTGGTGACCTTGGGGCACAGCTTCTGCACCGACAGCAGGGGCGAGTTGTACTCGGCCGAGCACGGGGTGTCGGTCGTGGTCGCGTCCGCCGTACGGACGGTCCCGGTGTCGGGCTGCGGCTCGATCTCCAGGAGCGGTACGCCGATGAGAGCGACGTGCGCCGAGACGCCGTAGGCACGGCCCGTCGCGTACTGGAGCTTCAACTGTGCGGAGGTCTCGGAGGCCAGATAGCCGGCGTCACCGGCGAAGGACGCGTGCAGCGGGACGGTGGCGGAGTCAGTCAGCGGCTGGTCGACCAAGGCGACGGTACAGCTCGCGGTGCCGGTGGCGCTCGTCGTACCGGTGCACGTCTGCTGGTCCTCACCGGTGCCGAGGACGAAGCGCACACTGCGCCCCGGCAACGCATCTCCGTGGAAGTCGGTGAGCTTGGCGGCCAGTTGGGCCGGAGTGCCGTTGGCGAGGTGCGTCACGCCGGTGTAGTCGAGTTTGGTCGGTGAGGTCAGGCCCAGTTCGGCGGACGTGCTGGACGGGTTGTCGTCGTCGCCGCCGAAGGTGACGGCGACCGGCACGGTGTTCGACGCTCCCTGTGGCTGGTCAACCGAGCCGATGGTGCAGGTCGCCGTGCCCGATGCCGTGGTGGTGCCGGTGCACGTCTGCTGCGTGGCCCCCGTGCCCAGGGCGATCCGTACGGCACGGCCATTGACGGGCGTCCCGAAGTCGTTGGTGAGCTTCGCCGAGAGGCTGACCGGGGATCCGTTCACCGCGCTGTCGGCACCGGTGTAGGTCAGGGCAGTGTCCACCTTGTGGGGCTGCTCGGGACCGGGACAGTCCGCGGCCTGGAAGCAGGGCAGGAAGAAGTACGCGGTGATGATCCCGAACGGCCTGCCGTCTCCCGAACGTGGGTCGTTGTGGGTGACGTACACCACGACGACGCTGAGGTCCGTGTTGGTGCAGATCACCCGGTTCCCCAAGCCGCGGCACGCCCGTACGGGCGTGCCGCCAGTCAGCGACGGCGGGCAGGGGCCGCATGAAGCGCCCCCTGCCCGCCGTGTGCTGACTCAGGCGGCTATGCCCGCTTGAGCGTGATGTCGTTGAGGGTCACCGCTCCCTTCTTGATCTTCACGGTGGTCACCGCCGGCGCGTAGCCGTCCTTGGAGACGATCACTGTGAGCGGGCTGTTTTTCGCGTCGAGCCAAAGGCCGTAGGTGCCGTCCTGCGCGGTCGCGAGTGTGTATGTCGCCGCGGAGGAGCTGATCTGTACGGTCGCTCCTGCCAGCGGTGAGTTGCCGCTGCTGGTAGCTCCCAGGACGGTTCCGGTGATCTTGCCCCAGGTCGAGGGCGGGTTCACCGTGAAGGACACCGGGAGATTGTGCAGCGTGTAGGGAGTGTCGTTGTCGAACACCAACTGCGCAGAGTAGGTACCCGGCTGGTTGATCTCCGGCGCGGACGCGTCGAAGGTGACCGTGACCTGGGCTGAGTCGCCCGGTGCGATGGTCACCTGAGACTTGCTCTCAGCCAGCCACGTCACGTCCGCCGAGTCCGACTGGTCGAAGCCGAGCAGTTGCTCGGTCGCCGCGGTCGGCACGAACGTTCCCCCGCTCGGAACAGAGCCGCCGACCTTGTAGAAGCCGGAGGCACCACCACCACGGAAGGCAGCGGTGTTGACGTTGGGCAGCGCGGACCAGGTGTGTGCCGCGGGGTCGAAGGCGAACGCCTGGTTGGTCAGCAGGTTTCCGGTGACGCCGCTACTGATCAGCAGCTGACCGTTGGCAGTCGTGTACGCCGAACCCCACAGCGGCACCGGCATGGTGGGCAGCGACGACCACGAGTTCTTCGACGGGTCGTACACGTAGGCGGACGTGAGCGAGGTCGTGTCCTTGATGCCGCCCGCGCAGAACAGCTTCCCCGCGATGGCACCGCACGAATTCCAGGACACGGGCTCCGGGTAGTCGGCCGCGGCGGACCAGGAGTTGTTCGACGGATCGTAGACCGACACGGTGGTGCTGCCGCACGTCTGTTCCGTGCACCCACCGACGGCATAGAGCTTGCCGTCCAGCACCGCGTTGCCGGAGGCGGCCAGCGGCGCAGGATCGGAAGCCCCGGTGGTCCAACTGTCCTTGCTGGGGTCGTAGATCTCCAGCTTGGAGTCGGGGTCGCCGCTGGCACCCCAGCCACCGGCGACGTACAGCTTGCCGCCGATGAAGCCGTGAGCGGGTACCTGACGGGCGTCCCCAGCGTTGGCCAGCTGGGTCCAGATCCCCAACCCGGGGTTGTAGCTGTACAGGGTGTTCGTGGGACCGGCGGACGTGACGCCGAAACCGCTGTAGAGCTTGCCACCGTCGACGGCCACGGCGTTGTCCTGAGTGGCGACCGGAAGGTCCGCCAACGGCTGCCACGCCGAGTCGTTCGCCTGGGCGGCTGTGGCACGGGGAGCCGTGCCTGACCCGGAGGCCGCCGCCGATGGCGTGACCCGCAGCGGCGAGAAGTCGCCCTTGGTCATGCTGAGCGGAGCGCCCTGGGCGGCGACGCTCACGCCGCCCGATTCCTCACCCAGAGTCAGGTCTGCCGGGGCGCTTCCGGTGTTCTTGACGGTCACGGTCCTGGTGGCCTGCTGGCCCCAGTCCACCGAGGCGTTGAGCGAATCCGGACTGACCGTCAACTGACCGGCTTTCAGCGGGAACACGGCCTTGGTGGTGCTGTCGGCAGTCACGTTCACGTTCTGGGACAGGGCGGCGTACGAAGCCTTGGCGGCGCTGAGGGACTGCGCCCCGGCCGGCGAGAAGAGCCTGTAGAACCCGTCGCTGAGACCGGGGTCGTCGGGTGTGGCGGTGGTGAGGGCGCTGAGCCCGCTACCGGAGGGTCCGGACACGGTAACGCCGTTGAGGCCGTTGCTGGTGTTCGCGTCGGTCACCGTGCCCGCGACGAGCCCGCCCGGCAGGGCATGGACCTCGTGGTTGCCCACGAAGACGTTGTCGATCTCCCACCACCACGCGAAGGAGCCGGTGTAGTGGAAGCGGAACTGTACATGCGGGTTGTGCGCGTAGGCCTGTACGGGCACGTCGACCTTGGCCGGACCCCTGACGGCGGCGGCGGGTGCCGACCACAGAGTGGTCCAGCTCTGTCCGCCGTCGGTGCTGGCGTCGACCGTGGCCTGGCTGTGCAACCACCGGTAGTCGGTCTGGAAGTTCATGACGGGCAAGTCGTCGCCGGTGAGGTCGAACACCGGGCTGGTGAGGTAGGAGTCCGTGTGGGTGCCCGGTCCCGCGGCGTCACTGTCCACGATCGCGAACGCCCCGCTGCCGCCAGTGCGGTTGCCGATGGGGGCGCCGGCGGCACCCGGGTCATCGAACTGCCAGCCGCCCGTGGTCCCGTCCGCGTTGGTGACGGACCAGCCCGCAGGCGCGGACGTGGTGGAGTCGAATCCCTCGGTGGGACCGACGTCCGCCTTCGAGTATCCGAGCGTCTTGGCCGACCAGGGGTCGAGCGGGACGCTGAAGTCCTTCGTGGTGGCCGAACCGCCCAGGCTGACCGATCCGTTCGCCGGAAGGTAGCCGGGGTAGGCGCTGATGACGTGCAGGGAGTAGTCGTGCCCTGCGGGGAGGTCCACGGTGTAGTCGCCGGTGTAAGGATCGGTCCAGAGCGGCCCGCCGGGTATGCCGTCGATTTCAATCTTGGCGTAGAGCGGCCAGCCGTGACCGGAGCCGTCCGTGACCTTGCCGGACACGGTCTGCATCGGCACCGGGTTCAGTGTGAAGCTCTTGGTGACGCTGCCTCCGTCCGCGACCACGACGCCGGAGGCCGACGTACTCGCGTATGCGAAGGCGTCGACATCGATGTCATACGTGCCCGGACTGACCCTGAGACTGTACGAGCCGGTGGCGTCGGTGTGCGCGGCGGTGGCCCCGACGGAGACGGTGGCACCGGAGATCGGCGCACCCGTGGTGGCGTTGGTGACCGTGCCGGTGATATCGCCGTGCGGACCGCTGCGGAACGCGGCCGTGCCGTTGGGCGTGCCCAGGCCGGTCGGGCCGTCGTATCCGGTGCCCGCGGTGCACAGGTAGGCCGGGGAGCAGGGCCCGTTGGTTCCGTTGGTCACGTCGTTCAGGCCCGCGCCGCCGCTGCGGTACGGGTAGGAGTTCGGGTACGAGCCCGTGACCGGAGTTCCGGCCGATGCGTAGACACCGGCGATGATGGGTGACGCGACGCTCGTTCCACCGAAGACGTTCCATCCGCCTCCGCCGAAGGTCTGGTAGACCGATACGCCCGTCAAGGGGTCGGCGACCGCCGAGACGTCGGCCACCGTGCGCTTGGGGCAGCCGACGTCGGTCTGGAACGCGGGCTTCGGCTCGAAGACGGAGCACCCCGAACCGGGGCCGTTGTGCCACACCGACTCGGACCATCCGCGCGTCGTGCCCGCGGCGCGCGCAAGGGACGTCCCACCGACGGCTGTCACGTACTGAGAGGAGGCCGGGTAGGACACGCCGAACCCGCTGTCGCCGCTGGAGGCCACGACGGCCACGCCGGGGTGGTTGTAGAACGGATCGAGATCGGTGGTCTCGGTCGGCGGCTCACCACTGCCGGGCGCAGTGGTGTACCCGGTACCGTAGGAGTTCGACACGTACTTCGCGCCCAGGGCGACCGCCTCGTTGACTGACGCTCCGAGGTTCGTGAAGGAGGGGCTGTCAGCTTCGACCAGCAGGATGTGCGCCAGCGGCGCGGCCGCGGAGACCATGTCCAGGTCGAGCGATATCTCGCCGGCCCAACCGGCATCGGGTGCGGGGTAGTCGGTGCCGCCCCGCTGGCTCACCTTGCGGAAGCAGCCGTTGGCGGTGGTGCAGGCCGGCAATCCGAACTGCGCCCGGTAGACAGCGAGGTCCGCCTCGGCGGTGGGGTCGTCGAACGCGTCGACGATGGCGATCGTCTGGCCGGCGCCTCCGTCAGCGGACAGGTTGTAGGCGTTCTGCAGGTCGACGGCGCCGAACCCGGCAGGTGCGGTTCCCGCGGCGCTCATCAACGAGCGCTGGGTCTTCCCCACCAAGCCCTTGATGGCTGGGACGTCGGTTCGCCGTAGCGACTGACAGGCGAATTGCCCTTTTTTGGGTGTGGCGCACTGGGCCACCACATTCGCCTGCCTCTGGGCGGATGCCGTGGCCGTCCGCGCAGCCGTCCGCGCGATGGGTGCAGCGGCCGGCGTGGCCGCCTGGGCGGGAGCCTGTACACCCAGCAGTGCTATGGTCGTTGCGCCAAGCACCGCAGTGACGGCACGGATCGCCGACTGCGCCGTTCTGGTTCTGAGCCTGCTTCGAGATATATCTCTTGGCCTAGATCTGGGCAAAATGCCCACAACATCTCCTATTGTCGAACAAAGGCCGACCGCACGGCTGCGGCTGGCGAAGAGTCTCCGACTCCACGCACATCAACCCTGGACGATAAGGTTGTTGATGTACGGTCAGTCATCCTCAACGGGCGGATTATTTATCGTTCAACGTCCTTGCACAAGGCCGAAGTTGCACACACACGGCCGCTGCAAGTCTTGATCGTTGAGCGCGGAGCCGCCTTGAGGACATGGGCGGCGACACGCTCGTACACGGTCAGTTCCGACTCTCCGGCGCGGACTGATTCCCGCAACGCCTACTGAAGTCCCTTGGGGCGCTTACTGACCTTTTCGTGTTGGTGTCGGTTGTGTGGTGATGTTCAGGCCGGTTTCGGTGAGGCAGCCGTTGATGAGGTCGGGGTGCCGTTGGATGTGGGTCAGTCCGCGGCGGAGTGTGCGCTCGAGGTGTTCGGGATCGGTGAACGCGGTGTTGGCCATGGGCCCTCGCCGCAGCAGCGACCAGACGCCTTCGACAGGGTTCAGATCTGGCGCATAGGGCGGGAGCTGGAAGACGGTGTGCCAGTCGTGGTCAGCCGCATACTGACGCAGTCCGGCCGTCCTGTGGGTGTTCAGATTCTCCCAGACGATCACCATGGGGCCACCGAGCTGGAGATGCGCACGGACCAGAAGGTCACGGTAGTCCGTCCACGAAAAGCTCTTCACGGCTCCCTTGAAAGGCAGATGGAAGCGTGGGCGGTAGATCAGCCGCGATGTCTCGCCGGGACGGTAGCAGCACAGGGCCGCCACCGAGATCCGGCGTCGGGAACGGCCCCGGACCCTGACCACGGGTGTGTGACCGCGCCGGCCCCAGGTGCGGGCGCGTGGCGGCGTCATCGCGAAGCCGGCCTCGTCCTCAAAGACGATGTAGGCCCCGAGCGCCGCCGCGGTCCTTCCACCTGCGGCCACACGTCTTTCTTCCAGAGTTCGACTGCATGCTCGTCGCGTTCCAGTGCGCGGCGGGCCGGGCTCTGCCAGGACCAGCCATGGCGATGCAGGAGCCGCCACACTCCCGCAAGCGAGCAACTGATCTGGAACTGGCGGCCGATCACCGTTCGGACGCGCTCCAACGTCCACCGCTGATCTTCCCAGCCATGTGCGGCCGGGCCTTTGGCCAGCTCTTCCTCCAGTCCGGCGAACCGTTCGTCCGACAGCTTCGGCAACTTCGCCGGACCCTTCGATTTCAGACCCGCCATCCCGCCTTCACGCCAGTCATGGCGCCAGCGCTCCACTGAACGCTCGCTCACCCGCAGGTCCTTGGCGATGTCCGAGGTTCTGTCACCACGTGCGAACCTCTCTCCGGCCTCCAGCCGGAGCACCTCACGCGCAGCCCGCCGCTCAGCAGTCAGGCCCCCACCCTCTGCATACCGCATGACACCGGCATACCGCAGGGACCTCCCACCGTCACCACCCGAGCCCAATCCGAAAAGGTCAGTAATCGCCCGCCGCCACCCTGCCCGATTCCGGCCCAAGCGAGGCGGCCGGCCGCGCACCGCGCACTCCATCCTAGCCCTGGTGCTGCGCCTGGCCAGGGAGAACACGAACCGGGACTGCCGCCGCCTGCACGGCGAACTGCTCGTCCTCGGGGTGAAAGTAGCGGCGTCCACCGTCTGGGAGATCCTCAAGAACGTTGTTTGAACCCGCGCTGACCGGCGCCGCCCGCCGGTGGGAACCCCGCCGCCTGCGACTACGGCTGTTCTCCGCCGCTGCCCAGCTCGTCACCAGCGGCCGCCGCCGCATCCTCCGCCTGGCACAGCACTGGCCCTGGACCGACGACATCACAAGCGCACTCGCCCGGCTCGATGCCCTCCCGAACCCTGGCTGACCAGCAGCGTTCCGCCCCTGCGAGCAGCACCACCCCGGAGCCGTGGAACCCGGCGCCGAGCCGTCGCGACAGCCGGGCCGTCGACCTACCCACCAGCAGAAATCTCCGCTCTGAATGCGCAGAAAGGGGCCGTCAGCAAGCTGACGGCCCCTCATGCAAGAGCGAGACTGACGCCCCGTCAGCACCGTACCGGCCTCGGCAGATAAAGGCTCAGTACAGGGAGGGAAAAGAAATGGAAACGAAAGCAAATAAAATGCATCAGTGGACCCGAAAACGGGAGGAGCCAAATGCTCCGTGATGCCCTGCACAGGAGTATTTATTCTGGTTTGCCGTGCGCGGGTGGACACGCTCACTCGTGTTGATTTTACATTTCAAGCACCTCTCAACTGACGGCGAGCGTCATCAAACCCCGTGCAACTGCGACGACTTGAAGCACACTCGCCCCATTTGCCGAGGGCCGGGACTTCACCTCCTCGGAACTCATTCGAAATAACAACGACCTCGCTCCCGGGACACCAAAGAAGCCCCTTTTGGAGAACTTCCGCAAGATCTTATTCGGACCTAAAGTCACTCACGACTCGCCACTCCCCTACGTTCATGCCCTTCCCGGCATCACGTACGGACCAGGAAAGAAAGCCACCAGATGTCAGAAACCACACGTTCCACCACTCCAGAGTCCCGGCACAGACTCAGCCGCCGGGCGGTGCTGGGCGGCGCCGCCGCGGTGACCACGGCGGGTGCCCTGTCGGCCGCATCCGCCGCGCCGGCCGCGGCGGACTCCGGTCCGAGCGCCGCGTCCGCCTTCCAGCGTGCCCTCCCCGCCGTCTCCGGCATCAAGAAGCGAAAGCGCGTGGTGGACTACGAGGTGATGGAGCTGGCCGCACTGCTGCGCGCCGGCGTCGTCACGTCGGTCCAGGTCACCCAGGCGTACCTGGACCGGATCGACCGCTTCAACGGCCCTTTCGAGACGTACGGCGACAACGGCCTGTACAACGCGTTCGTCCGCATCGACCGTGACGGCGCCCTCGCCGCGTCGGCCGCGGCCGACGCACGCTTCGCGAAGGCCCGCAAAACTCAGGAGGACCTTCCCCCGCTGCTCGGCATACCGTTCGGCATCAAGGACTCCGTCGCCGTCAAAGGCTTCGAGGCGAAGGACGGCAGCCACGCCTACGACGGCAACGCGGCCCTGCGGGATGCCACGGTCGTCGCCCGGCTGCGCGAGGCGGGCGCAGTGATCCTGGGGCACACCGTGTGCTCCGCATTCTCCGGTTCGATCACCGGTACGTTCGCCGGCAACGCCTGGAACCTGGCGTACGTGCCCGGCGGGTCGAGCCAGGGCTCCGGCGTCGCGCCGGTCGCCCGGCTGGCGGCAGCCGCCATCGGCGAGGAGACCGGCGGGTCCATCGTGATGCCCTCCTCGGCCAACGGCGCCAGCGGCATCAAGCCGTCCCTGGGGACCTCTTCGGTGGCCGGACTCATGCCGCTGTCCCCCGGATACGACGTACTGGGACCCATCGCCCGCTCGATGCGCGACGCGTCCCTGATCCTTTCCGTGATCCTCGGGCCGGACCCGGCCAACGACCCGCTGAGCCTCGCCGCCCCCGACCCCTTCCCCGCCCTGCCGCTCACCTCCCGCAAGGGCACCAAGCCGCTGTCCGGCATCACCATCGGCATCCCGCAGACCGACTGGATGCGCACCAGCCAGGGCGTCCAGGTCGGCACACCCCCGCAGGACCTCTACGCCGCCGACCACCGAACCGCGTTCGAGCGGCTCAAGCAGCAACTCACCGCGCTCGGCGCCACCGTCAAGGACTTCCCCGGTCTGGACGTCACGCAGGCCCGGAACGACCCCTACTTCGCCAGCACGGACGTGCTGGCCACCGTCGACGGCTCCCCGGTCTCACCCGCCTCATCGGTGCTCAGCCCCAACCGATACGAGATCCGTTACTGGGACGCGGTCAAGGACTTCGCCGCGACCCGTCCCGCGGACCAGGCGGGCGCGCTGCTCGCCCAGTACGGGCGCAAGGGCCCCAACGACGCGGCGGCTTCCTTCGAGTCGGCGACCCGCTTCGCCGGCGCGGTACCGGCCTCCGTTCGCGTCGAGGGCGAGAAGCGGCGCCGCACCCTGCAGGCCAACTACCAGGCCGCGCTGGACGAGGCGGGCGTGGACTTCATGCTCGTGATGTCGCTGGGCGCACAGATCGGCCCCCGCACCGGCCCCGGATCCGGCTTCCCCGTCTACCGCGCCTACTATCAGCTTCCGAACGCGCTGACGTGGCCCATGGTCTCGTTCCCGATCGGCTACGACAGCACGCTGGGCCTGCCGATCACAGCGCAGTTCTGGGGACCGCGGTTCAGCGAGCCGGAGATCATCCAGGCCGCCATCGATTACCAGGCGCACTACCCGGAGTACCACAACGCCGCCCCGCCCGACCCGGACACCGGCGGTACGGCGAAGGTCGCTCCGCACCGTCTGACGGCGTATCAGGCTGTCCCACCGGAGCTCTCCAACGACCCGCTGATCGCCGAAGAGGCCCTGCGATGAGCTTCCTCACCGTCGGCTGGGGACCGGTGGTCAATGCCGGGCTGCCCCCGCAACATCCCGGGGACGGCGAGACCCCGGTGGCCACCGTGGGCTGGCTGCCGAAGCTGGGCACCGCCTTCTACCCCTATCCACACGACGACCCGGCCGGGGAGCCCGTCGGCTCCAACTGAACGACGGGGGGCGACATTCCACCGGGCTGCCCACCGAATTTTGCCCACCGAGCTGCCGCCGGACCAACTTCGAACGACGGCCCGGACGGCCCCCGGCCCCCGCCAACTCCCCCTGTAGGACGGCCTGTCACCGGCTGGCTCGCGCTCGTCGGCCGTCGGCAGAAGGTCGTGGGCATGGCGCGGCCGGCGTCCGCCCTCCACCCCACTCAGGCTCCCACCCATCACAGCACCAGTACTCCCTACCTCTTTTCACTGTCACTGCGTCATCCAGGGTTGTCCGATGGGCGGTTCACGGATGGCCGCAGGGCGAAGAGTGAGGTCAAGCAGTAGTGAAGCGACACATACCCTGGCGGGCGTTGCGGCGCCCGCTCCCCGCGGTCGCCGCGGGGCTCCTGGTTCTCGGGGCGTCGGCAGCCGCAGGCACCCCGGCCGCGGCCTCGACGGCTGCTCCCGAGGCCGCGGTGGTCGACTCCGGCGACGGCTGGACGGTGACCCGGGCCGCAGGCGGCTACACCGTCTCCCTCGGTCTGGACACCCCGTTGCCCGTCAAGGACGACATTCCTCAACTCCTGGTCGACAGCGTCGACCTGGGTCCGGCCACCGAGTCGACGGACGGACGCACGCTCACGGTCACGACGACCGACGCGCGCGTGGCCACCGCCGAGTCGGTCACCTGGCGCTGGTCCAGTGGCGGCAACAGCACGGCCGTCGGCCCGGCGACCCTGCCGTCCGCGAATGCCCAGCTGAAGGCCCAGCGCGACGCAAAGTCGGACGCCTCGGGAGAGGCGTCCACCACATCGGCCGATCCGACGGCCATCGGGACCGGTCAATACACCATCGCCGACTACATCTTCGGTGCCCAGTCGATCGCCTTGGAGGACATCGGCGGCATCCGCGGTGAACTCGAAGGACGCATCTACCTGCCGACCGGTCACGGCGCGCACCCGCTGGTGATCTTCCTGCACGGCCGGCACAGCCCCTGTTACAACACCACCACCCTGAAGGGCGCGAGCGGCTGGCCGTGTCCAGCCGGCACCGCCCCGATCCTCAGCTACGCCGGCTACGACGGCGCCGGCAAGGCGCTGGCTGCGGCCGGCTACACAGTGGTGTCGATCTCGGCAAACGCGATCAACGCCAACGACAACCAGCTCTCGCCGGACGACGGCGCCGTCACCCGTGGCCGGCTCGTCCTCGACACCCTCACCATGCTCAAGTCGGCCAACGACGGACGCCCGGTCATCAACCACGATGCCGCAACCGACCGGAATGTGACGCTCGATCAGGCACTTGTCGCTGGCAGGTCCACCTATGCCGCAGGCACTCTGACGGCGCGCCAGCTGGTGGGTACGATGGACTTCAGCCGGATCGGGCTGATGGGCCACTCACGCGGCGGTGAGGGTGTGGTCACCGCGGGCACCCTCAACGAGGCACTGCCGCATCCGTGGCAGATCAAGTCGGTCTTCGCCCTCGCTCCCATCGACTTCACCCGGGCGACCCTGCCGGACGTCGTGACCACCACGCTGCTGCCGTACTGCGATGGCGACGTGTCCGACCAGCAGGGCCAGCACTTCTACGCCGACTCCCGCGACGGCACCTTCTCGGACGACGTGCAGCGCTCCACCATCTGGGTCATGGGAACCGACCACGACTTCTACAACTCCTCCTGGACTCCGCCGTACCCGGCCGCCTCGGACGACTGGTCGCGCGTCGACGACCCGGTCTGCGGCACCAGCGACGCCGCGCTGGCCTCCGGCGTCAACACCCGGCTGACCGCGGCGCAGCAGTACCAGGTGGGCTCGGCATACATCGCCGGGTTCTTCGAGTCGACCCTCGGCGGACAGACCCGCTTCCAGGGCATGTTCGACGGTTCCGGGCAGGAGCCTCCGTCGGTGGCCGACTACTCCGACGTGCGTACGGTGGCGCAGCAGCCGTCGTCCCTGCGCCGGGACGTCGACACCTTCCAGACCGCCTCGCCGCTTGCCTCGGCCGCCGGTGACGTCACCGCGACGGTGTGCGCGAACAAGAACGGGCGTACGGTCGCCGAACCGCTGCCGTCCTGCACCGACCCCGGCAGCACACTCACCAACCAGCAGGTTCCCCACTGGACGCCCGCCGCCTTCGCACCGAACGTCCCGCTCAACGCCATGACCCATCTGACCTGGACGGGTACGGACGGTTCGTTCACCGTGAAGGTGCCGCCCTCGCAGCGCAACGTCTCGCGCTACGGTGAGATGACCGTCGGCATGTCCCCGGACGAGAGCGTCATCACCGCGACCGACCTCCGGCTCAGCGTCACCGACGCTTCCGGACACACCTGGAGCGATCTGGTGTCCCATCTCAACACCTGGGGTGTGAGCCGGATGCCGTCGAGTTCGTCCACGATCCTCGGCAAGATCGTGCTCCAGCAGGTCCACGTTCCGCTGTCGACGCTGCGGGCGGCGGGCCTGGATCTCAGGCGCCTCTCCAAGGTTGCCTTCGCCCCGGCCGTCGGCGCGGACGGCACGGCGAGCGGTGGAGCGTACGTTTCTGACCTGGCCTTCGACAGCAAGGGCCTGGGCACCGCGCATGTGCGGCCGCGGACGACCGTCAACGTCGCCTCCACCACGGTGGAGGAGGGCTCCGGTCCCGCGACGGACCATGTGGCCGTCTACCTGTCGCGCCCCAGCGCGTCCGAGGTCACTGCGTACCTCACGGTGATCGGTTCGCCCACCGGCAAGGTCGGACTCGCCATGCAGAAGGTCACGTTCCGTCCCGGAACTATGTGCCAGGCCGTCGGCATCCCGGTCACCGGCAACACCGAACCCGGCCCGGCCCCGACCACGTCCTACAAGATCGCCGTATCGGACTCCAGCAACGCGGTTCTGGGCAGCCGGGACTTCGGCACAGTCACCGTCCGCGAGGACGACGGGACCACCGGAACAGCACCACCCGCTTCCCCGGTCGGCCCCCAGCCGGACGTCTGCACCGGCCATGAAACACCCTGACACACCGTCGCAGACGACTCACGACCAGCCGCCCTGACGGGGCGGGAAGGCCGCCTCTCCCCCGACGGGAGGCGGCCTTCCACATGTACGGGCCCCGGGGACCGAGCGGTGCCCTTGCCAATAACCTCATCCACCCTGGTCAGAGCGGGAATACGATGATCTCCGTGATGTCGGGCGCGGGGCTGAGTCGACGCTCTGGCAGGGACGACGATCACCCGGGCAGCAAGGTCGGTCGTGCTGCAGAGACTGGCGTTGCGGGTGCCGATACATCATCCGCCCAGGTCGCAGCCTTGATTGGCGATCTCCGACACAACTGCCAGCCGTCCCGCTGTCTTCACCTGGACGGCGGTCGAACGGCATCATGATCGGTCGTGCTGCTGCGCCTGGCTCACCTCACTGCCACCAAAGCCGATCGCGTCCCCGAGGACCGGCGTCGGCTGGCACGCAACACGAGTACCGGGGAAGACCGGATCTCCGTCGGCCGGCGAAGGCAGGAACAGATCTTCAGGGCTGTTCTCGATGGGCCGGCGAGGTCGGCGGGCTCGCGGCCACGGCCCAGACGTGTGCCCGCACCGGCGTGCACAGCGGAAGGGCCCCCTTGCGGTGGGCCCTTCCGGTCGGTGCATGAAGTGCCGGATCACCCCTTCTTGATGAGCGCCACGTTGACAGACCGGCTCGCACTCTGACCGGTCGCTTCATCAAATGTGATCGCGAGATCCACTGCGAGCTCACCCGACTTGATCAAGGTTTGGCGGTACGCGGGCGCGACCGTCCCGGTCGTCGTGAAGGTGCTCCCTTTGCGAACCTGATGGGTGGCCATGGCCACTTTGTCGCCAGACAGGGTGACCGTACCGGCCGTGTTCACCGTGACGGTGATCGTTGCCGTGCCTGCTTTGGCGTTGGTCTCCACCTTGTCGATCTTCAAGACTGGCGGCGGGTCACGGGGGCCACCGCGTAGTTCACCGGACTGGAGAGCTTCGCGTTTCCGGACGAGTCGACGACCAGCGCCTGGAACTTGACCTGCTTGCCCGCGTCCTTCGAACTCGGTGTCCAGCTGAACTGATACGGCGCAGCAGTGGCGCTGCCGACCTTGGAGCCGTTGACGATCAGGGTCACCGACTGGACGGCAAAGTCGTCGGTGCCCCGGATCAGCGGATACACCGTCGCTCCCACCTTGAACACCGATCCACGCCCCGGGTCAGCCACTTCGGCCGTCGGTGCGGAGTCGACGATGCGACCCACTCCGGTCGGTACCGTCCGCGGCGGCGACGAGCGGCGTCCGGTGATGGTGACCGTAGCTGCGCCCGTGCTGTCGGGGCCGGAGACGGCCTCGATGCCTGTGCTCGGGCGTGCCGGGCCGCCTGGGACCGGGTGGCCCGTGCCGAGGTAGCTGCCCGACACCGCGAATGGGGCGCCGTCGCGCACAGCACTGTTGTCAGCGTTGGCGTTGTACACCGCGAACCCGTTCCCGGTGAAGATGTCGTCCGAAGCGGCGAGCGCTCCGGCCGTATCGGTACCGGCGTCGGTCAGCAGGATGCCGTACGACTGCGACGGTGCGGGCGTGTAGTAGTTCCCGATGATCCGGCTGTTGTTCACGAAGCCGGTCACACCGCTGGTGTACTTGATGCCGACCTGCGGGTACAGGCTGTTCGGCTCACCCTTGACGACCGTGTTGGTCACGTAGCCGTGGTACCGGATACCTGTCCGGACGGTGTTGTCCGGGCTGCGGTCCTTGCCACGGGCGCCGTCGAACAGGATTCCGCCCGATTGGTAGCCGGTGATCACGCTGTTCGTGACGGTGAGTTCGCTCTCGACCGTGCCGGAGCTTGCACCCTGGATCACGCCGGTCTTGACGATGCCCCAGCCGTGCGGGTGCTCGGCCAGCTCCTGGGCGTCGGTCGCGACCTTCATCGGACCAATGACGCTGTTCGCGACGCGTCCAGCTGCGCCGAAGAATGCGATGCCCGCCTCGGCCCAGACGTTACCCGAGGTCACCGTGACGCCCGAGATGTCCACGAACATCTCGTTGGTGTCGGTCGAGCCGAGAGACTGCCTGGATACCGTGATCACGTTGCCGCCACCGTCACGCAGGTACGGCTGATCGCCCGCCAAGGTCCCGAGCGACTGGTCCGGTTCGATGATGACCTTGTCCGCTCCCGCACCCTTGATCTTCAAGGGTTTGTTGATCGTCAGGCCGTTCCTCGCGCCCGCCTGGACGGGGTTGGATGTGCTGTTCACCGGAGTCGACGACTCCTGGTAGACACCCCCACACACCACGATCGTGTCCCAGGGCGCCGCGTAGTCGACGGCCTTCTGGATCGAGGTGAACTGGGCGTTCGGGCACTGCTTCTTGTCGTCGTCGACGGTCCAGGTCGTGTTCCCTTGCGGGTTCGCGACCACGTCGTTGAGCTTGACGTTGCCCGCAGTGTTGTCATGAGCCGCGAGGTAGGTCGCGGGGTTCGGACCGCCGAGGGCGGAGGGGCCGTAACCGGCACCGTTGGCCTCGTCGCCGTCCGACAGGATCTTCGACCCTGACTCGCTCTCCTGGAAGCGCACATCGGCCATCTCGATCGAGCCGGACTTCGGCATGTCGCCCACACCGAAGCGGAACTCAAGCTTCGACAAGGAGCCGATGTCCACGCCCTGTGCCGCGAACTCGCTGAGCGGCACGCGGATCTGGTCCAGGACGATGTGCGTGTTCGGCGTGTTCGTACCGGTCGACATGTGCAGGGCGTTGCCCCAGCGCGGGTCCCCGGCGTCGACGGTACCCTCGTGACCTGCCGTGTCGCTCAGGGCGATCACGAAGTGCTGGGTCGTCGACGTCGGGTCGTACGACGTCGGCAACTCGTTCGGCCACACCGGCTTCGCCGGGGTGCCGTTCACCGTCGTATCCTTGGTGTTGTCGCCACGGTTGTCGGCGCCCGGGTTGCGGGTGTCGAAGAAGTTGACGGCAGCGTCCAGAGCCAGAGCCTTGAGGCCATGCATGTTCTTCGACGCAGCCGGGATCTGGGCGGTGAGCGTGGCAGCCGAGTTCTTGTCCCACGCGAGAGTGAGCTGGCGACCGTAGGACTGGTTGATCGGACTGCTCTCGCGAGTGCCGTTCTGCCCACCAAGTGCGCTCGCCGCGGGCACCGGGCAGGGCTTGGCCGCGGTCGGCAGCCCGCTCTTGCCGAGTTGCGACGGTGCGAAGTCCTGGGGTTCCGGGTTGCACCAGTCGTAACTGCCTGCGGTCGGGGCCGGCTTCGGCGCGACCCCAGCGGCCTGCGCGTACGGGTCCGCGAAGCCACTACCGCTCAGGGAGCCGCCGAGGGCATTGAGCGTGAGTGGGTTCTCTACCTCGGGACGTATCACATCCACCCGCTCCTGCGGCGCGGCGAAGTAGGTCGTGTTGACCCGCTGGTTGCAAGGGATGGCCCTGCCGGACGGACTTGTCGGGCAGGCCGTCGACGGGATCTGCAGCCCGGTGGAGGTGTTCGAGAGCTCGCCCGTCATGTACGGCTGGAACGCACCCTCACCGCCGACGTAGCGACGGAGGAAGGCGGCCATCGTCGTCAGTCCGAGCTTCTCCTGGTCGCCCATGCGTGCCGCGTCACCCGAGATCTTGGTGTTCACGGCCGGGTTGAGCGGGTCGGAGTTGTCGATCGCGTAGTTCAGCTTCGGGTCGGTGTAGCTCGCTGCACCACTGAGCCGCAGGTTGTGCGGGTGGATGTTGTCGGTCGCGAACGGTGCGGAGTTACCGCACGCCGCGTCATTGTTGGCTTGGCCGTCCGCGCCACCGTCGGCATACCAGACAGTGTTGTACCAGTTGTGGATCGCACCCAGCTGCTCCACCTGGATTCGCGGGAAGGGGTCGCCCGGGTTGACGTACTGGCTGCGCTCGAACATCCGCGCGCCCTGCAGGTTGGAGACGTCGCTGTCACACATCGGCAGGATCGTCATGTATGGCATGCCGTACGGAGCCTTGCGTTCGTAATCCGTCGGCGCTAGCGATATGACACCGCGGATCGGATAACGCGGGCCGTCGGTGCGGATGCGGTTGTAGTCGAGAAAGTTCGCGACCGCGTCACCACCGCGTGAGTGCCCCATCAAGCCGATGCGGGTCATGTCGAGGTGACCGGAGAGCGTCGTACCGATGGTCGTGTGCGTATCGACAGGCAAACCTCCGGCCCGGTTCGCCGCGCTGATCGCGTCGAGGGTGGCGGCGATGAGCATGCGTCGGTTATGCATGCCTTTGCCCTTGTTGTTGTCCTGCCGCATCATCAGCTGGTCCTGCGAGATGGAGAACGTCGTGTATCCCCACGTGGCAAGGTTCTCCGCGAGGTACGCGTAGCCGTCCTCGTTGTGCTTGAACTGCGCACAGGTGGCGTGCACGGCGTCCTGGCCGGCATCGCACGAGCCATGGTTGCCGTGCACCAGGATGATCAGTGGCGAGGGCCTGGTACGCAGGGTCCAGTCCGGCATGTAGAGCTGACCGCGAATCTCGAACTGCTCCGGCGCCTGCGCCGTCCCTGCCGTCGGGGCAGCTGAGTCGGAGTTCGGCTCCTCGATGGCGGCCAAGCCGAACTTGGCCTCTTCGATGACCTGATGCCCGAACGGTCCGCGGGCCGTCGGGTCAGGCAGGTCCGCCGAAGTAATCGCGGGCGTCGCCGCTGCGGTTGGCGCTGCTGTCGGAGCAGCCTCGGCCTGCACCGTCATTGCCTGCGAGGTTAGCGCTACCGAGACCGCCAGCGAGGCGATCACACGGAGAAGCACCCGGGCACTTTCCCGTCTTCGATATTTCACAAGTCCTCCCGAAAAAGGAGTTGAGCAATTTTGCAATCGGGACGCTAACCAGCCGATGTTTCTAGGGAATTTCGCATGACGCGCGTCTCATTTAGTGAGACGTTGTTTCAGATCAGGACGCCGGCGATGATGGCGAATGCTTCTAAATGGGCCTTTTGCGGTCGTAGCGACGAACGGCGCATCAACCGCAACAGGCACGATTCGACGACCCGACGTGGCGGCCCGGAGGTCAGGGGCCCGTCGGCATTAAGTGGTGCGCGTCATGCCAACTGGACGTTGACGTCACGGACATGAGGTAGCCCGCGAGGTCGGAGGGGTCGACCAGGCGGGCGGTGAGCAACTCGCTGGTGTGCCCGTGCGGTTCCAGGAGTGGCCTGATGGTCATGAGGTCCGGATGTGGGCCTCGCTGACGTGGAGCAGGTGGGCGATCAGGGATCCGGAGATGCCGCGCTGGTCGAGGACGGCTGCCCATGCCTGGTGTTCGAAGGTGGGTTTGGGGCGGCGGCGCGAGGCGGGCCATCCCTCTGCGTCCGTCAACTTTCCCATGGCACCACCACATCGAGCTTCTGCCGCAAGGGTTCGATCAGCTCATCAAAACGCCCCGTACCACATCTACAAGCGCAAGATGCGGAAGCAACTCGTAGATTCCCGACAGGCCCCTGGATGCCGGGTACGTCGGGCACACTCCTCGGTGAACAGCGCAACTGGCAGCGATGTCTCCGATACACGCCCAAGTGGGTCTCGCTCGTCTGCGAACTGGCGAGAGAGTCAGCCCCGTCGGCGCGAAAGTTCGTGCCTCGCTCTTCGGCCCTAGGCGGCCCTCGAAGCCGGAGCCGACCCCGCCGTCGTCACCCAATGGATCAACGACACCCAGAAAGACAAGGAGGCGGCGCGGAAGAAACTCGACGCGCTCCCCGCCGTCACCCGGAAGAAGGAACCCCCACTCGACGCCCAGCAGATCCGCGAGATCACTGAGAGTCTCGGAGACATCGCACAGCGCATCCACACAGCCGGCACCGAGAAGAAAGGCCCGCTCTACGAAGCCCTAGGCATCACCATCAGTTACGAAAAACCAACGAGGACCGCGACCGTAAGGTCGAGGCCCTCGTCTGCGTATCGTCAGTGGGTGTGTCCGAGGGGGGAGTTGACCACTAACGATACGGTCGTGGTCCCGCGAGGGCGGCTCCGGCTGCTGGATCCACCAGCAAGCCTCCGCCAGAGCCACTCTCGGGGTGACCACCCGGGGTCACCAGGCTCCTCCCTCCCCCGAGTGTCCAAGACCGAGATCGTCAGGCTGGTCCGGGGCGCGTTTGGCTTGAAGTGCGTTGCTATTGCAACAAGCTCCCTGATACCGATGTAGACGCCTCCCCACATGCCGACGCGATCGATGCGCATCTGGTTGAACCCCGCTAGCGCTGGTGCGGGTCGGGCAGCTCACCGCAAGGTCGGCCGCGTGGTATTTGCTCCTCGGGTAACCGCTGACGGTGACGTTGTTGGTGAATTGCGGGGCGTGGGCCACGGTGTTCGCACCGACCACGTCCTAGACCTTCTTACCGTGATAGGTGCCGACCCGTGCGAACGCGAAGTCCAGGTCGGAGTTGACGCTCTTGTCCGCCGCCCACCGAGTGTCGCGGAACCATTCCTGGACGGGGGAAGACGCCGAACGGCTGGGCGCCGGCGGACGCGGTGGCCGTGCCGGGATTGCCGGCATGGAAAAGGCCGCACAGCATGACAGTGACCGCACTGAGCGTGCGTAACACCCTCGCTGACCGCTACACGGCCGAACCGAGTTCCACCACTCCGAGGGACATGACCGGCGGACTGGCCGCCCGCGGCAGTCCGGACCACATCGCCTTCAGCACTACCGTCCAGTTCGTCGCCACCGGACAGGCCAGGTCCTGCCGGGGTCGGCACCGGAGGAAAGACCTGGTGCGGGCAGCCGCCGCCGCAATGCCGAATCGACCTGCCGCGGCCTTCGAGGGGGAGCCATCTCCTCCCGGAACGGGTGGAGCGGACTCGCGCCCCAGCTGGGGTCCTGTGCACCCCTCACCCGGGCCGACAGCTGGATTCGGACCAGGAGCGAGGCCGGCCCGCGGACCAGCCGGGTGCGGCGCCTTTGGAGTCTCTGGCAAAGCTGCGGGTCAGGGGCTGTGAAGCCATTCTGAGCCGGCACGAGGTGCCGGCCGCCCTGGTCGGCACCCGTCTGACGAATGGCGTCAGCGGCGCCAGATCACGGCAGAGGTGTTGTTCGCGTCGAGGATCACATCGCCGCTCCAGGCCATGAACGACTGCTGGGGGCGGTAGTCCTGACCGAGGAAGAAGCCCCGGTTGATGCCCGTGACGTGCACAGTGGCGCCAGTGTCGGTCCCGACCACCACACGATGGACGCTCACCTCGGCGATGTCGTCGGCCTTGGTGCCGGCCGGCAGCTCGACCGTCGTGGCCGCCGGGAGGTCACGGCTGATCGACCAGGTCGGATCGACGTGGTGGGACAGGTAGATGGTCTGGCCGGAGACGAGGCGCACACCGAGGGAGACTCCGACCCAGGACGAACCCGTGTTGGCGGGCTGAGTGTTCTTCTTGAGCACCGCGTACAGGTAGTTGCGCTGGTCGCTCATTTCCGGCGTGAACGGCGTGGACGCCGAAGGAGCCTCGACCTTGTGCTCGCGGAGCATCTCCTTGGCCATGATCTCGTAGGTCCAGGGGTTGATGTCCATGAGGTACTCGCGAGGCTGACCGGCCGGCAGCGTCTGCAGAGTCGACAGGAAGAAGCGCATCGGGTCGTCCACGACGTCGCACATGTTGTTGTTCGACGTGCAGGTCTCCAGCAGGGCGTGATCACCCTCGTACTTGCCACTGAAGTGCAGCGTCGCATGGTTGGGGGCCTGGTAGGTGTCGCTGCCCGCAACCCGGTTGCCGTGGTCGTCGACCTCCACGGAGTAGATCCACTCAATGTCGGTCGTGCGACCCCAACGAGCCATCAGCGCAGGGGTGTTCGTGCCGCCGTCCTCGTTACTCCACACCACCGAGTAGGTGAGGATCTGATGGCCGGGAGTGGCTGCCGGGGCGATCTCATGCCAAGCGATGAGCGGCGTGTCAGTAGTTGCGTTCTGGTACGGGCTGCCGAGGTCGGCGAGGCTGCGCCCGTAGACGACCGGTGCGTAGCGCAGCACCAGATACTCGGGGCTGTCCGGCGCGTAGGTCGTGACCTGCAACGAATCGACGAGGGCGGAGGTGGCGGCCGCCGGGGAGCTCTCGTCGGAGAAATGCAGGCGCAGCATGTGAACGCCCGCGTTGAGGTGACCGAGCGCGAGCTGCCGGTGAAGGGGCTGCCCGCCGGAGACCACAAGGTCGGTGGCGTAGTGGCCGTCGACCGAGATGGACACGACCGCCGACTCGGCACCCGCCACGACCCAGTCGGTGCCCGGTGCCGCGGCGTTCAGGTCGATGACAGCCTCGCCTGACCTCGTCACGTCGACCGGCACCCGCACATCCGGGTGATCCCGGCGAACCTCGATGTGTCTCGAGTGGGAGCTCTCGCTCGGCAGCGTGTCTGCCCCGGCCGGCGCGGCCAGTCCCGCCACGGCCATGAAGGCGACGACCGGCGCGGACATCAGTTGGACAACTCGCATCAGATTTCCTTGATCGCAGGGAATTCCTCGCGGGAGGGCAGGGCGGCGCGGTGCGACCATGCAACGTGGCCCGCAAGCAACAGTGGTCAACGGCAGGTCTAGTGGCCGAGATTGACCGGACGACAAAGATCTGGGGTCAATTCGCCAAAGGGCTTAGAAGTTCGCGACCTGATCAAACAGCGCCATGCCCGCCCCGTTCCTGCCGGCCCAAGCGTGTGCCGTTCGGAAACTCATCGCTGCTGCCTGGAGTGGGTCTGGCACGCCTCTGAAACTTGCTGGAAGCCTGTCCGAGTGACCCTCTCACTGGTGTATCAGGTGGCTCGGAAGCTACTCGCGGTCCCGACGGTGCTGCTACGCCGGGACGCAGTCAAGGATGCGGAACTGCTCGTGTTGCGCCACGAGAACGCGGCGCTGCGCAAGCAGCTGTCGAGCCCGGTGCAGTACGAGCCGGCAGATCGCCTGTGGTTCGCGGCGCTGTCCTCCCTGATTCCCCGGCGCCGGTGGGCGCAAGTCTTCCCGGTGACGCCCGCGACGCTGCTGGCATGGCACCGCAGACTGGTCGCGCGCAACTGGGACTACAGCAAGCACCGAAGGAGGCCCGGGAGACGTCGACCGCGAGTGCGGTGAAGGCTCTGGTGCTGCGGCTCGCCAGGGAGAATCCGCGGTGGGGCTGTCGTCGGATCCAAGGGGAACTTGTCCGACTCGGATATCCGGTCGGCTCGACGACGGTCTGGGAGATTCTCACCGCGGCGGGCATCGATCCAGCCCCACGCCGTGGAGGGCCGACATGGCGCGAGTTCCTGACCGCGCAAGCCGAGGGCGTCATCGCCTGCGACTTCGTCCACATCGACCTGGTCGACCTACGCCGCGTGTACGCGCTGGTGTTCCTCGAGCACGGCACACGCCGACTGCACATCGCGGGAGTGACCGCTCATCCCACCGGGCCCTGGACGGTGCAGCAGGCGAGAAACCTCGCCATCGAGTTGGGTGTTCGGATCGACTCGCTGCGTTTCTTGCTCCGCGACCGGGACGCAAAGTACACCGAGTCCTTCGATGCGGTCTTCGCGGCCGAGGGCATCGAGATCCTGCGCAACGCTCCGCGGGCTCCTCGGATGAATGCTCACTGCGAACGAGTCATCGGCACCCCGCGCCGCGAGGCCCTCGACCACCTGTTGATCTGGAACGAGTTCCATGTCCGGCAGGTCCTCAAGGCCTATGCCCGGCATTACAACGGTCACCGCCCGCACCAGGCTCGGGGACAACTCCCGCCCCTCGCCCAGGAACAGCCGGTTTCCGTGACCAACTTGACCGCTCACCGACACCGGCGCACCCGAGTACTCGGCGGCGTGATCAACGAGTACAGATACGCGGCCTGACCGGCGGCGACGAGTTTCCGAACGGCACACGGTGAGCCGCGAACCGGGAGCGCCACTTGCGCACCGTCGCCACGTTCACGCCCAAGTCGGCCGCCACCTGAGAACTTGACGCACCATCCGCACAAGACAGGACGATCCGAGCGCGCTCGGCCGAACGAGATCTCGCCCCACAGTGTGTCGAGCGCGGCTGCGACGCGCCTGGCCTCTTCCTCGACCTCGTCGTCGGAGGAGTCGTAACCGCATTGCGTCGGCAGGTCGAGCGCTACCCACAGCCCGGTCCCGCCCTGCGCCAGCCGGTTACTTGCACCGGGCGTTGGACCCTTCAGCAGTCCCGAAACCCGAGTACTGGCGAAACATCCAGAGCTTCTTCCGATAGCCCTCGGCGACGTTGTCGCCAGTGAAGGGCGCGATACCCGGCCACCCGATCCTGGGGTCGAAGGCTCGCACCTCGTCGGGCCCGTAGACCGGCCTGACTGGCAGCCCGGGATCCCGTCGCATCCTTCGCGCTAAGATAGGATATCAATGATCTGGCTACTGCATCTGATTTGATGTATGATCGCGATCGGTGAATCGCCAGCCGAAGCCCAACCGGAGGGTCATATGCGCATACACACGGACATGGCGAAGTGTGCGCCGGCCAATGCGCCATGGTGGCGCCGGAAGTATTCGACCAGAACCGCGAGGACGATGCCCGTGATTCTGCTTCAGTCCGAACGGGCGAGCGACCAGGCTGACGCTTTCGCTGAGGCGGACATGCTGTGCCCGGCCCCGGCGATTCAATTCCTCGCGGGCGACACGCTCCCCACCCATGCATAACAACGAGACGCACAAGGTGCCGACCATGGCCGATGGTCGCAAGGATGCCAGCGAACCGACCGGCCCGATCGAGCACGTGATCATTGTCGGCGCGGGGCTCGGCGGCTTGCGTAGCGCCCAGCAACTCCGCCAAATCGGTTACTGCGGCCGGATCAGCCTGGTCGGCGCCGAGATGCACCTGCCCTACGACCGCCCGCCACTGTCCAAACAACTGCTTGCCGGGGAGTGGGAGCCCGACCGCGTCTATCTGACTGACGCGGAGGCCCTGACGTCGCTGGGCATCGAGGTTTATCTCGGCAAGCCAGCCGTCGCACTGCGCCCCGGCGAGGTGGAATTGACGGACGGAACGGTCTTGCGAGGCGGCGCCATCGTTCTCGCGACGGGGGCAGCGGCCCGCACCCTTCCTGGTCAGCCGGAGCACGTGTTCTGTGTGCGCAACCTGGACGACTCACTGCGGCTGCGCGCGGCGCTGCGGGACGCTAAGTCCTTGCTGGTCGTCGGTGCCGGGTTTATCGGCGCAGAAGTGGCGAGCACCGCGCTCGGTCGCGGCATGGACGTCACGATACTCGAGGCGCAGCCCGTACCGCTGAGCCGGGTACTCGGCGAGCGGGTCGGCCATATGTGCGCGCGGCTGATCCGCGAGAGCGGTGTTGATCTGCGCACGGGCGTCAGCATCACGCGGTTCGTCGACGCCCGGGACTGCCCGGTCAGTGTCGAGTTGGCCGACGGCTCGCTAGTCAAGGCCGACGTCGCCGTCGTCGGCATCGGCGGCAAGCTGAACCTCGACTGGATCGGCGACATCGGCATTGACGTCAGCGGGGGCTTGCTGTGTGACAGTGCCGGGCGGGTGCTCGGGCTGGAAAACGTGTGGGCGCTCGGAGACATCGCGTCCTGGCGGGACGAGACCTACGGAGCTCATCAACGCCAGGAGCACTGGACGGCCGCGACCGAGCAGGCCGGGGCGGTGGCTCGCTCGATCGTTGGAGCCGAGCCCCCGTCGGCGACCACTCCGTACGTGTGGTCGGACCAGTTCGGCTACAAGATCCAGGTTATCGGACGTCCAGACCTGGCCGACTCGCTGACCACGCTTCACGGCGAGGGCCTGTCGGGCGGACCGATCCGGTCAACAATCATTGGATATTTCCGCACCGGTGAATTGATCGGGGTCGCCGGCTTCTCTGCGGCCCGGCGGTTCAGCTCCTACCGGCCGCTGCTGCTCAAACGAGCGGGCCTGGACCAGGTACGGCAGTTCGCCGCCGCAAGCGATAATGCGGCTCCCGAAGCTACTATCTATGATATTTGATGATTCATTTATTACGAGGAGAGTGGAGCGTCATGCCAGGAGTGCGGGATCGGGTAGCGGTGGTCACCGGCGCGGCGCGTGGCATCGGCGCTGCAGTCGCGGCTCTACTCGCCGCCGAAGGGGCGAGCGTTGCCGTCCTGGACCGTGATCGGGCTGGTGCCGAGGAAACCGCGGCCAAGATCACCTCGGACGGCCACCGGGCAATGCCGATCATCGCCGACGTGACCCAGGCCGACCAGGTCACGGACGCCTTCGAGCGGGTGAACCAGACTTACGGCGGCGTCCATATCCTGGTGAACAACGCCGGCGTGCTGCGCGACAATCTGCTGTTCAAGATGTCCGAGGACGACTGGGACACCGTTATGAACGTACACCTCAAGGGCGCGTTTCTGTGCAGTCGCGCCGCCCAGAAGTACATGGTCGAAGCCGGGTTCGGCCGTATCGTCAATATCAGCTCCACCGCGGCCCTGGGCAACCGGGGCCAAGTGAATTACTCCTCGGTGAAGGCAGGTCTGCAGGGTCTGGCGCGGACTATGGCGATCGAACTCGGCCCGTTCGGCGTGACGTGCAACGCGGTCGCCCCGGGCTTCGTCGAGACCGAGATGACCAAGGCGACGGCCGAGCGCATCGGTTCGACGATCGATGAGATGCGCAAGGCCTCGGAGACCACTCTGCCGGTCCGTCGGGGCGGGGTGCCAGCCGACATTGCCAACGCGGTATGGTTCCTCGCCCGCGAGGAGTCCGGCTATATCACCGGCCAGGTGCTCTACGTCGACGGCGGACGCAAGCTGCGTTGACCGGTCGGCCGGACTGACCCGGTACCGAGCGCTCGCAGTTGGCACCGTCACGGGGAGTGGGACCCGGCGGCGGTCCCGCGGCGGGTGTTGGTGAGCGCCCGGCGCGGGGCACGCCAGAGTACGCCGCGACCTGCAGCATGACTCGGAGAGTTCCCTCGTCGGTCACGCCCGCGCGCGGCGTTGCGGCAGTGCAGCGAGAACGACTCCATACGGTCCAGCGCGGCCGTCATCGCCAAAGTAATGAGGCTGCGGTCACGAGTGGCCAGGCCGCGTCCGCATCGTCCACACCGCATCGAGGACGAGCTCCGGGAACCCCAGGCCGCACTGCTGCCGTCGCCGGCCGACAAGTTGACGTAGTCGTCACCGAGGATCTGGCGCTGCGTCGTCTGGGAAGATGCCGTAGGCCTGGATTCTCGTGTCGTACTGGTCGGTCCAGAAGCATAGGGGACGAGGGCGAAGGACCGGTGGTCGCCGAGCAGGTCGCCGGCCGCGGCCATGGCCTGTTCGGTGGCGTTCATCCGGTGCTTCAGCCGCATCCTGGTGCCGAAGTGCGGGCTGTACCAGGAGGCGACGTCGTCGGCGGCGGAGATGCCAGAGGCGGCCCGGCAATGGGTGTCGCATTAGATGCCGTCGCCCAGGCACAGGCCGGAGCCGGCCAGCCAGCCGCGGAAGCGGCGCCGACGGCCAGGACTACCACGTCGGCCGGGAGCATTGCCGTCGGCCAGTTCCACCCGGGTGACCCCGCCGCCCGCATCGTGTAGCCGGTGCACCGGCACCCCGCAGCGCAGCCGGGTTCCGTGGTCGTGGTGCAGCTCGGCGACGAACGCGCCGATCGGCTCGCCGAACGGGCGCACCGGGACCGGCTGGGGCTTGGCCAGGGTCACCTCCGGGCCCATCATCCGGGCCCGCCGCTACCGCACCGTCACCATCCGCGTCGGCGACCACACCCTCACCGCCGCCGACCCCCTGCCCCAACGACCTACGCCATGCCCTCAAGACGCTCCACGCCCGCTCAGGTGCGCACTAGTACTCCAGCAGCGTTTCGCTATTCCTGCTGGTCAGGGGTCTGATTCTGAGTGTAGGGCCTGATGTTCCGTCAGGGTCGGGTTCGGTGATCTCTCATTCGAAGGGTGGGTTTGTGCTGGTCGACAGTCCGGGGCGGGCAGGGTCCGAGCGTGATCGAGGATCTTGAAACGGGTCGGTGGGTGGCGGAACTTGAAGACCTTTTCCTGCGGGTGGGCGGTCGGTTCTCGCGCGTCGAGCTGCGGCGGGCCGCCGCCCAACTGCCCGCCATCGACTTCTTCGACGGCGCGGAGCCCACCCATCGCCGGTGGGTACTGGCCCGCCGCAGCAACTCGGCGGCCTTGCGCAGGCGCTTGTTGTAGCCGGGCTGCTTCGGCAGGTAGGGGAAGAGATGCCGCAGGTGGGAGCGGGCGTGGCGAAGCCACTTGGCCTCGGAGGCGAAGCCCAGCATGGCCTGCATCATCGCGAGCGTGATCAGCTCGGCATCGGTAAGTTGCGGAGCGATCCCGACCGCCGGACGCCAGGGCGCCAGATGCGGTGATGCCTTCAGCAGGTCGTCGGTCTTCACAAAGAGTGCGGTAGCGAGGGAGTCCAACTCTGTCTTCACACACTGACGTTGGGCTCCCTCCCCTTGTGCGCGCAGCCGATCCCTTGGAATCAATCATCTAGAAGGCTGCTGAAAATCTTGTTGTGGGGCTGTCCGGCCGGGAGGCCGGGCGGCCCTTTTCGCTATGCGGTGGCAGGGGCGAGGTGCCAGGTG
>NZ_JBIAQV010000056.1:27853-41468 GCF_042889305.1 Streptomyces sp. NPDC002619 | reverse complement strand
CATCGCCAACAACATCTGGCTCCACCACCGCGCCGCCGCCCTCAACCTCCGCCGACTGATCACCCTCGGACTCACCCGCACCAACACCACCTGGCACCTCGCCCCTGCCACCGCATAGCGAAAAGGGCCGCCCGGCCTCCCGGCCGGACAGCCCCACAACAAGATTTTCAGCAGCCTTCTAGGTGTATTGATCACGAGCGTTGTTGACACGAACGGGTCTTGATCATGGCGAAGACCTCCGGTGTGGTGGAGCTGTCTAGGAACACACCGCACGGAGGTCTTCGTGTCCCACCGTAATGCCCGGCTGACCGTTCATGGCAGACGGCTGCTGGTCGAACGTGTCTGCTCGGGCCGTCCGGTTGCCCATGTGGCCGCCGAGATGGGCATCTCACGCGCCACGGCCCACAAATGGATCAGCCGCTGGCGATCCGAGGGAGAGGCCGGGCTCATCGACCGCTCCAGCAGGCCGCGGACGACTCCGCACCGCACCCCGGCGTCGGTCGAGACCCGAGTGTGTGAGCTGCGGCAGGCCCGCAAGCTCGGACCCGCTCGCATCGGCCCGATCCTGGGCCTGCCCGCCTCGACCGTGCACCGCATCCTGGCCCGGCACGGCCTGCACCGCCTGGCCCACCTGGACCGGCCCACCGGCGAGATCATCCGCCGCTACGAACGCGACCGGCCCGGCGAGCTGATCCACGTGGACATCAAGAAACTCGGCCGCATCCCCGACGGCGGCGGCCACAAGACCCTCGGCCGACAGGCCGGCCGCGCCACTCGCGCCGGCATGGGCTTCGACTACGTCCACTCCGCCGTCGACGACCACAGCCGCCTCGCCTACAGCGAGATCCACCCCGACGAGAAGGCCACCACCTGCGCCGGTTTCCTGCGCCGGGCCGCAGCCTTCTTCGCCGGTGCGGGCATCGACCGTGTCGAACGGGTCCTCACCGACAACGCCTGGCCCTACCGCAAGAGCTTTGCCTGGCGGCAGGCACTGGCCGACCTCGGCGCAACCGGCAAACTCACCCGTATCTACCGGCCGCACACCAACGGCAAGGTCGAACGCTTCAACCGCACTCTGCTCGACGAATGGGCCTACCTGCGGCCCTACACCAGCAACGACGAACGCACCGCCGCCCTGGCAGACTTCCTACACACCTACAACCATCACCGCTGCCACACCGCACTCGGCGGCCAACCACCGATCAGCCGTGTGAACAACCCTGCGGGTCAATACACCTAGGCCGCCCCGCCCCTCGCGTCGCGTTCGTCGTCGACGATCTCCGCGTCGACCACGCCCTCCTCGTCCTGCGGTGAGGTCTGCTCGGCGTTCTCCGTCGGCGTCTGCTGCTGGGCATTGGCGTACATGGCCTGGCCCATCTTCTGGCTGACGGAGGCCAGCTTGTCCACCCCGGCGCGCAGGGGGGCCGTGTCGGCGTTCTGCTCCAGCAGGGTCTTCAGTTCCGTGGCCGCCTCCTGGACCTCCGTCTTGGTGTCGGCCGGAATGCGGTCCTCGTTGTCCCGGATGAACTTCTCGGTCTGGTAGACGAGTTGCTCGGCCTGGTTGCGGGTCTCAGCAGCCTCGCGGCGGTTTCGGTCCTCCTCGGCGTACTGCTCGGCCTCCCTCATCATGCGGTCGATGTCGTCCTTGGGGAGGGCCGAGCCTCCGGTCACCGTCATCTTCTGCTCGCGCCCGGTCGCCAGGTCCTTCGCCGAGACGTGCATGATCCCGTTCGCGTCGATGTCGAAGGCCACCTCGATCTGCGGCACCCCGCGCGGGGCGGGCGGCAGCCCGGTGAGGTCGAAGACGCCGAGCTTCTTGTTGTAGGCCGCGATCTCACGCTCGCCCTGGTAGACCTGGATGCCGACCGAGGGCTGGTTGTCCGTGGCCGTCGTGAAGATCTCCGAACGCCGGGTCGGGATCGTCGTGTTGCGCTCGATCAGCTTCGTCATGATGCCGCCCTTGGTCTCGATGCCCAGGGACAGCGGGGTGACGTCCAGGAGCAGGACGTCCTTCACGTCGCCGCGGATCACGCCCGCCTGGAGCGCCGCGCCGACCGCCACCACCTCGTCGGGGTTGACGCCCTTGTGCGGGTCCTTGCCGGTGAGCTCCTTGACCAGGTCGGTGACTGCGGGCATCCGGGTGGAGCCGCCGACCAGGATCACGTGGTCGATGGCGGACAGCTGCACGTTCGCGTCCTTGACCGCCTGGTGGAAGGGGGTCTTGCAGCGGTCGAGGAGGTCTGCCGTGAGCTCCTGGAACTGGGCCCGGGTCAGCTTCTCCTCGAGGTGCAGGGGGCCCTCGGCGGAGGCGGTGATGTAGGGGAGGTTGATGGACGTCTCGGACGAGGACGACAGCTCGATCTTGGCCTTCTCGGCGCCCTCGCGCAGCCGCTGCACCGCCATCTTGTCGTTCCCGAGGTCGATGCCGTACTGCCCCTTGAACTTCTTGATCAGGTACTCGACGATCCGCATGTCCCAGTCGTCGCCGCCGAGGTGGGTGTCGCCGTTGGTGGCCTTGACCTCGATGACGCCATCGCCGATCTCCAGGAGGGAGACGTCGAAGGTGCCGCCGCCGAGATCGAAGACCAGGACGGTCTGCTCCTCGCCACGGTCGAGGCCGTAGGCGAGCGCGGCAGCCGTGGGCTCGTTGATGATCCGCAGCACCTTCAGACCGGCGATCTCCCCCGCCTCCTTGGTGGCCTGGCGCTGGGAGTCGTCGAAGTAGGCGGGCACAGTGATCACCGCGTCGGTGACGTCGTCGCCGAGGTAGGCCTCCGCGTCCCGCTTCAGCTTCTGCAGGACGCGTGCCGACAGTTCCTGCGCCCGGTAGCGGGTGCCGTCGACCGAGCCGCTGTCCGGAAAGCGCCAGGCCGCGTCGCCCATGTGCCGCTTGACCGAGCGGGCTGTGCGCTCCACGTTCGTCACGGCCTGCCGCTTGGCCACCTCGCCGACCAGCACCTCGCCGTTCTTGGCGAAGGCCACGACCGAGGGTGTGGTTCTCGCCCCCTCGGCGTTGGCGACGACGGTGGGCTCACCGCCTTCCAGGACGGCCACCACCGAGTTCGTCGTCCCGAGATCGATCCCGACCGCACGTGCCATCTCTGTCCCCTTCCACAAAGGGTGTTTCCCCAACTCCAGCACAAAACTTGAGTGCGCTGTTGTCAATGCCGGGTGCGCCGAAACGACGGTGCCGCGCCCCTCACGGCGACGCGGCACCGGGGACGTACGGGAGTCAGGCGAGCTTCGCCGACAGGGTGATCGTGGTGCCGGTCAGGGCCTGGCTGACCGGGCAGTTCTTCTTCGCGTCCTCGGCGGCGGCGACGAAGCCGTCGTTGTCGAGGCCCGGCACGGTGCCCTCGACGGTGAGGTGGATGCCGGTGATGCCCTCACCGGGCTGGAAGGTGACGTCGGCCGAGGTGACGAGCTTGGTGGGCGGGGTACCGGCGCCGGCCAGGCCGTGCGAGAGCGCCATGGAGAAGCAGCTGGAGTGGGCGGCGGCGATCAGCTCCTCGGGGCTGGTCTTGCCGTTCGCCTGCTCGGCGCGCGAGGCCCACGACACCGGCTGCTGGCCGATGCCGGAGGAGTCGAAGGTGACGACGCCACTGCCCTGGAGCAGGTTGCCTTCCCAGACCGTGTGTGCGGTGCGCGTGGTAGCCACGGTTCTTCCTTTCGCGTGCGATCCCGAATCGGGGTCAGGTGTGCCCATCCGATCACATTCGGCTTCACACCACCTTGAAGACCGGGCCACGGGCGGTGAACGGCAGCCGGCTGCCCTGCGGGATCAGATAGGCGTGCTCGCGCCGCACCCGCAGCACGTCGCACTCGCCGTCGGTGATGACCAGCACCGGCGCGCCCGGCGGAAAGTCGTCCGCGCGGTGCAGCAGGTCGATCCCGGGCTGCAGGACCGTACCGCCACGCCCGTGCACCCGGACCCGGCCGGCGATCTCGGTGACCGGGAGATAGCCCGCGTCATGCGGTGCCGCGTCGCAGAACACCACCCGGGCCGCCGGTACCTCCCGGGCCTCGGCGTAGGAGGCGATGGCGCCCAGCGCCTTGCCGAGCAGGACGCGGTTCATCGAGCCGGAGGTGTCGAGGACGACACCGAAGGTGCACCTGGCGACCTCCTCGGGCGGGAAGTAGCGGCCGGCGCGCGGGATGTCGGGAGTGGACGACTGACGGCGCGAGGGACGGGCGTACGACCGCACCGCCTCGGGGCGGGGCACGAACTCGTCGAACCAGCGGGCGAGTTGGGCGTCCCACGGCAGCGGTGGATGGCTGAGCGCGCGGATCTCCTCGACCAGCCCGCCCGGCAGGAACCCGCGCTCCAGCCGCTGATGCAGACCCAGGCCCCGGCTCAGGCCCCGGCGGTAGAACTCGTCGAGGTCGACGTAGTCACCGGGCGGGCCGAGCGGAGCGCCGAGGATGTCGCCGAGGCCCTTGCCGCGCAGGGTGGCCAGACGGCGCATCCGGCGCAGGTCGCCGGCGATGCGGTCGTACACCTCCTCGGCGGACAGGCCGCGCAACTCCGGATCGTGCAGCAGCCCTTCGGGCATCGTGCCGACCTGCATCTCGCACAGCCAGCCGTTGACGACGTAGTCGCAGGCGACGTTGAAGAGGTAGGGGTCGCGGGGGCCGAGGCGGTCGCCGTGGCGCAGGGCGGCGTGCAGCATCTCGTGGGCGAGGACGAACCGCCACTCCTCGTCCTCGAGGGTCCGCAGCGGGTTGACGTAGATCTCGCCCGCCTCGGCGTTGACCGCGGCCACGGAGATGTCGTGGGCGCGGGCGAGTTCGGCGTCGGCGACGAGCTTGATGCCGGCCGCGATGCCGCCGAGGAGCGGGAAGGCGGAGACGAACCAGCTCAGGGCGCGTTCCCAGGGGCGCAGCGGGGTGGGCGGCGCGGCCATCGACTCGCGGCGGCCGCCCGCAACATCCATCGCCCGGCCCACCGTGCGGGTCAGGGCGTGCGCGAACGCGAGCTGCCAGTCGGGGAGTTGACCGGCCCAGGTGTCCCAGGGCACCAGGAGTAGATCCGGTTCGCCGCCGGCCGTGCCGCAGCGCTCGTACGCGGCCGGGATGCCCGTACGGCGCCAGCGCGCGGCGAGCTGTTCCTCGTCACCGTCGGGGTAGGACAGCGGCAGGTGCTCGGGTGCCTCTCCGACGGGGAAGTTCTGCAGGAAGCGGTTGACGACGGCGCAGCGCGCGGCGAGGTCGGGGCCGTCGGGCTGGGTGCGCGGGCCGGTGGCGGCCGGGACGTGTCCGAAGCCGAGGTGGATGGTGCCGTGGGCGAGGGCCCAGGCCCACTCGGCGGGTTCGGCGCGCCGGGTGGCGTGGGCGTGCAGCACACCGTCGGAGTCCACGCGGACGAGCCCGTCCCGGGGCGCGAGCTTGCACTCCTCGTGCCGGCACATGGTGAACTCGACGGAGCGCAGCGCGGGATTGGCCCGCAGCATCGCCACGCCCGCCGCGAACTCCTCGGCCGCCGGATCCTTCTTCTTTTTCGCTTCCGCCCCCCGGCCTCGGCTCACCGGCGCGCCTCCACCAGCCGGGGCATGTCCCGGGCCGCCTCGATCAGGAACCAGGCGGGCAGGACCGGGTTGCCGTCGGTGTCGGAGGCGATGACGGTCTGCGCGACCTCGACGGAGATCTCGGCGAGCTGCACGAGCAGGGACTTGGCGCGGTACGCGGTCTGCCGTCCGTTCGCCGACATGTGCTCCTTGCCGGCGGGCAGTTCCTTGATCAGGCGTCCGCGGAACGACTCGGCGAGGTAGTAGAGCAGGTCGCGGTCCTCGATACGGTGCGGCCAACGGGCGTCGCCCTTGAGGATCACCTCGATGCCGAACCGGCTGCGCACGATCTTGACGTAGCCGCAGAAGGCGACGGCGTGCGCGGGCGTCAGCGTGCCGTGCGCGAGCACCTTCAGGGTCTCCTCGTCGAGGTCCTGCCCGAAGGAGTGCAGCGCGTCGGAGAGCATGTGCCAGGAGCGGGGCGTGGAGAACGGCTCCTCGGTCTTCGGCGGCTTGGACCACAGGTGGTCGGGGCGGTCGGTGAGGTGGTCCAGGATCCACGGGTGGATGGCGTTGTTCGCGGCCCAGATCAGCCAGTCCTTGGCGGAGGCCTCCAGATGGACGTGGGCGAGCCGGTTGACCAGCGCGGAGGCGATCGGCCGGGCGAGGGCGTTGTCGGTGGCCCGGTTGCCCGCGCCGATCACGATGGAGCCCTTGGGCAGTTCGTAGTTTCCGATACGGCGGTCCAGGATCAGCGAGTAGAAGGCCTTCTGCACGTCCGGGGTGGCCGCGTTCAGCTCATCCAGGAACAGGCAGTACGGCTCGTCGCGGGCGATCGCCTCCGGCGGGCAGAACACGGACCGTCCGTCGCGGATCTGCGGCACGCCGATCAGGTCCTCGGGCGCCAGCTGGGTGCCGAGCAGACTCACGCACTCAAGTCCCAGCGACTCGGCGAACTCCCTGACCAGGGAGGACTTTCCGATGCCGGGGGCGCCCCAGAGGAAGACGGGCCGGATGGTGGCCAGCCCGAGCAGCAGCTCGGGGATGCGGGCGGGAGTGACGGTGACGGCAGCCTGCAAAGGGAAGGCTCCTCGGGGATGTGCGAGAGACGTACGACTCGCACCAGTGTGGGCGTACGGCTTCCCGGGCGCAGCCCAATTTCAGGCGGCCCGGCGGTCCTCGTCCGCCTCGGTGAGCGGCACCTGGGGTCCGTTCGACTCGCGCAGCCAGCGGCGCAGGACGCGGTGCACGTGCTCGGCGCCGACCAGTTCCTCCCCGTCGCCGGCCGGGGCGGACAGGGCGGTGGGCGACAGCAGGAAGGGGCGGGACTGGGCGCCGCCGAGGCCGCCGTGCGAGCCGATCTGCTCCTCGAAGGCGAGGACTTCGCCGTCGGCCGGGTCGTACCAGGAGTTGACCATGATGTCGGCGGTGTGCGGGAAGGCGTGCGTGCGGCGGACGGCGTCGGCGGCGCCGAGCCCGAACGCGGCCAGCGGGCCGGGCTGTTCGTCGAGCCGGTCCAGGGGGATCTCCGCGCCGTACGCGCCGAGGACCACCCCGACGTGCTGCTCGCTGCGCACCAGCAGGAAGCCGATGCCGGGGTGGTTGGCGAGGGTGGTGAGCAGGGCGGGGTGCCGGGCGTCGATCTCCTCCTTGGTCATGCGGTGCGGCACGTCGGGAAAGGAGACGAGGCCGAGGTTGCCGGAGGCCAGCACGATCGGTTCGGAGCGGCGGCGGGCGGGGCGGTGGCGCTCCCCGCGCTCCTCGACCGGCCTGCGCAGGGCGGCCCGTACGGCGGCACGCGCCTCGGCACCGCTGTGGGTCCGCTCGGCCTTCCTCGGCACGGGCAGTCCGCAGCCGGCGCGGACGAGCTGGCCGAGGGTGAGGCCGTAGCGGGCGCGGAAGGTCTCGCCGGGGCTCTGGCCGTGGTCGGAGAGGACGACGATCCGGTAGGGGCGCGGGGCGTGCTCAGCCACCTTCTCGATCAGCGCGAGGGCCCGGTCGAGGCGTTGGAGCACCTTCTCGGTGTCCCGGCCGCGCGGCCCGGAGTGGTGGGCGACCTCGTCGTAGGCGACCAGGTCGGCGTATATGGCGGTGCGCCCGGCGAGCAGGTCGCCCATCACCGCGGCGACGACGACGTCCCGTTCGACGACGGTGGCGAAGGCGCGGACGAAGGGGTAGAGGCCGCCGCGTCCGACACGCGGGCGCTGCTTACGGGCGCGGGCCCGGGTCGACTGGGCGATCTCGCGGCCGGCCTCGGCGAAGAAGGAGAGGGCGGTGCGGACGGCGTTTGCCGGGTCGGAGAAGTAGGCGAAGTAACCGGCTCGGGAGCGGTTCTCGCGGCCCCGGCGGCGGGTGGCGATGGACAGGACGAGGGCCTGTTCGTCGGCGCCGCCGCTGAACAGGTTGCCCCGGCTCGCGCCGTCCACGGTGAGCAGTCCGCCGTCGCCGGTGCGCTCGACGGCCCGGCGCTGGAGTTCGGCGGCGCTGGTCGGGCGGTTGCAGACCATGACCTCGCGGTGGTCCTTCTCGTACCAGCGGAAGGCGGGCACGTCGAAGGTGCTGCCGTGCAGGATGCCGAGCTGGCTGGCGCCGGTCTGGCTGGACCAGTCGGTGCGCCAGGGGGTGAGCCGGTGTGTCGGCCGCTGTCCGTCGCCGGCGGCGAGCCAGCGGCCGACGGTCGGCATGAGGCCCTTGCGTACGGCGTCGGTGAGGACGTCGTGGCCGACGCCGTCGAGCTGGATCAGGACCGTGCCGGGGGCGGCCGGGCACGGCGGGTGGGCCCGGCGGCGGCGGTCGGCGAGCCGGTAGAGGCGGCGCCGGTAGGCGTCGTCGTCGCGTACCGCGAGTGCGCCGCCGGTGGCGGAGGCGACAGCGGACATCACGGCGGCCACGATGACGGCGGTCTCGGGGGCCGCCTCGCTCTGTCCGGAGGGGTTGATGCGCAGGGCGACGAGGAGGAGCGAGCCGTTGAGCGCGAAGACCAGCAGCCCGAGCACCAGGGCGGGCACGAGCAGCAGCAGCCGTACGAGAAGCGGCCAGACGACGGCCGAGAGCACACCGAAGGCGCCCGCGCCGAGCGCGGCGGTGACGGCGATCTGAGTGGCGCTGTCGCCGTCGGCGGACTGGAGCTGGAAGTCGGGCAGAAGCCCGGCGAGCACGAGCAGGGTGACGGTCGAGACCGCCCACACGGTCACACTCCGCCCGACCTGCCGCGCAACCCGTCGCCACCGCCCACCAAGCACGCCCCGCACACCTCACGTCCCGGCCCGACGCCGGTGCGGGCCTCTCCGCCCCCACCTTGTCACAGGGCGTCGCGCGGCTCCCCGGCTACCGCCCGTCGTACCCGGCCGTCGGCATCGACAGTCGCCGGTGCACCCGGGCCTTCATCTGTGCGTCGTACAGCGGCTCCGCGCAGCCCACCGTCTCGACCCGCACCCCCCGCCGCGCGCACTCCGCGGTGAACTCGTCGACGGACGACAGGGCGCTCTCCAGGACGCGTCGGCTGGGCGCGACGAACACGTCCGTCCCGGGCCGTACCCCGTTCCACAGCACGCAGTGGTCGGCGCGCAGCCCGCGCACCAGCAGTTCGCGTACGACGACATAGCCACGCTCGACGGCCCAGCGGGCGCACATCGCGTGCTGACTGCGCGAGTCCACGAGGAAGGGATCCGCCTCCAGCTCCTCGAGCGGCGTCAGACTCGCGATCGCCGTGACGCGCACCGGTCCCATGGCGTCCCCCCTCACCTCCGGGTTTCGCCGCCGACCCTACTCCTGCCCGTAGGCTTCGGGGGAGTCGCGCGAAGGGGGCAAAGAAGGTGCCGGTGGAGATCACGTGGTGGGGTCACGCCACCTGCACGGTGACGGACTCGGACGTTCGCGTGCTCACGGATCCCCTGTTCGCCCGCCGGCTCGCGCATCTGCGCCGCCGCCGTGGCGCGCCGCCCCCGCCGGAGGCCGCCCGCGCGGACGTGGTGCTCGTCTCGCATCTGCACGCCGACCACCTGCACGTTCCCTCGCTGGCCCGGCTCGCCCCAGGCACGCGCCTGCTCGTGCCCCGGGGCGCGCCACGGGCGGTGCCCGGACTACGCCGGCTCGCCCACCTGCGGATCACCGAGGTGGCACCCGGTGACGAGACCTCGGTCGGTGACCTCGTCGTACGGGCTGTACCCGCACGGCACGACGGGCGGCGGCTGCCGGTCGGCCCGCACCGCTCCCCCGCCCTCGGATACGTCGTCGAGGGCGAGGCCCGGACGTACTTCGCCGGGGACACCGGGCTGTTCGACTCGATGTCGGCCGAGGTCGGGCCGGTGGACGTGGCTCTGCTGCCGGTCGGCGGCTGGGGACCGTACCTGGGCGCGGAGCACCTGGACGCGGGCCGGGCCGCACGGGCGCTCGCCGCGCTCGCGCCGCGCAGTGCGGTGCCGGTGCACTACGGCACGTACTGGCCGATCGGCATGGACGCCGTGCGCCCCCATGAATTCCATGCGCCGGGCGACGAGTTCGTGCGCCTGGCCGCCGAGTGCGCGCCCCAGGTGGCGGTGCACAAGCTGGGGCACGGCGAGGGCGTGCGGCTGGAGGTCGCACGATGAGCTGGTTCGCCGCGGCGGCGAGGGCCGTGCCGCCGGAGTCGACCCAGCAGGCGATCGGCTATCCGTCGCTGTTCCTGCTGGTGCTGATCGGCGCGCTGGTGCCGGTGGTGCCGACCGGGGCGCTCGTGAGTTCGGCGGCCGTGGTCGCCTTCCACCAGACGGCGCCGTTCGCGCTGGGGCTGGTGTTCGTGACGGCGTCACTGGCCGCGTTCCTCGGGGACGCGACGCTGTACTGGCTGGGCCGACGCGGCATGGGGTCGAAGAACGGCTCGCGCTGGCTGGAGGCGATACGGGCGCGGGCGCCGGAGGACCGGCTGGCGCAGGCCCAGGACAAGCTCGGCGAGCACGGGGTGACCGTGCTGGTGCTGTCCCGGATGGTTCCGGCGGGCCGCATCCCGGTGATGCTGGCCTGTCTGATGGCCGACTGGCCGCTTCGCCGCTTCGCCCGCGGCAATCTGCCGGCGTGCCTGGCCTGGGCGGTGACGTACCAGGTGATCGGCATTCTCGGCGGCTCCCTGTTCAGCGAGCCGTGGGAGGGCGTGGTCGCGGCGGTCGCGCTGACCCTGGTGATCAGCGCGACGCCGAGTGTGTGGCGGAGGGTGCGGAGGACGGCGCGGGCCTGAGGCCTGTACTTCGGCTTCGGCTTCAGGCCAGCACCCGGGAACCTCCCACCGGCAGGTCCCACAGGTCGTCGCGGTTCAGGCCCGCCTTCTGCCAGGCCTCCCGGACTCTGGTGAGCGGTTCGAGGACGGGCTCGGCGGAGAGGACGAACGTGCCCCAGTGCATGGGGGCCATGCGACGGGCGCCCAGGTCGTGGTGGGCGCGGACCGCGTCCTCCGGGTCGCAGTGGACGTCGGAGAGCCACCAGCGCGGGTTGTACGCGCCGATGGGGAGCAGGGCCAGGTCGATACCGGGGTAGCGGCGGCCGATGCGTGAGAACCAGTGGCCGTAACCCGTGTCGCCCGCGAAGTAGACGCGCTGCCCGTCCGGGGCGGTGAGCACCCAGCCGCCCCACAGACTGTGGCAGGTGTCGGTGAGGCTGCGCTTGGACCAGTGGTGGGCGGGCACGAAGTCGAAGCGGACACCGGACAGTTCGGACGCCTCCCACCAGTCCAGCTCGGTGACGGTGGTGAACCGGCGCCTGCGGAACCAGCGGCCGAGCCCCGCGGGCACGAACACCGGGGTGTCGCGCGGCAGTCGGCGCAGGGTCGGGGCGTCCAGGTGGTCGTAGTGGTTGTGGCTGATGACGACCGCGTCGACGCGCGGCAGGGCACCCCAGGCCACGCCCACGGGGGTGATACGGGCCGGGGTGCCGAGGATGCGGCGGGACCAGACCGGGTCGGTGAGGACGGTGAGCCCGCCGATCCGCACGACCCAACTGGCGTGCCCCGCCCAGCTGACGGCGACCGTGCGGGCGTCCACGCGGGGCAGCGGGGCGGGTTCGAAGGGGAGCCGGGGGATGTCCTCGAGGCCCTCGGGCCGGGGTCGTACGGAGCCCTCGCGGGCGAAGCGGGCGAGGGCCTTGAGGCCGGGCAGGGGCGCGGTGAGCCGGTCGCGGAAGGCCCGTGGCCAGAACCGGAGTTCGCCCAGCGGGCGAGGGTCGGCGAGGGGCGGGAACGGGGGTGCGAAGGGGGGCGCGGAGGGGACCGGAGCCGCAGGGGCGGCGGCTTCCCTGATCGTCGTGGTCGGCTGCGTGATCGGCGGCGTCGTAGTCGTGGTGGCCGTGCTGGTCGTGGTGGTCGTCGTGGTCGCTGACCCGGACTGCGGCGTCTGCTGCGTCATCGAGGAGGCTCCCATCGCTGAGCGTCGTCGCGGAGGTGGTCGAAGACCGACCTCAAGGAGATCAACGCGCGTTGCACGTGTGGCAGTTCCAACGGTGAGGGTGACGTGAGGCATTCCGTGCGTTCCTCGTCGGTGCCGCCCAGCAGCGGACCGGTGGACAGCCGCACGCGCAACGCCCCGAGGTCGTCGCCGAAGCGGTGGCCACCGGGCGCGGGCATGCCGAGCCTGGCCGTGAGGAAGTCCTCCAACTCCTGTGCGTCGCCCACCCCGTGCGCGCCGAGCGCGTCGCGCAGCTCGCCGAGGTCGACATACAGGTGACGCCCGGCCTGCGGCGGCCGGGACAGCGCGCCCGCGGCCACGACGGCGGCGTGCGCGGCGGCGGCCACACGCGCGTGCAGGCGTACGGCACCGTCGCGGCGTACGGTGACCGGCCCGGGTTCGTCCAGGGCGTAGCCGGCGGCGGCCGCGACCGGGCCCGCGACGGTCGCGCCCATCGCGGTCAGCACGTCGAGCACGCGCGCGTGGAGGGCCTCCCCGGGCGCGCCCTCGGGGAAGCGGGCGACGGCGGCGGGCCAGCCGGGCGGGAGCAGGGCACCGGCCAGGTCCGTGACGACGGTGACCCGGTCGGGCAGCATCTCGGCGGGGCTGAGGAGCACCGTGTCGTGCGGGGCGTGCAGGGTGTCGCGCCAGGTCTCGTCGCTGACCAGGTGCAGCCCCTCGCCCTGGGCGGCCTCGACGGTCTCGTGCAGCGCCTCGGGCGGGGCGACGGTGGCGGTCGGGTCGTCGGCGACGGAGAGCACGAGCAGCCGCGGATCACCGCCCTCGGCACGGACCCGGCGCACGGTCTCCAGGAGCGCGTACGGGTCCGGGACGCCCCCGCTCTCGGCAGGCGTCGCCACATGGAACACGGGCCTGCCCAGCAGGCGCGCGTACGGCGCCCACCAGGCTGCACAGGGCCGGGGCACCAGGACGTCTCCGCCGAGCGCGCCGGTCAGCGCGAGCAGCAGGGAGGGTGCGCCGGGGCCCGCGGCCACGCGGGAGGGATCGGCGGGCAGTCCGCGGCGCGCCCAGTAGCCGCAGGCCGCGTCACGGAGGTCGGCCGCGCCGCCGACCGGCTCCTCCTCGGTCCGGTGCGCGGCGTCGGCGAGCACGTCCGCGAGTTCGGGCAGGACGGGCAGTCCGTCGCCGGGCAGGCGAGGGCCGTAGCGGACGGGGCCGTGGCCTTCGGGATCCGTCCGCCGCATGTCCGCCTCCGCGCAGTCCGTGATGCCGTGTCGTGTCCCCGGGGCCCGCATCACGTGCGGTGTGTCGGCCCGGATCAGCCGTGCGCGTCCGGCCTGCGCCGCCACAGCCGGTGTACTGCGGCTCCGAACGCCCCCGCGATCAGCAAACCGCCGACGACCAGCGCCGGGACGGAATCGTTGAAGGAACCCCCGACGCCGGCGTCCACGCCGCCGAGCTGTTCCCCGTCGGCGCGGCAGTCGCCCTCGTTCCGGGACTCGTTGCACGTACGGCCGTCCCCACAGGATGCACCACGGGAGTCACCGCACGTCTGGCTTCCGTCACAGGGCTTGGCGTCGGCGCACTTCTGGGAGTCACCGGTGTCGCCGCCGATGCCACCGACGCCTTGATGTTGGGTGTCACCGCCGATCCCGCCGACGCCTTGATGTTGGGTGTCACCGCCGATCCCACCGACGCCGTCGTGCCCCGTGGCACCACCAATGCCCTGATTTCCGGTAC
>NZ_JBIAQV010000056.1:0-27757 GCF_042889305.1 Streptomyces sp. NPDC002619 | reverse complement strand
TACCCGCCACCCACCCCGCCAACGCCTTGATTTCCGGTGCCGCCGCCGATCCCACCGACGCCGTCGTGCCCCGTGTCACCACCAATACCTTGATTTCCAGTGCCGCCACCCACCCCACCGACGCCTTGATTTCCGGTGCCGCCGCCGATCCCACCGACGCCGTCGTGCCCCGTGTCACCACCAATGCCCTGATTTCCGGTACCGCCACCCACCCCGCCAACGCCTTGATTTCCGGTGCCGCCGCCGATCCCACCGACGCCGTCGTGCCCCGTGTCACCACCAATACCTTGATTTCCGGTACCGCCACCCACCCCACCGACGCCTTGATTCCCGGTGCCGCCACCGATCCCGCCAACGCCTTGATTCCCGGTGCCACCGCCGATCCCGCCAACGCCTTGATTCCCGGTGCCACCGCCGATCCCGCCAACGCCTTGATTCCCGGTGCCACCGCCGATCCCGCCGACGCCTTGATTCCCGGTGCCACCGCCGATCCCGCCGATCCCGCCGATCCCGCCGATCCCGCTGTCACCACCGACGTAACCGTCGTCCGCACGCTCGCCCGCCCCCGCCCCCGCCCCCGGATCCATACCCGGCACCTTCTCGCGCCCCCTGCCCCCGCCCCCCGCCTCACCCGGCACCGTGAACGTAGCTCGCCAGGGCACCCCCTTCGCGCCGGCCGCCCCAGGGCACGTGCCCGTGACGGTCCGCGCGCCGTCCTGCCCGGCGCTCCCCGCGGAGGTGACCCGCGCGGTGCCGCGATAGGCGGCTCGGGACGTCTGGCCGCTGGTGTCGGGAATCCGGTTCAGCTGGACGGTTCTCTCCTCGAAGGCGGGCGAGGCGGCCGCGAGGGTCGCCGGGGCGGTCCCGCCGGTCGAGGCGCAGGTCACGGAGACGGTGACGGAGCCGCCGGGCTGGGCGGTATCCGGGGTGACCTGTGCGGCGGGATCGGCGGACGCGGCCGGCGCGGTGCCCACGACGACACCGGCCAGGGCGGCTGCGACAAGGGCGGCACGGGCGGTGCGGCGCATGAGCGAGCTCCTTCAGAACTGATGGCAGCGGGAGCACGGTCGTCGTGCCCCCGCTGCCATCACAGCCCGCCGAGCCGCTCCCCGCGCGCGGCCGGACGCCATTGGCGGGACGCGAACGGCCTATCGGGTGACCCCGGCACCGCCCCGGACACACGCCCGGCCACCCCAGCACCTCCACTCAGACCCCGGCGCTCCCCGGAGTCGTCGCCCCGCCGCAGTTGCGTTCGCGGGCGCCCTCGCGGGTGCGGCCGGCCGCTGTCAGGCGGCGGGGGTTGCGGCGCAGGTATTCGCCCTCGAGCTGGGCCATGCGCTCGTTGTGGGCCCGCAGCGCGTCGTTCGAGCCGTAGAGCAGCGTGTCGTGGCGCGTGCGGTGGATCGTCTCCAGCTCCTTCATGAGCTGCTGGTCGTCCAGACGGTCCGGGTCGACTCCAGTCATGGCGTGCCCCGCTCGTCGTGTCTCGCGTTCCTTAAAGCCACTGTACGAACGGTTGGCCCCTACCGCGCCCGCTCCACCCGCCGCTCGTCCCACACCGGCTCGGCCGTCTCCCGTACCCGGCCGTCGCTGCCGAAGACCAGGTAGCGGTCGAAGGTGCGGGCGAACCACCGGTCGTGTGTCACCGCGAGGACCGTCCCGTCGAACGCCTCCAGACCCTCCTGCAACGCCTCCGCGGACTCCAGGTCGAGGTTGTCCGTCGGCTCGTCGAGCAGCAGCGCGGTCACGCCCTGAAGCTCCAGCAGGAGGATCTGGAAACGGGCCTGCTGGCCGCCGGAGAGCCGGTCGAAGGGCTGCTCGGCCTGCTGGGTCAGCTCATAGCGGCGCAGCCGGGACATGGCCGCGCCCCGGTCCTGGGAGTGCTCCTTCCACAGGATGTCGAGGAGCGTACGGCCCATCAGCTCGGGATGCGCGTGCGTCTGCGCGAAGTGCCCGGGCACCACGCGCGCACCCAGCTTCCACTGGCCCGTGTGCGCCACGTCGTCGCCCGCGAGCAGCCGCAGGAAGTGCGACTTCCCCGAGCCGTTGGAGCCGAGGACGGCGACCCGCTCGCCGTAGAACACCTCCAGGTCGAAGGGCTTCATCAGGCCGGTGAGCTCAAGTCCCGTGCAGGTGACCGCCCTTACGCCCGTGCGGCCACCCTTGAGGCGCATGGTGATGTCCTGCTCGCGCGGCGGCTCGGGCGGCGGCCCGGCCTCCTCGAACTTGCGCAGCCGGGTCTGTGCGGCCTGGTAGCGGGACGCCAGCTCATGGCTGATGGAGGCCGCCTGGCGGAGGTTCAGCACCAGCTTCTTCAGCTGCGCGTGCTTCTCGTCCCAGCGCCTGCGCAACTCCTCGAAGCGGGCGAAGCGTTCCCGCCGGGCCTCGTGGTACGTGGCGAAACCGCCGCCGTGCACCCACGCGTCCGCGCCCGCGGGTCCGGGTTCGACCGACACGATCTTCTCGGCGGCGCGGGCGAGGAGTTCACGGTCGTGGGAGACGAAGAGCACCGTCTTGCGGGTCTCCTTCAGCCGCTCCTCCAGCCAGCGCTTGCCGGGCACGTCGAGGTAGTTGTCCGGCTCGTCGAGCAGCAGTACCTCGTCGGTGCCGCGCAGCAGGGCCTCCAGGACCAGCCGCTTCTGCTCGCCGCCGGACAGGGTGCGCACCTGGCGCCACTGCGCGCGCTCGTAGGGCATGCCGAGGGCGGCCGTGGTGCACATGTCCCACAGGGTCTCGGCCTCGTAGCCGCGCACCTCCGCCCAGTCGGCGAGGGCTTGCGCATACTGCAGCTGGGCGGCCTCGTCGTCGACGGTCATGAGGGCGTGCTCGGCCTTGTCGACGGCCCGCGCGGCCTGCTGGATGCCCGGCGGTGCGACGGACACCAGCAGGTCGCGTACGGTCGTCTCGTCCCGTACGGACCCCACGAACTGGCGCATGACGCCGAGGCCGCCGCTCACGGTGACCGTGCCGCCGTGCGGTTTCAGCTCGCCGGAGATCAGCCGCAGCAGGGTCGTCTTGCCCGCGCCGTTCGGGCCGACCATGGCGACGACGGCGCCTTCACCGACCCGGAAGGACACGTCGCCGAGCAACGCCCTCCCGTCGGGGAGGTAGTACTCGAGGTGCGCGGCTTCCAGATGTCCCATGGGGACGAATTGTGCGGGGCGCCCCCGACCTGCGGCAAACCGTTATCCGGCCGCCTGCCCGCCGGCCGGCCGGTCCGCCTCCGGGGCGCTCAGGCTCACCGGCTGCGGCTCTCCGGCCGGGCCGCCTCGTCCCGCGGGTTCCACGACCGAGCCCGCCCAGGACAGCGCCTTCCAGCCGTCGGACGGCGAGCCCTCCACGACGACCACACCGGTGTTGTCGAGCGGGCGGGCGGCGACGAAGGGCACGTCGACGTTGTCGGCGCGGGCGGCGGTCCACAGCCGGATCGCGGCCCCGTGGCTGACCACGGCGACGGTTCCGGCGCCGCTGTCCGCGGCCTCGGCGATCACGGCGTCGTACCGTGCGAGCGCCTCCGCGCCGAGTTCGCCGCCCGGCATCCGCAGGCCGGTGTCACCGGCGGCCCAGGCGAACACGGTCCGCATGTACTCCTGACCGCGTTCGGAGTCGCCGGGCAGCATCTCCAGGTCGCCCGCGGACAGCTCGCGCAGGCCGTCCCGGACGAGCACGTCGAGGCGGCGGGCGGCGGCCAGCGGGGCGGCGGTGAGCTGCGTGCGGACCAGCGTGGAGGCGTAGACGGCCTCGATGTCCTCATCGGCGAGCGCCACGGGCAGGGCGGCGGCCTGCCGCTCCCCCAAGGGGGTCAGGCCGGGGCCGGGTAGGGCGGTGTCGAGCAGCCAGTCGACGTTGGACGGCGTCTGACCGTGGCGGATGAGGAGCAGACGCATTCAGGGTTCCTCTCACTCGCACCACACCCACGAACTCGCTCGCACCAAGCACAGCAACTCGTTCGCACCATCGGCGCACAGAAAACGGCCGCTTCAGGGTACCCGCCCCAATATGAGCCCCGACGTAGACCTCACCGTCCCCGGACCCGTCCCGCACGGCCTGCGCGCCCGGCTGCTCGGCCTCGACTACCGGCTGTTCGAAATGGCCGCCGACCGTCACTGGCCGGGTGCCGAGGGCGTGCTGCCGCGGCTGAGCCGGAGTGCGAACCACGGTGTGCTGTGGTTCTCGACGGCGGCGGCCATGGCGGCGATCCGCACCCCGCGCGCCCGCCGCGCCGCCGTCCGCGGTCTCGCCTCGCTGAGCCTGGCCTCCCTGACGATCAACACGCTCGGCAAGCGCTCGGTGCGCCGCCCCCGGCCCGTCCTGGACCCGGTCCCGCTGGTGCGGCAGCTGAAGCGGCAGCCGATCACCACGTCGTTCCCGTCCGGTCACGCGGCGTCGGCGGCCGCCTTCGCGGCCGGGGTCGCCCTGGAGTCCCCGGCGTGGGGCGCGGCGCTCGCGCCGGTGGCGTTCTCGGTGGCCATGTCCCGCATCTACACGGGTGCCCATTTCCCGAGCGACGTGCTCGCGGGTGCCGCCCTGGGCGCGGGCGCCGCGTTCGCCGTACGGGGCCTGGTGCCGACCCGGGCCCAGGTCGGCCCGCGGGGCCGGCCGCGCGCGGTGGTCCCGGCGGCGGCAGGCGGCGATGGTCTGGTCGTGGTCGCGAACCAGGGCTCGGGCACCGCGGAGCGCGTGCGTGCGCTGCGGGACGTGCTGCCATGGGCGGAGGTCGTCGAGTGCGAACCGGACGACGTGGGCGGCGAGTTGGCCAAGGCGGCGGCCCGAGCGCGGATCCTCGGGGTCTGCGGCGGGGACGGCACGGTGAACGCGGCCGCCGCGACCGCCCTGCGCCACGGACTGCCGCTGGCGGTGCTGCCCGGCGGGACGCTCAACCACTTCGCCCAGGACCTGGGCATCGAGGACACGTACGGCCTCGCCCGGGCGGTGCGGCGGGGCCAGGCCGTGCGCGTGGACGTGGGGCGTTTCCGCTCCGGCGACCGGGAGGGCGTCTTCCTCAACACGCTGAGCCTGGGCGTCTATCCGGAGCTGGTGCGCGAGCGGGAGCACTGGTCGCACCGGATCGGCGGCTGGCCGGCCGGTGTGCTCGGCGCCTGGCGGGTGCTGCGCGCGGACCGGCATCCGCTGGAGGTCGAACTCGGCGGCGCGACACACCCGTTGTGGCTGCTGTTCGTCGGCAACTGTGTGTACCACCGGCTCGGGCTCACCCCGGGGCGCCGTCTCGACCTGGCGGACGGGCTGCTCGACGTACGGCTGGTGCACGGGGGCCGCAGGCCCGCGCTCGAGCTGCTCGCCGCCGCCCTCGCGGCCCCCCTGACCCGTTCCCCGGCGCATGCGTCGGTCCGGGTGGACCGGCTGGCCCTGACCGGCGTGACCCCTGGCACGCTCCTCGCCTACGACGGCGAAGTCACGGAGGTGCAGGGCGAGTTGACACTGGAGAAACAGCCGCGAGCCCTCACCGTCTACCGCCCCCTGCATCGCTTCTGACGATCCAGCAGTCCATATTCCAAAACGCGGGTCTCATTATTCGGCCATCGGGCGTACGGTGACGGCACACCGGAGAAGCCGGAGAAGAAGGGGCAGTGCCATGCCGAAGCCGCAGGAGACCGCCGTCTACACCCACGGACACCACGAGTCGGTGCTGCGTTCGCACACCTGGCGGACCGCCGCCAACTCCGCGGCCTATCTGCTCGGTTCACTCAAGCCCCCTATGCAGGTCCTGGACATCGGCTGCGGCCCGGGGACGATCACCGCCGACCTGGCGGCCCTGGTCCCCGACGGCCATGTCACCGGCGTCGACCACGCGCCGGGCATCCTGGACCAGGCACATGCCACGGCCGCCGGACGCGGTCTGACGAACGTCGACTTCGCGGTCGCCGACGTCCACGCCCTGGACTACGCCGACGACACGTTCTGCGTGGTCCACGCGCACCAGGTGCTCCAGCACGTGGGCGACCCGGTGCAGGCGCTGCGCGAGATGCACCGGGTCACCAAGCCGGGCGGGTTCATCGCCGTCCGCGACTCGGACTACGCGGCGATGACCTGGTACCCCGAGCTGCCGGGCCTGGACGACTGGCTGGACCTGTACCGCCGGGTGGCCCGCGCCAACGGCGGCGAGCCGGACGCCGGGCGACGGCTGAAGTCCTGGGCACTGGCCGCTGGACTGACCGACATCACGGCCACGTCCAGCACCTGGACGTTCGCCACGCCCGAGGAGCGCGCGTGGTGGAGCGGCCTGTGGGCGGACCGGACGGTCGCGTCGTCGTACGCCGAGCGGGCCACCGAGGCCGGGCAGGTGAGCGCCGAGCAGCTGCATTCTGTGGCGGGGGCCTGGCGGGAGTGGGGGAAGCGGGAGGACGCCTGGTTCGCCGTACTGCACGGCGAGCTCCTGTGCCGCAAGGAGCCTCGCGCAGAGGCCTGATCAGCCCCTGCGCGCTGCTTCACCGCGCGGCCTGATCACCGTACGACCGCCTCCTCCAGCATCAGCCGGCCGGCCGCCGTGATCGCCATGGCGTCGATGCCCGCGGCGTGCAGCTGCTCGTCGGGGGCGGCCGAGCCCGGCATCGTCCGTACCGCCAGGCGGACCAGCCGGGGCACGGGCCTGCCGTCGAGGAACGCGTCCAGGACGGCGTCCCCGATGCCGCCCTCCACGTGGTGGTCCTCGACTGTGAGCAGTGCGCCGGTCTCCTCGGCGGCCCGGCGCAGTGTGTACCGGTCGACGGGCTTGACGGAGTAGAGGTCGATCACCCTGATCGGGATGTCCTCGGCGGCGAGTTCGTCGGCGGCGGCGAGGGCCTCGGGCACGGTGACACCGGCCGCCACGACGGTCAGCCGGTCCTCGGAGGAGGAACGCAGCACCTTGCTGCCGCCGACCGGGAACTCCACGTCGGGGCCGTAGAGGACCGGGCCGGCACCGCGCGAGGTGCGCAGATAGCGGACGCCGTGCAGGCCCGCCATACCGGCGACGAGCTTGGCGGTCTGGTTGGCGTCGCACGGGTACAGCACGGTCGAGCCGTACACCGACCGGAACATCGCCAGGTCCTCCAGGCCCATCTGGGAGGGCCCGTCCTGGCCGATCGCGACGCCCGCGTGCGAACCGACGAGGTTGATGCCGGCGCCACTGATCGACGCCATGCGCACGAAATCATGGGCGCGTGTGAAGAACGCGGCGAACGTCGAGGCGTACGGCACCCAGCCGCGCGCCGCCATGCCCACGGCCGTGGCGACGAGTTGCTGTTCGGCGATGTAGCACTCGAAGAAGCGGTCGGGGTGCTCCTTGGCGAACAGTTCGGTACGGGTGGAGTCGCCGACCTCGCCGTCCAGGGCCACGATGTCGCCTCGGGCGGAGCCGAGCGCGGCGAGGGCCCTGCCGAAGGCGTCCCGGGTGGCCGCGCGCTCGCCCCTGCCGTAGCGCGGGAGTTCCAGTGCTTCGGTGGGCACGGAGTGCAGCATCCGCGCGGTGTGCGGCTCCTGCACCCGCACGCGCAGGTCGCGGACGCCGCCGAGCTCGGCGATGGCCTCCTCGGGGTTCGGCAGCGGCTTGCCGTGCAGGCCCTCGCGGTCCTGGACGGAGGCGACGCCTTTGCCCTTGAGGGTGCGGGCGAGGATCACCGTGGGCTGTCCGCTGGTGGACTCGGCCTCGCCGTAGGCCCGGTCGACCGCGTCCACGTCGTGTCCGTCGACCTCCAGGGCGTGCCAGCCGAAGGCCTCGAAGCGGCGGGCGTAGGCGTCGAGGTCGTGGCCGTGCCGGGTGGGTCCGCGCTGGCCCAGCCGGTTGACGTCGATGATCGCGGTGAGGTTGTCGAGGTGCTCGTACGCCGCGTGCTCGGCGGCCTCCCAGATCGAGCCCTCGGCCAGCTCGCTGTCCCCGCACAGCACCCACACGCGGTACCCGGCGTGGTCCAGCCGTTTCCCGGCCAGCGCGATGCCGACGCCGACCGGCAGGCCCTGGCCGAGTGAGCCGGTGGCCGTCTCCACCCAGGGCAGACGGCGTGGGGTCGGGTGTCCTTCGAGGTGGCTGCCGAGACTGCGGAAGGTGAGCAGTTCGGCGTCGTCGACGGCGCCGGCCGCCTTGTAGGCGGCGTACAGCAGGGGTGAGGCATGTCCCTTGGAGAGGACGAACCGGTCGTTGGCGGGGTGGGCGGGGCGCTCGAAGTCGTACCGCAGATGGCGGGCGAACAGGACCGCCATCAGCTCGGCGGCGGACATCGAGGACGTCGGGTGTCCGGACTCGGCCGCGGCGGCGGCCCGCACGCTGTCCACGCGCAACTGCTGGGCGAGTTCGACGAGTTCGGCGGTGTTCATGAGTCTCCTTCCGCGGGGATGTCGGCGCGCGTCACGGGGCCGGGCGAGAGGTGGTGCGCGTGCGGCTGCTCCGGTGCGCCGGGTACCCGGGCGAGTTCGGGGGAAGCCGTGTCCAGGGGGACCGACCAGGAGCGGACGAGCCCCAACTGGACGGCCTGGCGCGGCAGTACGGCGTCCAGGAGCCAGTCGGCGGCGACCCGGGCGCGGCCTGCGGGCAGCGCCGCGAGGTGGTAGCCGCGGGTGACCAGCCCGGCGGGCAGACCGGACAGCGGCAGCCCGAACGGGTCGGCGGCGGCCTGTGTGCCGCCCAGGTCGACGGCGAAGCCCAGGTCGCGGTGGCGGTAGGGGCGGCGCTCCCCGGCGCCCAGCGAGGCGGCCACGTTGCCCGCCGCGACCCTGCCCTGCCGCCAGGCGTGCTGCGCCGTCATCGGCGTGAACTCGCCGGGACGCTCGAGGTCGGGCACCGCGGCCGCGTCGCCGCACGCGAACACCTCCGGGTGGCCCGGCACCTGGAGATACGGGTCGACGATCAGCCGGCCGCGCTCCAACGGCCGCCCGATGCCTTCGACGAGCGGGTCGGGCCGTACACCGACGCACCACACGAGCGTCCGCGACTCGACGAACCCGCCGTCGGTGAGCAGTACGCCGTCATGGGTGGCCTCGCGCACGGAGGTGCCCATGCGGACCTCGACGCCGCGCTGCCGCAGGACCCGGTCGGCGGTGCGCGAGAGACGCTCGTCCAGCTCGGGCAGCACGCGCGGCGCGACGTCCAGCAGCAGCCAGCGGGGCCGTACGCCGCCCGGCAGGGGCCGCCGGCGGGTCATCCAGTCGGTGTACATCTGCATCTGCGCCGCCACCTCGGTGCCGGTGTACCCGGCGCCGACCACGACGAAGGTGCAGCGCGCGGCGGCGGCCTTCGGGTCGTCGGCCGCGGTGGCCAGCTCGATCTGGCGGGTCACGTGGTCGCGCAGATACAGCGCCTCGGGCAGACCGCGGAAGCCGTGCGCGTGCTCGGCGACACCGGGGATCGGCAACAGTTTGTTGACGCTGCCGACGGACAGCACGAGCCGGTCGTAGGTCAGGGTTCCGGTGCTGCCCTCGGGGTCCGTGTAGTGGACGGTGCCCGCTTCGAGGTCGACGCGGTCCGCCTCGCCGAGCACCGGGCGCACGTCGCGCAGCGTGCCGGAGAGGGAGACGGTGACCCGGCGCGGTTCCAGGATTCCGGCGGCGACCTGGGGCAACAGGGGCAGATACAGGAAGTGGTCGGTCGGGTTCAGCAGGGTGACGTCGGCCCGGCCCCGGGCCTGCCGGGACAGCCGGCGGGCGGTCCGGTAGCCGGCGAATCCGGCGCCGACGATCACGATGCGGGGTCGGCTCACGGTGCGCCTCCGGGGGTGTGACTCATCCGAGGCCTTTCGCCTGACCCTGGTCGGTGCGCTCAAACATGCGACGCCGTGTCGATCACCGTCACGCCCTGTGGTGGGGTATGTCCGCGTCGATGTCCGTGCGGGGCGGTGTCCCTGGTGGCGCGGGCGGGTACGGCGTGCCGGTACGAGTCCTTGCGGAAATCCCGGCCGCGGCCTTCGGACGGGCGGCGCCGCGCAGGAGGTACGCCACGGCGCCCAGGATCGCCGCGGTGATCAGCGCGGCCGCCCAGCCGGGCAGCGCGGTGGCAAGGGCCAGGCCCAGGGCGAGCGCGAGGGCGCCGCCCGCGTACAGGGCGACGGCGCCGGACGCGGCGTACAGCACGGCCGTGCGGCGTCGTCTGCGGGTCTGCTCGCGCAGCTCGTCGCGCACGGTCTCGCGTGCCACCTGCGCCAGCTCGTCGACCAGGTCCTTGTCCAGGTGTTCGAGGTGATCCAGGCTGTCCATGACCGCCGGGTACCCGTCCGCGCGGACGCGTAACGCGGCCCGACGATCCGCCGAATGGATCACCTGCTCCGGCCGGCGCAACTAGGCTCGCCGGCATGGAGATTCTGGGCGCCTCACTGCGCATCTGCGTCGATGACCTCGAGACCGCGATCCCCTTCTACGAACGCCTCACGGGCAGCAGAGCGCTCCGGTCCGAACGCGGCGGCGTCCAGGTCGCCGCGGTCGGCTCCTTCCTGCTGATGAGCGGCCCCGAGGCCGAGCTGGAGCTGCTGCGCAAGGTGGCCGCGACCATAGCCGTCAAGGACGTGGCCGAGGCCCACCAGCTGCTCACGGACCTCGACGCGCGGGTCCTCGCGGGCCCGGTACCCACCCCCGTGGGCCGCACGCTCCTTGCGATGCATCCGGACGGTTCGGTGTTCGAGTACGTGGACCACCGGAGCTGAGCCGGGTCACGGATCGCGGGCGACCGCCAACCGCTTCGCCGTGGGTCGTCACCGGTCCTGGGCGATCGCCCGCGCCAACCTCTTGGCCGAGGAGCGTAGTTCACGCTCCATGGCCCGTTCGGTCCGCTCGTCGAGGACGACCTTCGCCGTGGACGGGCCGCGCCGGTCGAGGAGTTCGATGCGCAGGTGGGTCGGCGGGTGGGTGGCGTCCTGCTGGTGCCACCGCAACGCGCTGACCCTGCGCTGCCGTTCGCGCTCCCGCGCCGGCACGGAGGCCAGGTGGTCGGCGAGCCGGGGCCACAGCGTCTCGTCCAGGCGGGGAGTGCCGGGGCGGCCGGCGTCGGCCGTCGCCTCGTCGGTGAGCCGGCGCAGTTCGCCGTCGATGCGCTCCACGTGCAGCAGCGTCTCCATGAGGTCACGGGCGGCCTCGGTGGAGGCGACCTCGGCTGCCAGGTCGTCGGCGAGGTACTCGCGGCGCGGGAAGCCGCGCAGGGTGATCTTCTCCAGCAGGGTGAGCGTGCTGCGCGCCGCGTAGTAGGGGATGCGCAGCAGACCGGCCACGAGCAGGTGGGTCAGCCGCCCCTTCCAGCTCTCGGGCGCGAGCACCAGCACCCACACCCGCAGCGTGTACAGGGCGCTGGCGACGACGCTGGTGTACCGGGTGTCGCCGTTCGCGAAGTGACCGAGTTCGTGGCCGAGCAGGGCGACCTTCTGCTGCGGGGTGAGGACGGCCCACAGCCCGAGGCCGAGGTGCAGGACGCGCCGACGCAGCCCGTACGTGGTGACGCCCGCGTTGACGTACGGCTCCACGACGATCGCGTCGACGCTCCGCGTACCCGTCCCGGCCGCCACGGAGTCGACGAACTTGAACAGCCGGGGCGCGTCCACCCGCCCGAGCCGTGGCACCGACTCGTCCAGCTTTGGGAAGCGCGGGCGCAACACGAGGAACAGCAGCACCATCAGCACCCCGAACACCATCGCGAACGGGTTTCCCCAGCTCCGCACCAGCAGCCACACCCCGACGCCGAGCAGCGCGAACGACAACGCGTGCACCAGCAGGGCCAGCGCGCACGCCAGCACGTACGAGGGGGTCAGCCGTGCCCGGAGCCCCTGCGTGCCCTCGCGCGCCAGCTCCTCGAACGTCTCCGTGCCGTGTCGTCCGGCGAGCTCGCGCCGCCGCTCGGCGGTGCCGCCAAGGCCGTAGACGAAGAGCTCGGGCGCCACGTTCCAGTCGCAGCCCGCGCACCACACGGGATACCCCTCGTCGACGGGCATGTCCGCGCCGCACTGCGGACAGACGTGTACGGCCATGTGCTCCGCCATCGTTCCCCACCCCCACCGCTGTACCGCCCTGTGTGCGGCGACGAGGGAGGGAGCGCATTCGGTTCGTCCCCGGGGAAACCGGATTCTCTACGTCTCACGACTCCGGCGGGCGCATACGGAAGTCGTAGCGCGCCCAGAGCGGTTCGTCGGCGATCCTCCCCCACAACTTGCCGATGGCCTCGTCTCCCTCCCGCAGGTCGGCGACCTCGAAGCCGTCGTCGAAGACGGAGCGGGCCTCCTCGCGCCGCCCGTCGACGAGCAGCAACTCCGCTTCCAGCAGCCGGAACCGGCCGCGCGCCCGGGTCGCCGGGTGCAGCCGCTCCCACACGGCGCGCGCCTGCGCGGCCCGCCGCACCCCGAGGAGCGCTTCGAGCGCCTCGCGGCCGAGCGCGGCGACGGCGGCGGTCCACAACTCGCCGTCGTCGCGCCGCTCCCGGCACAGGTCGTCGAAGGCGTCGGCGTAGCGGTCGGCAGCCCGTTCGTGCTGGCCGCACTCCTGGTCGGCGACGGCGAGGCAGCGCAGCAACGGCCACAGGGAGGGGGCGAGTTCGAGGGCCCGCTCCCAGCTGCGCACCGCCTGCGCCCGGTCCCCGGCGTGCCACTGGGCGACGCCGAGGTGGTACTCGGTGAGCGGGGTGGCGGGCGCCGTCTCCAGCATGTCGCGCCAGTGGGGGGCGACCAGACTCTCACCGGGCGGCCGCACCCGGCGCGGTTCGGGGAAGGAGCCGGAACGCAGCAACTCCAGCCAGGGTGCCTGGGCGTCGCCCAGCGTGGACCCGTCGAACGGGGTGCCGGGCAACTTCCAGTCACCGCGCCGCACTTCGAGCGCGCCCCAGCCGGAGCCGACGGCCAGCGTCTCGCCGGGTTCGGTGTCGGCGTACGGCTTCCAGGCGGCGTACGCGGCGTCGACGTCGGCGCGCGGCAGCACCGCCTCCAGCCGTTCCTCGTCGGTGCGCAGTACGGCGGTCCACTCGCCAGCGTCCGGCGGCGCGTCGAGCGGGCCGTACGCCTCCAGCCAGGAGATCTCGCTCTCCGCCTCCAGCCGTACGTGCTCCAGCTGAGTGCGGGCGAGACCGGCCTGGATCTCGCAGTAGCCCCCGGTGCCGGGTTCGGTGAGCCACTCCTGCCAGCGCCGGCCGCCCGGCTCCACGCCCCAGACGAACAGCTTGCGGCCGCGCAGCACGTCGGTGGAGGTCTGCACGAGCCCGTGCCCGTCGGTGTCGAGCGCGGCGATCCAGCGGCGCCGGCCGTCGGGCACCTCGTAGAAGTAGTCTGCGGCGTAAGGGCTGTTGAGCGGGTACGTGCGGTCGATCCCGTCGTACGACGGGACGGGTACGCGGCGCAGCCGCCGCTCGTAGCCGAAGTGCCAGGCCTCCTCGGCGGGCGCGAGTACGCGGCACTCCTCGGGCACCGCGATGTTGGACCACCAGTAGGTGGGCGCAGGCCGCTCGTGCGGATTGCGGACGCGGACGCCGACGTACAGGAAGTCGGAGCCGTCGGGCAGCCACAGGTCGACCTGGAAGGGCAGGTCGCGCAGCCGCTCCCATTCCCACAGACGCAGCATCTCTCCGCCGTCGGGAGCGGGGACGCGGGCGGCGTGCAGGGGTGAGCAGGAGAGGGTGGTGTGGCCGGTGGCGCCGATGTTCCACTCGATGCCGCCGGAGTACCAGGCTCCGTTGAGGGCGAAGTTGGCGGGCTGGAGCACCGGGTTGCGGTAGAGGAGTTCACGGCCGGTCGGCAGGTGGACGAGGGAGGCGATCCGGCCGCCGAGGCCGGGCAGGACGGTGGCGCGCAGCCGGTCGTTCTCGATCACGAGGGCGTCGAGGGCGCGGGGCTCGCGGGTTCTGCCGTAGCCGTCCCGGACCCGGACCGGCAGCAGGCTGTGCAGCGGCTCGTAGCCGACCTGCCGGGCCATGTCGCGGGGCAGTTCCTCCCGGTCCCGGTCCTCGATGCGGTGGACCTCGTCGAGCGGGCGGAGCGGGGGCAGCGGATTGTCGGGGCCCAACTCGGCCGCGGGCAGCGTCAGTACCTCACGTCGGATCGTCGTCACGATCACCATGGAACCCGCGGACCGGGGAGTCGGCCAGAGGCGCGGCCGGTCAGGTTTCCGCAAAGGCGGCAGCGTACCCGGCGCACGGGACGACGGTCGCGCCCGGCGACCTGGCGTGGGCGGCCCGCACCCGGCGAAAATCCGTGCCGACCCCGCGGTCCGTCCGACGTACAGTCGACCGACCTGCGCACGGCACAAAGAAGTGGAACGGCACATGAGCGGCGAGCAGCACACCTACCGGGTCATCGTCCGGGGCATCTGGGACGGCCTGACCGCCGAGGCGCGGGAGCGGCTGCTGGCCGAGGCGGCGGAGCACGGGCTGACGAGCATGCGGTTCACCGAGGAGGGGACGCTGTCGTACGAGCCCTCGCCGCTGAAGCACTTCTCCATGCGCTATGTGGTGGTGTCGGACGCGGCCGACGGCGAGGAGATGGCGGGGGCGATCGCCGAGGACCGGGCCGAGAGCACGCTGCGCGGCCTCGGCTACGCCTTCACCCGCCTGAAGTCGACCGTCACCGACCTCGACACCATGAAGATCAACCTCAAGCCCGCATCTCGGCGGTGATCGCCCAGCGCTCATGGTCCCGCCAGGCCCCGCCGATGAAGATCATGTTCGGCGAGAAGCCCTCCAGGCGGAAGCCGACCCCGCGGGCGAGGGCGATGGAGGCGGCGTTGCCGGGCTGCACGTTGATCTCCAGCCGGTGCAGCCGCATCGGGCCGAAGGCGTACTCCACCACGAGGTCGAGGCCCTCGCGCATCAGCCCGCGCCCGGCCGCGTGCGCGAAGGCGCCGTAGCCCAGGGCACCGCACTGGAAGCCACCCTCGACGATGTTGTTGATGTTGATGAACCCGGCGATGCCCCCGCCGTCCTTCTCGCACACCAGGAAGCCGGCCTTCGTCGGGTCCTCGATCAGCCGCCCCGCGTAAGCGCTGTACGCCGCCTCCGTGACCGGCGGGAACAGCCACGGCTGGTGCAGGTCCTTGCTCTCCCGGGCCCGCGTTGTGAACTCCGGACCGTCCTCGTAGGAGAAGTGGCGCAGCCCCACCCGGGGGCCCTCGGCGAGATATTGGGATGCGGTATGCGGCATTCCACCAGCCTACGCCGCGGGTCACGGGCAGCCGGGTCACGCCCGGTGACCGGTGGCCGGGTCAGCGCAGGGCCGGCTCCTCCAGCGTCAAGGTGCCCGCGTCCGCGTCCAGTTCGGCGACCATCCCGAGCGGCATGGTCAACGCCGCGTCGCAGTGTCCGAATCCGAACTCCTCGGCGACCGGGACGCCCAGACCGCCGAGCCGGTCGGCGAGCATCGGGCGCAGCTCCTCGTACGGTCCGCACCGGTCCCAGGACCCGAGCACGATGCCGGTGACGCCTTCGAACCAACCCGAGCGCAGGAGTTGGGTGATGCTCCGGTCCAGGCTGTAGGCCCCCTCGCCGACGTCCTCCAGGAGAACCAGCCCGCCGCGCGCGTCGCCGTGGGTGAGCGGGGTGCCGAGCCCGGTCGCGAGCATCCGCAGACAGCCGCCGAGCGTACTGCCCCGGGCCCGCCCTGGCACCAGCGCGGAGCCCTGGCCGGCGATGGTACGGACCGTCTCCGGTGCGAACAGCGTGGCACGCAGATGCTCCTGGGCATGGGCGTTCTTGACGAAGTCGACGCCCGCGGCCACCGGCCCGTACAGCGTGACCAGCCCCAGGCGTACGGCGAACGCCTCGTGCAGCGCGGTCGCGTCGCTGAACCCGGCGAACACCTTCGGCCCCGCGGCACGCATCGCCTCCCAGTCGAGGAGGTCGACGACGCGTTGCGCGCCGTAGCCGCCGCGGGCGCAGAGCACGGCGGCCACGGACGGGTCGCACCATGCCCGCTCCAGGTCGGCAGCGCGGTCGGCGTCGGCGCCCGCGAGATAGCCGAGGTCCCCGTGCACGTCCAGAACGTGCGGGGCGACCACCGGTTCCAGGTCCCAGCCGCGCAGGATGTCCAGGCCGGCCTGGAGCCGCTCCTCGGCCACGGGCCCGCTGGGGGCGACGATCGCCACCTTGGCGCCCGGGGCCAGCCGGGGCGGCCGCACGAGTTGCTTCACTTCGCGAGCTCCAAGGTCGGTACGCCGGGCGGGGTGAGCCCGAACACCTGGGCATACAGGGAGAGTTCCGCCTCCAGGGCGCGCACCATCGTGTCGGCCCGCCGGAAGCCGTGCCCCTCGCCCTCGAAGGCGATGTACGCGTGTGGCACCCGCCGCCCCTCGATCCGGGCGAGGAAGCGTTCGCACTGCGCGGGCGGGCAGATGACGTCGTCCAGGCCCTGGAGCAGCAGGAACGGCACGGTGAGCCGGTCGGCGTGCTCGCTGGGCGAGCGCTCCGCGTACCGCTCCGGCACCTCGGCGAGCGGCCCGACCAGGCTCTCCAGGTACTGCGACTCGAAGTCGTGCGTCTCCCCCGTGGCCCAGCCGGCGAGGTCGAGGATCGGATACATGATCGTGCCGCACGCGTAGACGTCGGTGCTGGTCAGGGACGCGGCGCTGGTCCAGCCGCCGGCGCTGCCGCCCCGGATCGCGAGCCGGGCGCGGTCGGCGGTGCCCTCCTCGGCGAGGGCGAGCGCGACGGCCGCACAATCCTCGACGTCCACCACGCCCCACTGCTCGCGCAGCCGGTTGCGGTACTCCCTGCCGTATCCGGTCGAGCCGCCGTAGTTGACCTCGGCGACGCCTATGCCACGCGAGGTGAAGTAGGCGATCTCCAGGTCCAGGACCAGCGGCACCCGGCTGGTGGGGCCGCCGTGCGCCCACACGACGTACGGCGGCAGTTCGCCGTCGGGTGCCGTGATGCCGGGGTTGTGCGGCGGGTGGACGTGGGCGTGCACCTCGCGTCCGCCGGGTCCGGTGAAGGTGCGGATCTGCGGGTCAGGGTAGTAGGCGGGGTCGACCGGGTCCCGGTGGCGGGCGCCGATCACCCGGGCCCGGCCGGTCCGGATGTCCAGTTCGACGACCTCGTGGGCGCTCCTCGGCCCCGCGCCGACACCGACCACGCGCTCGCCGTGCACCGCGAGCGTGGACGTGAACTCGCTCCAGGGTCCGGCCGCGTCGCAGATCTCCCCGGTCTCGGGGTCCAGGACGCCGAGCGCGGTGCCGCCGCGGCCGTGCACGACGGCGATCGTGCCGTTGTCCAGCGGGGCGAACCAGTTCAGTCCGAGCTTCCACAGGGGCCCGCCGAACTCCTCCTCGCGCGGGCAGAGGGGTTCACCGTCCCGGTACAGGTTCCACCAGCCGCCGCGGTCGCTCGTGTACAGCAGCCGGCCGTCGGCCGACCAGTCGGCCTGCGCGATGGACTCCTCGGGTCCCCCGGCGACCGTGCGCGGCTCGCGCAGCGTGCCGTCGTCCGCGACATCGGCGAGGATCAGCTCCGTACCGTCCCACGGCATGCGCGGATGGTCCCAGGCCAGCCAGACCGCTCGCCGGCCGTCGGGAGAGACGCGCGGACCGGTCACGAACCGGTGCCGCTCGGGAGCGAGTTCGCGCACGGCCGAGCGGTCGTCGGCCGCTGAGCCGTCCAGCGGCACCGCGGCCAGGACCCGGCGCAGGTCGGTCGGTCCCTCCCCGGTGAACTCCTCCAGAACGCACCACACTTCGCCGCGCTCCAGATCCAGCCGCGGCTCGGCCCAGCGCAGTCCCCCGCCCACCGGCGACACCGGCGTCAGCGGCACCGGCTCGCCGCCCGGCTCGAACCGGTACAGACGCTGGTCGTCGAAGTGCGTGAACACCACGAGCGGGCGCCCGCCTTGCACGGCCCCGGCCCAGGGCAGACCGCCGTACTCGATGACCCGGTTGCGCACGTTCCACGGCGCGGGCAGCACCGACTCCTCCGTGCCTCCCGCCCGCAGCCGCACCAGGGTCCGGCGCCCGCCCTCCAGGGGCCGGGGTTCGGTCCACCAGATCTCGTCACCGACGAAGCCCAGCCACTCGGGGCGGCCGTCGTGCTCGGCGGCCAGGGCCGCGTCGATCGGCGAGGGCCAGGAGCCGTACGCCATGGTCCGCATCTCGTCCCCCATGTTTCTAGGCCGTCCGCAGGAAGCGGTCGAGGACCCGGACGCCGAAGTGCAGCGCCTCGACCGGTACGCGCTCGTCGACCCCGTGGAACAGGGCCTGGTAGTCGAAGCCCTCGGGGAGCTTCAGCGGCGCGAACCCGTACCCGGTGATGCCGAGCCGGGAGAACTGCTTGGCGTCCGTGCCGCCCGACATGCAGAACGGCACCACATGCCCCTCGGGCGCGAACTCCTCGACGGCGGCCCGCATCTTCGCGTACGTCGGCGAGTCCACCGGCGCCTGCAGGGCGACCTCCTGGTGGTCGAACTCCCACTCCACGTCCGGCCCGGTCAGTCGGTCGAGGGTGGCGCGGAACTCGTCCTCGCCGCCGGGCAGGAAACGCCCGTCGACATGGGCGACGGCCTCCCCCGGGACGACGTTGACCTTGTAACCGGCCTCCAGCATCGTCGGGTTGGCGCTGTTGCGCACGGTGGCCTCGACGAGCTTCGCGGCGGGGCCCAGCTTCTGCAGCAGCCCGTCCACGTCGCTCAGGTCCGCCTCGATGCCGTACAGGGCGGCGAGTTCGGTGAGCGCGGCACTCACGGTCGGGGTGAGTCTGAGCGGCCACTCGTGCTCACCGATGCGGGTGATCGCGGCGGCGAGCCGCGTCACCGCGTTCTCCCGGTTGACCTTGGAGCCGTGTCCGGCGCGGCCGCGCGCGGTGAGCTTGAGCCACCCGGTGCCGCGCTCCCCCGCCGCGATGGGATAGATCTGCCGCCCGGAGCCGTCGTGGAAGGTGTACGCCCCCGACTCGCTGATGCCCTCCGTGCACCCCTCGAACAGCCCGGCGTACCGGTCGGCGAGGAATCCGGAGCCGTCCTCGGCGCTGGCCTCCTCATCGGCGGTGAAGGCGATCACGAGGTCTCGCCGGGGCCGCACCCCGGTGCGCGCCCAGGCCCGCACGACCGCGAGGATCATCGCGTCCATGTTCTTCATGTCGACGGCGCCCCGGCCCCACACGACCCCGTCCCGGATCTCGCCGGAGAACGGGTGCACGCTCCAGTCGTCGGCCTGCGCAGGCACCACGTCGAGGTGACCGTGCACAAGCAGTCCCGGCGCCGAGGGGTCGGTGCCCTCGATCCGCGCGACGACGTTGGTCCGCCCCTCCGTGCGCTCCAGGAGCACCGGTTCGAGGCCCGCGCCCGCGAGCTGCTCGGCCGCGTACTCGGCGGCGGGCCGCTCGTGGCAGTCGCCGCCGCCGCGGTTGGTGGTGTCGATCCGGATGAGGTCGGACGTGAAGCGGACGACCTCGTCCAGTGCTCGCTCGTCAGCCATACTGCTCCTCCACCGCGGCCGAGACGATCGTGGTGACCGCCTTGAAGGTGCGGATTGCCTGGTACATGGTCTCGCTGGTGTACGCCACTCTGCGTTCCCCGGTCTGTGCGACACCCGGGACGACGGTGGCGGCCATCGCCAGGTGCTCGGCGTCGAACTCCAGGGCCACGGTGAAGGGGCCCGCGGTGACGGGCTCGTGGCGCACCGCCAGCGTGGCGGCCTCCTTGGCGGCGGCGCGGATGTCGGCGGCGGTTCTGGCCGGGGTGCGGCACACGGCGGCGTACCGCGACACATGGTCCTTGACGGCGACCTTCAGCGCCTCCGGCGCGTACCCCAGCGCGTCCTCGCAGGCCACGTCGTCCCCGGTGACCAGCACGACGGGCACTCCGTACTCGGCGACGACGTGCGCGTTGAGCAGGCCCTCGCTCGCGCGGACGTCGTTCAGCCACACGCCGGTGATGGAGTTGGCGAGGTAGGTGTGTGCGAGGACGCCCTCCATGCCAGCGCCCGCGTGATAGCCGATGAACGCGATGCCGTCCACGTCGCCGTGCTGGACGCCCTCGACCATGGACAGCGACTTGTGGCGGCCGGTGAGCATCTGGGCCCGCTCGTCCAGCCGCTCCAGGAGCAGGTTGCGCATGGACCAGTGGGCCTCGTTGACGAGCACCTCGTCGGCGCCGCCGTCGTAGAAACCCTGTACGGCGGCATCGACGTCGGAGGTGAACATGCCCCGGCAGCGCTCCCACTGCGGCGTGCCCGGGAGCACGTCGGCGGGCCAGGTGACGCCGGTGGCCCCCTCCATGTCGGCACTGATGAGGATCTTCATGCGCGTCACGTTACGCGGTCGCGCGAGATCGCGGCAGGCCTGTGGATAACTCTCACCGGTGCAGACCAATGGCGTACCGGGGGCGGCCCGGCGGGATGGGCCCGCGTCAGTGCGTACGCCCCGCCACCAGCCACTTCGACGGCAGTTCGAGGCGTGTGTCGTCCGCTGTGAACTCGGTCGTGGCCAGCGGAAGTTCGCCGCTCGCCAGGACCGTGAGGCCGGCCGACCGCAGATACTCGGGGACCGCGTCGTCGGCCACCTCGCCCGGCGCGATGCCGTGGCGGAAGACCGGGGCGAGTTTGGGCGGCGGGCCGGACGGGCTCTGGGCAAGGCCGAGGAGGACGGGGCGGGCGTCCTCGGAGAGTTCGACGAGGAAGGCGCGGCCGCGCTCGCCGATCAGGGCCGCGAGACCGTCCACCAGCGGCTGGCGGTCGTCGAGTTCGGCCTGGTGCAGGACGCCCCGCATATAGACGTTGGCGTCCCCGAGCTCCGCGTGCAGCGTCTCGGCCTCGCCCTTCTCCGCGGCGTCCAGCAGCCGGTACGTGGCCTGGCCCGCGGGGTCGGCGTGCCGGGCGTGCTCGAGGGCGGCCTCGGCGATGTCGGCGCCGACGACGCGCGGGAAGCGCTCGGCCAGGAACCGGGTCTGCGTGCCGTTGCCGCAGCCGAGGTCGATCAGGGGCAGTCCGGGGTCTGTCACCTGCGGTTCGAACAGGGCCAGGTGGAGAGCGGCGGTCAGCGCGGGCTCCGCGTCCCAGAACACGGCCCCGGGCTCGTCCGACGCCTCACGCCAGAACCCCTCCCAGGCCTCGCGGTACCGACTCGTCACGCTCATGCCCAACTCCCCAAAATTGCGACGCCGATCCACCGTAAGTGACAGGCCAGCACGGTCTATCGCGCGGGGGTCACGGCCACAAGCGGCGCGTACCTTCACCGCACATTCGATCCACGTACGCGGGCGCACGCCCGTGGCCGGGTCAGCGCCCCCGCGAGGTGAGCTCGAACCAGACGGTCTTCCCGGCGCTCGTACGGCTCGTGCCCCACGCCCGTGCCAGCGCGCTGACGACGCGCAGCCCGCGCCCGGACTCGGCGCCCGGCCCGGCGCCGAGCAGAGTCGGCAGGGTGGGATCGTCGTCCTCCACCTCGCACAGCAGGGTGTCGGCGCGCACCAGCCGCAGCTGGACGTCACGGCTGCGCGCATGCAGTACGGCATTGGTGACCAGCTCGCCGGCCATCAGCACCGCATGGTCCGCCGGCGCGGTCAGTCCCCACGCGTGCAGCTGTTCGCGGACCAGCGCGCGTGCCCGGCGGACGGCGGCCGGGTCGAGGTCGAACCGCCACTCGGCGACGTCCTCGGGCGCGATGCCGCCCAGGCGGGCCATCAGCAGCGCCACGTCGTCCTTGCGGCCGCCGCGGGTGCCCAGAGCGCGGATCACCGTGTCGCAGGCGTCGTCCATGGACGCGGCGGGGTGGGCCGCGGACTCGCACAGCGTCGCGAGCCCCACGCCGATGTCCTCGCCGCGCATCTCCACGAGGCCGTCGGTGCACATCACCAGGCGGTCGCCGGGCCGCACGCGCACGCGTACCGCCTCGAAGGGCACTCCCCCGACGCCTATGGGCGCACCCGTCGGCAGGTCGAGCAGTTCGCTGCGCCCGTCGTCCGCACGCACCAGCACCGGCGGGATGTGACCCGCGTTGGCGATGTGGACCTCGCCCGCGATCGGGTCGTAGACGGCGTACAGACAAGTCGCGAGGTAGGTATCGCCGAGGCGCTGGGCGAGGTCGTCGAGGTTGCGCAGCAGCTGGGCGGGCGGCAGGTCGAGGGCGGCCATGGTCTGTACGGCCGTCCGCAACTGGCCCATCATCGCGGCCGAGTTGAGGCCGTGCCCCATGACGTCGCCGACGACCAGGGCGGTGCGGGCGCCGGGCAGTTTGACGGAGTCGAACCAGTCGCCGCCGACCCGGCCGAGGAGGGTGCCGGGGAGATAGCGGGTGGCGATGTCGCAGCCCGCCATGTGCCGCGGAATGCGCGGCAGCATGCTGTCCTGGAGGGTCTCGGCGACGTTCTCCTGGTACGTGTACATGCGCGCGTTGTCGAGCACGAGGCCCGCGCGGGCGGCAAGTTCGGCTCCGGTGACCCGGTCCATGTCGTTGAACTCGGCGCGCTCGGGGTGGCGCAGCAGGATCATGAAACCGAGGACGACGTCGCGGGCCTTGAGCGGCACCACCAGCATGGAGCGGCCCGTGATCAGCGGCCGGATGTCGCGCTTCTCGAACTGCGAGGCGATGGCGTGCCCCAACTGTTCGCTGATGCGCGGTACGAGCACGGGCTCGCCAGTGGTCATGCACTGGAAGAACGGGGTGTGCGCCGGGAAGGGCATGGCCTCGCCGACGGGGACGACGTCGTCCCAGCGGCCGGGTTCGTCGGTGTGCTCCACGGCCACCCGATGCCACAGGGTGGTGGCGTCGGGCACACCGTCCGGGAAGCCCTCACCTGCGACGACCTGTTCACGCAGATAGGTCCCGGCGACGTCGGTGAACCGGGGGACGACGGCCTTGCTGACCTCGATGATGGTCCGCGACAGATCGAGGGAGGTGCCGATGCGCCCGCTGACCTCGTTGAGGAACTCCAGCCGCTCGCGCACGGCGGCGTACTCGAGGTCCTCGCCCTCGTCGTCGGGGTCCACCGGCAGCGGCAGGCCCCGTGCCACGGCTCGCCGCGCCCGTTCCCTGCGCTCCTTGCGCTCGGTGCGCCGAGCCACGCCCCAGTCGGGGGTGACGGGCACCCGGTCGTTCTGGCTGAACTCCAGGACTGGATAGCCGAGTTCGAGGACCTGGCCGACGATCCGGGCGCCCTCGCCGACGCTCATGCTGGGCAGGATCTCGGGCAGCCGGCGGGCGAGTTCCTCGGCGCCGGGGAAGTCGGTGTGCAGGGCGAAGCCGGGCGCTATGCGTTCGAACGCGGCCGCTCCGCCGTCCTTGCCGTCGGGCTCGTCGGGGCGCAGCCGCTCCGCGTCGGCGGCCAGCACGAGCAGCCGCTCCCGTCCGGGGCCCACCAGGGGATACGCCCACCACAGCACGTCGATCCTCCCCCACCCTTCGGGCGGGGGGACCCCTATCTCACTTCGCTCGCGCTCGGGCACGGTGAGGCGGGCTCGGCCCGCCGCCGGGTAGTCGAGCCGTCCGTCCAGGGAGGTTTCGAGGTCGGGGCCGAGTCCGTCGTACGCCGTGTAGGCCCCGTACGGAGTGATCTCGTCGTCCTCTGGGAGCGCTCCCGAGACGGGCAGCAGGTCGGCCACGGGGTGCGCGATGGCCTCTTCCTTGGCCGCGCCGAACAGCCGGCGCGCGCCCGTGCTCCAGTGGGACACCAGGCCGTCGCGGTCGACGACGACCACGGCCAGCGGGACGCGGCCCACCGCGCCCTCCCCGGCGCCGCGGCCGGGAGGTTCGTCCCTCTCGCTGCCACGGTCCATGGCCCAGGCCCTCTCTCCTCACGGCTGCGCAAAGATCTGTGCCCCCGGTCACTACCGTACGGCGGCGTAGGGTTGCGATGTGTGGCAACGCCGGAATTGGTTTCACTCGATCGCTCCGGCGCGCCGATCTGCGCCCCTCCCGTCGCCCCGGTCGGTCCTCGCGCCTCAAACGGAGGTTGCGCCCGGTCAGTCCTCGTGCCCCAACTGGAGGTCGCGCTCGGTCCGTCCGCCGCCCGCGACCTGCAAAACCGTGGCCACGGGTGGGTAGCCGGCGGCGATGACGGTGTACTCGCCGGAGGAGAGGTCGACGAACCGGAACGTTCCGTCGGCGCCGGTGGTGAGCGTGTCCACGACGTTGCCGGCCGCGTCGAGGAGCGTCACGCGCGCGTCCTCGACGGGCCGTCCGCCGCCGGCCCGCACGGTGCCGCGCAGCACGGCGCCCCCGGCCAGCTCGACGTCCTGGCGGGTCTCTCGGGCGCTCTGCACGGTGACGGGCAGCGCGGCGGGGCGGAAGGCGGGCGCGCTGGAGGCGAGGGTGTATTCGCCGGCCACCAGCTCGGCGATGACGTAGCCGCCCTCGCGTCCGCTGCGGGTGGTGGCGACGACCTCGCCGTGCACGTTGGTGAGCGTGACGGTGGCGTCCCGGACGGGCGAGCCGTCGGCAGTGAGCACGCTGCCCGCGAGGCGTCCGGCGCCGCCGAGGACGACGTCCAGCTCCACGGGCCGTTCCCCGACTGTCACGGAGACGGCCTGCGGCTGATGGCCGCCCGCGGCGGCGATCAGGACGTACGACCCGGAGCCGGGCGTGGCCAGCGCGTACCGGCCGTCATCGCCGCTCGCGCCGCGCCCGATCTGCTGTCCGGCGACGTCGATGAGGGTGAGGGCGGCGCGGGGCACGACGGTTCCGTCAGGGTGCTGCACCGTGCCGCAGACGGCGATTCCGGCGGTGTAGGCCGAGCGAAGCGAGCTGGGGGTCCCCCCGTCCGAAGGCTGGGGGCGGGCCTGCGGGATCTGGGCGTTCATGGTCGCGGGTTCCGATTCGGCGGTGTGGTGGGACACCAGTGGTTTCTCCTTGAGGAAGAAGGCGATGACGAGGCCAAGGACGAGCACCGGAACGAGGTAGAGGAAGATCCGGGGCATGGCGTCGGCGTAGGCGCGGATGTAGGCGTCGCGCAGCGCCGGGGGCAGGGCGTGGACGAGCTGCGGTGTGAGCGACTCGGGGTCGGGCATCCGGGCACTGGCCCGTGCGGGGAGGCGCTCATGCAGGGCGTCGGTGAGCCGGCCGGCGAAGAGGGTGCCGAAGACGGCGGCGCCGACGCTGCCGCCGATCTGCCGGAAGTAGTTGTTGGCGCTGGTGGCGGTGCCGAGGTCGGCGGGGCGGACGGAGTTCTGCACGGCGAGGATCAGGACGGGCATCACCATGCCGATGCCGGCGCCGAGGACGGCCATCCAGATGCTGTAGTGCAGCCGGGGGGTGCCGACCTCGAGCCGGGACAGAAGCCACATGCCGACGACGGAGAGCACGCCGCCGAGCAGCGGGAAGACCTTGTAGCGGCCGGTGTGGCTGATGAGCTGACCGGAGACGATCGACGCGCCGACGATGCCGCCCATCATGGGCAGCATGAGCAGTCCCGACTCGGTGGCGGAGGCCCCGTCGACCATCTGCAGGAACGTCGGAAGGTAGCTGGCGGCGCCGAACAGGGCGACACCGACGACCAGTCCGACGAGGCTGGTGATGTTGAAGACGGAGTCCCTGAACAGCCGTAGCGGGATGAGGGGTTCGGCGGCGAAGCGCTCGGCGACGATGAAGAGCACGGTGGCGGCGAGGGCGCCCGCGCCGAGGCCGAGGATCTCCCGCGAGCCCCAGGCGTACTCGGTGCCGCCCCAACTGGTGAGCAGCACCAGGCAGGTGGAGGCCGCGGCGAGGAGCAGCGCGCCCGGCACGTCGAACCGGGCCTTCGTGCGCGGCCTCGGGAGTTTGAGGACGGCGGTGATGACGGCCAGGGTGACCAGGCCGAAGGGCACGTTGATGTAGAAGCACCAGCGCCAGGAGAGGTGGTCGGTGAAGTAGCCGCCGAGGAGGGGCCCCGCGACGGAGGCCAGGCCGAAGGCGGCGCCGATGAGGCCCATGAAGCGGCCGCGCTGCCGGGGCGGCACGATGTCCGCGATGATCGCCTGCACGCCGATCATGAGCCCGCCCGCGCCGATGCCCTGGATCGCGCGGAAGGCGATCAACTGGTCCATCGTCTGGGCCCGTCCGGCGAGCGCGGAGCCGACGACGAAACCGAGGATCGCGAACTGGAAGACGCCCTTGCGGCCGAGGAGGTCGCCGAGCTTGCCGTAGACCGGCAGTCCGATGGTGGCCGTGAGCAGATAGGCGGTGATCGCCCAGGACATCTTGTCGAGGCCGTGCAGCTCACCGACGATCTTCGGGAGCGCGGTGGCGACGATCATCTGGTCCAGGGCGGCGAGGAGCAGCGCGAGCATCAGACCGAGGAAGACCAACCGGACGCGGCGCGGGCCGAGTTCGGGGGTGGGCGGGGCCGGTGGCGGGGCGATGACGTCGGGTGGCGCCACGACCACGACCGGTTCGTCCTGCACCAGAGTCGTCCCGCCCACGTACCGCTCCCCTCGTCGCGCTGTCGCACGATTCCCGCAGAAATCCCGCGTAAATCGACAACTGCGAACAAGCGCGACGAGTTACGGCATCATGCCGATCGGCACGGAGATCCACTCGAACCGGTGAGGTGATCAACGCGCCTTGGTTGTTTGCCCTTTGGGCTACTTCTCGACCTCGGCGGCGAGCTTGGCGAGGATCGCGTCGTAGATCCGGCCGAGGCCCTTGGGCGCGAAGGTCTTCTCGAAGAAGCCGCCAATGCCGCCGGCGCCGGTCCACGTCGTGGTCACGACGACCCGGGACTTGCCCTCGCCGGCCGGGGTGACGCGCCAGGTGGTGACCATGGAGGAGTTGCGGTCCTTCTCGACCAGCTCGCCGTCGCTCGGCTCGCTGACCTCGAGGAGGCAGTCGCGGACCCGCTTGCTGGTGGCCTGGAGCTTCCAGTGGACGAGGGTGCCCTCGCCGTCGCCGCCCTCGCGCACCTCGTACTCGCTGAACTGCTCGGGCAGCAGATTCGCGCGTGTGCCGCTGTAGTCGGCGATCGCGTCGAACACCGTCTCCGGGTCCGCGGCGACGACCCGCTCGGTAGTGGCCTCGACCTGCGCCATTGCGTTCCTCCAGGACATGGGTTCTCGGGCTTGGACCAAGCCAACCACCCCGGTCCCCGGCCGCCCAAATCGGGGTGCCCGAGGTGATCGAAAACGAACATCGCACGATCATGCGAACAGATGTTCTATTCTGTGTCCAGCGCTACCTAGGAGGCGTCATGCGCTGGGAGAACCTCACAGTGGAGTCCGAGCACAGCCGGGCCGATGCCGCGCTGTTCGGCGCGGACGCGGTGACCACGCGGACGTTCGACACGCCCGAGTTCCGCGGGATCACGTTTCACGAGATCCGGGCCCGTTCGATCATCAACCGGGTGCCGGGCGCCTCTCGGATGCCCTTCGAGTGGACGGTCAACCCGTACCGCGGCCGCACACACGTGTGCCTGCACTTCACCCGATGACCCTATTAGGCGAGGGAGGTCCAATGCCCGGCGCACAGCAGGCAGACAGGGCCTGGAAGGCCATGACCAGGTCGATCCCCGAGGAAGGCCCCGCCCGGCGCGGGGCGGGCCGGGCGGCCGATGCGGCGCTGTTCCAGGACGCCGGTGCCCGATCCGGGAGCGAGAACCGCGCCGAGCCGTGGCTGCTCCTGCGCGAGCGCACCGCTCATCGCCTGGAAGGCGACTGAACTCCCGTCGCGCCAGAGGCCCGCAAGCCTCCAGTGCGACGGGCCCTCCAACCGGAACAGCCAGAAGCCCGCCCTGCCGAAGTCTTGCGGGACACCGGCAGCGCGGGCGCTCGGGACAGCCCATATCTGGCACTGCGTCAGAAACCTCGGCCAGCGAGACGTCGCAGGTCGCTGACTAGATGATCTAGTCCAAGGGGTCAGTGATCGTAGGCGATCAGTGAGCGTAGGACGGTTTGTCCGGTGGCGTCGTTGTGCCAGATCGCGGCGGTC
>NZ_JBIAQV010000055.1:0-41541 GCF_042889305.1 Streptomyces sp. NPDC002619 | reverse complement strand
GCCCGCTGTGCTCTGCACGTGGACCTGCTTGGACTTGGCCACGCATTCGTTCCAGATCCAGCGGCAGCGATCCCACTCGGCTTCGAGCCGGCGCCTGGCCGTGTTCGACAGGCGCACACGGAAGGTGTACCGGGCATGCCCGGTGTCCTTCGTGGTCGCTTCTGTCGTCATGCATCCGAACCTACCCGGGAGGACTGACAGGTGAGAGTTCTTGATCATTGTGGGCGACAGCACCGCCGTGCGGGGTGGACACCGGATCGCCCAGACGGCGATCCGACTATCCCTGCCCTGCTCCACAGGAGTCCGATTCCTCCCCGGCCCGAAGGCCGGGGCACCCTCGGAGGAACCCGGTGAAACGGGCACGGAGCTTGCAGGCCGAGTTTTGGTTGGCGAAGAAGCCCGGGCGCCACAACGCTCGCTCGCGGGGCGCAGCTTGTTCCCACGTGACCGGGACGATCCACTCACGGCGATCTTGACCGTCCACCTCTGCGCCGGCTGCGGTGGGTCGGTAGGTCCCTTTCAGGGGCAGGTCAGCCATCGGTCGGCTGTGACCGTCAATGGTGAGAACGGCGTCCTCGAACGGTTGCGGCTCGCCGGAGACGGTGCCGACGCCCACGTATCCCACCTTGGGGATGTGGGTGAACACCCGCGCTCCGATCGGCAAGGACCGGAGCGTGCGGGAGAACCACTCCCCGCCGCCGGCCGATACGAATCCGTAGCGAAGCGCGTCGTCTCGCAGCCGGTGCGGCCGGCACCGTGCCCGTCGTGAACCTCGTCGACGAGGTCTCCTCGACATCAGGGCCGTTCCCGCTCATCTCCCTTCTCTGAGGGCTTAGTTCACGGCTTATTTTTTGATGAGTATTGACGGCCCGTCGGGCGGCGCTTAGCGTCCGATCCGCATCGCGCCCCACCTCCGCGACCGAGGAGACACGCGTGACCAACTCTCTCGCCGGGCTCGTAAGAGCCATCCGTCACCGCAGACGCACAGCCGCCTTCACGACCGCCCTTCTGCTGCCGACCGCCGCCGGTATCGCGCTGGTCTCCGCCCCCGCTGCCGGCGCCGCGCCCATCCCCACCGCTCCCACGACCGTCGTCAATGCCAACAGCGGCAAGTGCGTGGACGCGCGTGCCGCGGCCACCGCCAACGGCACCGCCGTGCAGCAGTACACCTGCAACGGCACCGGCGCCCAGTCCTGGCAGTTCACCGCGACCGACAGTGGCTACTACCGCATCGGCGTGGCCTCCGCGCCGAATCAGGTCTGGGACGAGACCGACGTCTCCACCGCCGACGGTGCGCTGACCCAGCTGTGGCTCTACGGCGGCGGTGCCAACCAGCAGTGGCTGCCGGTCGCCGAGGCCTCCGGCACCTACCACTTCGTCAACCGCAACAGCGGCAAGTGTCTCGATGTGCCGTCGGCGTCCACCGCCGACAGCGTCCAGTTGCAGCAGTACACCTGCAACGGCACGGGCGCCCAGTCGTTCACGATCTCCGGCGGCATCACCCCGCCGGCCAACACCCCGGACTTCGGCCCCAACGTGACGGTGTTCGACCCGTCGATGCCAATGTCCACCATCCAGTCGAAGATCAACTCGGTCTACAGCACCCAGCAGACCAACGAGTTCGGCACCCAGCGCAACGCCCTGCTGTTCACTCCCGGCACGTACAACGTCGACATCCCCGTCGGCTACTACACCCAGGTCTCCGGGCTGGGCCTGTCACCGGACCAGGTGTCGATCACCGGCGGCGGCGTGCACGTCGAGGGTCACACCAGCGACGGCAACGCCACCCAGAACTTCTGGCGCGACGTCGAGAACATGTCCGTGAGCCCCAGCTCGGGCAGCACCATGTGGGCCGTATCGCAGGCCGACCCGTTCCGGCGGATGGATGTGCACGGCAGCATGAAGCTGTGGGACGACACCCACGGCACCATCACCAACTGGTCCAGCGGCGGCTACATCGGCAACTCCCGGGTCTCCGGCCAGATCAACTCCGGGACCCAGCAGCAGTTCCTCACCCAGAACACCGCCATGGACGGCGGCTGGACCGGGCGCAACTGGAACATGGTGTTCGTCGGCGACACCGGCGCCCCGGCGACCAGCTTCCCCAACCCGCAGTACACCACCGTCGCCCAGAGCCCGGTGATGCGCGAGAAGCCGTTCATCTACGTCGACGGCTCAGGAAACTGGCAGGTGTTCGTCCCGTCGGTGCGCACCAATGTGCAGGGGCCGGACTGGATCAACGGCACTGCTCCGGGCACCTCGCTGCCGATCAGCCAGTTCTACATCGTCAAGCCCGGTGACACCGCCACGACGATCAACAACGCGCTCGCCGCGGGCCAGAACCTGATCGTCACCCCGGGCGTCTACCACCTGTCCGCCCCGCTGAACATCACCCGCCCCGACACGGTGGTCCTGGGACTGGGCCTGGCCACCCTCGTGCCGGACAACGGCGTCACCGCGATCACCACTGCCGATGTCGACGGCATCGACATCGCCGGGCTGCTGATCAGTGCGAACACCACCAACTCGAACGTGCTGATGCAGGTCGGCCCGGCCGGTTCGAGCGCCGGGCACAGCGCCAACCCGATCGTGCTGCACGACGTGTTCTTCCGCATCGGCGGCGACGTCGCCGGCAAGGCCACCCAGTCACTGGTCATCAACAGCAACGACGTCATCGGCGACGACCTGTGGCTGTGGCGGGCGGACCACACCAACGGCGTCGGCTGGACGACCAACCCGGCCGTCAACGGACTGATCGTCAACGGCAACAACGTCACCATGTACGGCCTGGCGGTCGAGCACTACCAGAAGTACCAGACCACCTGGAACGGCAACGGCGGCCGCACCTACTTCTACCAGAGCGAGACCCCCTACGACGTGCCCGACCAGTCCAGTTGGACCACCAGTGGAGGCGACCTCGGCTACGCCTCGTACAAGGTCGCCAACTCGGTGACCTCCCACGAGGCATGGGGTGTGGGCGTCTACGCCTATCTCCGCGACAACCCCTCCGTGGTGCTCGGCCATGCCATCGAGGTGCCCACCACGTCCACGGTGAAGTTCCACAGCATGGTCACCACGGTCCTGGGCGGCGCCGGCACCATCAACCACATCATCGACGGCACCGGCAACCAGGTCACCCCCAGCAGCAACGTGGCCTACCTGGTCAGCTACCCGTGAGTCCGGCACGGACCTGACGGCACGCAGGACAGAGGGCCCGGCTGGCCCGGGGACCCACCCCGTCGGCCGGCCCCTCACTGCTGTGCCGCAGCGCAACCGCCCAGGATGAGGTCGAGGAGGCGTTCGGCCTGCTCGCGTTGTCCGGGCTTTCCGGCGGCGAGGGCGACGCCGGTCAGGGCAGCGAACAGGTCGGGCGCGCCGATGTCCGACCGGATGGTGCCTTTGGCGGCCGCGGTGTCCAGGAGCGAGGTGAGGGCGGTCGTCATCAGCTCGCGGCTGACGCAGGGACTGACGCCGGAGTCGACGACGGCGCGCAGTGCCTCGGCCATCCCCGGTTGGACGGTGGCGTAGTCGAGGACCCTCCGACCGGCGACGTCCTGCCGGCCGCGTGGTCAGTGCGCGAGGATGCGCGCCAGTTGGGTGTCCAGGTCCAGGTGAGCGGCCTCGGTGCCCGGCGGTACGAGCGCATCGGTCCGCTGCAGGAACGACGCGACCTCGCGCGCCGGGGCGATCAGCAGGGCGTTGCCCGCCGGGGAGGCGAGGGCGATGCACAGTTCGTACTGGTCGCGGCCTCGCAGCGGCCATACGTGGACGTCGCCGGGGCCGGTCGGCCGGTGCAGCCCCTGCGCGAGCAGCTCGCGGGCGAAGACCCACTCCACCGGCTCATGATCATCGAGCAGGAAGAGGGCATGGACCGCGTAGGGGTCGGCGGACTCGTAGGACAGCTGCATGTGCAGGGACAGCATGGATTCCTCCGACACGGCAAGCCGCACCTGCAGCTCGTGGCTGACCACTCTGCTCAGGGCTCTCACGGCCGTTCGTCCCTTCAGTGCACCTGGTAGACGAATATCGCCACCTGGTCGGCGACCCACGGGTAGTAGCGGTGATCCGATTCGCTCTTCACCCAGCCCTCGTGACTGTGCTCGAGCCCGAACGCGGCCAACTGGTCGGCGATCCACAGGTCGTGGCGGTACACGACCGCGGCGGGGCGCGGGTGCGGGCTGTGCGTGGGGGTGGCCGCGGAGGCGGAGCCCCCGGCCGCCAGAACGGCTCCTCCAGCGATGACCGCCGAAGCGACTACTGTCGCGATGCGGCGCATGAGCTTGTTCATGGTCATTTCTCCTCTGGCGATCCCTGACCTGTTGACTGTCCGTCTGACGTACGGCTGGTTCAACGAGGACATTCCGGACGTTAATCCGCAACGGGGTAGTTGAACAATAAACAAGCCGCGTGAAGAACGTCACGGGATTGCGTGGGAATACGAGGGTTTGGACGGAGGTTCCGGACCGCCGCCCCGCGGTCAGCTCTCGGGGGGGCCTGGCCGAGCTGGCGCTGACGGCCGCGGGTGAGGTGCTCCGCCATGACTTCCGCAGCGCGGTCGGCCTTGCGGCGCAGTATCGCGCGTACGACACGCTCGTGTTCCGCGAGCGTCGGGTCGTCGGCGCTCCTGACGCTTTCGGGGCTCAGTTTCCGTCTCATTCGCCAGCGTCCGGTCTGGTTCGCATGAGTACGCTCACCGGCTGCGGGTGCACTCCGTCGGCCGGCACATGACGGACAGGACTGTTGGTCCCGCACATCGGGAGGGCCTGCGCACGGTATGCGATAGAGATCAGGCGCAGGGCCGATTCCTCTCGGCGTATGGCCTGGTCAGAGGCGTTGCACGGGGGGCTAGGGATGCCCTCCGGAGTCGTGTGCGCCAAACCCGCATGATGTTAGCCATGACTTCCGAAGCCAACAGCACCCCGCACGTGAGCGCCGAGGTTACGGTCGTGACCGATGGTGTCGCCCAGGTCTTCACCTGGGGAGGCGATGCGCACATCGCGGTCCGGAGCGTTGGTGCCGACGTCGTGATCGAGGCGAATGCCGCTGGACTCAGAACACTGGCCGGCCACCTGCTCAGGGCCGTTGGCATGGTGTGCGTGACGTCAACGAGCTTGTAGATGTGGTGTTTTCGGGCCTGTCCCCGCTGCTCATCGAGGGTGTGGCCGACGAGGGCGAGTTGATTCTCGTGCGGGCGCGGACACCGCAGGACCCAGTGCCGTGCCCGGGCTGCGGGGTGGCGTCCGGGCGTGTGCACGGCTATCACCTGCGGACGGTGGCTGATGTGTCGGTGGACGGGCGGCGAGTGGTGGTTCGTGTGCGGGTGCGGCGCCTGGTGTGTCCCACGCGCGGCTGCCGCCACACCTTCCGCGAACAAGTGCCCGGAGTGCTGGAGCGATACCAACGCCGCACCGCGCGACTGACCAGGCAAGTCAGGGCTGTGGTGAAGGAGTTAGCAGGCCGGGCGGGTGAGCGTCTGCTGACGGCACTGGCCATGCGCCTGTCGCGTCACACCGCCCCGGACCCCGGCGAACAGGCGGCCCATCGCGCCATGCCGCAGGCGGTCCATGTCATCGATGCTGTCGGCGCCCGCGGCCATGCCACCCACCAGCGACATCAGTTTCGCCGCTGGGAAGGCGCCGGTGCCGTCCTTCGATGCGGGCAGCCTGATGAGCTCGTCCGCCAGAGCTGGCAGACCACACCGCTCGGCCAGCCGCACCACCGGCTCCAGCCCGCCGTACGCGATCAAGTTCGGGTCATCGAACGCGGATGAGACAGCCGTCGCGCATGGGAAGATTGCATCTCGAAAGTGCCTTGCCGATCGTGCCTGATGTGGTCCTAGAGAAACCCCATCGTCGCAGGTCGCAAGGCACTTCTTCGTTTCCGGAAGAACGACCCACAGGCGTCAAGCCGGTGGATCCGGGCTGAGCCTCGCTGATGCTGCACGTATGTACTTGTCGAGGGCTTGCTTCGCCAGGTCACCGGCTGTCGCTCGCTCACCCTCGCTTGCAGAATCCTTGATATCGCCGGCACGCTCGATCGCCTCATGTGCAAGTTCGGCGAGTTCCTGATCATCCGCCACAAGCCGCAGCCTCAGCTCAAAATTTCTCGCCGCGGCGTAGATCTTGTAGTACTCGTCCCTGGCGAGGATGAAGGCATCCGATGCGGGCGAGTCGCGTTCACGATGCCAGCGGTCGTACGCAGCGCGACGGAGATCCATCGCGGCCCCAGCGAATTCTGCGAAGACTTCCAGGCGCTCTCGTCGGCGAAGCTCCCGTTGTGCACGGTTCTCCGCGATCTCGACTCCTCGACGCTGGAACACGTACGTGGCCACTGAACCAAGCAGTGTCCCGACCACCGCAATGAGCGAACCCAACACCGCATCCATGCGGGCCAGTCGATCACGACCACCGTCGCCAAGTACCGAATGACTGACATCGGACTCAAATCGTTAGGGGGAGCCCAATAACTCCCCTCAGCAGCGAGGACGTGGCGCGACCACGAGCTTCGAGGGGATGGGATCGCGGCCCGCTGGGTCCGCGACTACGACCCGACGTACATGCAGGACCGCTCGGCTACCCGGCTGCCGCGTCTGAACTGGCCACCATCACCGGCGTCTCCGACGCGAAGGTGTGGACGCCGGTCGGCTACAAGCCGAAGACCGGCCCAGCCAACGCCCAGTCTCGCGCGTCGCCCGCCCGAGGCGTCTTCCAGCAACGGGCGGGCACCAGACGCTGCGCAAATCACTCCGGCTTCCACATGGTTACCGTGAATTCGATCACGTCGGGCGCATGCGAGGAATCGTTCCTAATCAATCGTACTACTTTGGCATTGACGATATTCCCCTTGTCGGTCATTACGCAGAATGCCGTACCCGCCTTCAGTGGCTGCTTATCATCGTATGCATCCGACAGCCATGCACCCGAAAAGCCGCCAAGATTGGCTTTCGTGGCGCAGTCCTGGCTGATGTCACGCAACAGGCCCTGGAACTGCAGCTTCGCTCGTGAAGTCGTCACCTACCGGACGGGGCGGACGCTAGGCAGGCCGGCAAGACTGCCGTTCGGACGACCTTTCGTTTTCAGGCCGTGCCCTGGCGAGGCCGGGCCTGATCCAGAGCGAGTAGGTGATCTCTGGTGGCCGTGCTTGTGCGCTGCTGTTGGCGTACGGGTTGGCATAGCCCTGTTCGATTTCGTCGAGATGTACGTGCACAGCGTTTTCGGTGGGATCGGGCTCCACGTTGTGTGATGCAGCGACATGCCACTTTTGGCGTAATAGAGGGTTACGGGCGGTTTAAGCCGTCACGCTGTGCCTGTTGATCCCGGTCCAGGGCAGGGAGACCGCTGGAACACAGGTCGCGTGAGTGGCTCGTCGAGAGGATCCGGCGGGCCCCTCCCCAATGTGGTTGGGATGGCGAATACATGGCTACTGAAGCGAGGCCGGTGCCGGCCGGAACAGGTGCAGGGGCATCACGACGCCGCGTCCTGACCACGGCTGCGCTGGGATCGGCATTCGCGGCACTGCCGGGACGGGCTGTCGGCGCCGAGCCGGGCGCCTCTCGCGAAGGGGCGCACGGCGGCACGGATCACGCCCGCGGCGGTGAGCGCGCAGGCGCTGACGGCAGAGCCGGCCGGGATGCCGGCGCGTTGGTGCGTCCGGCCGAGAGTACGGCGAAGGACTGGGTTCACGTCGCGGCGGAGCTGGGCCGCGAGGGAAGCATGCTGGGCAGACTGATCTACCGGACGGCTTTCCCCCGCACCGACCTGCGTGTCGTCTCCCACGGCGTCATTGTGTCGCCGCAACTCGCCGTCGGCTCGCACGTGTCCTTCATCCGCTATGCCGACAACACCATCATGACCATGGGAGAACTGGCCGTCACCGAGACGGAGCTGCACCGTGTGACCGGCGCACTGCAGTCACACGGCATCGAGCAGACGGCTATTCACAACCACCTGCTCGCTCACACTCCCCGTCTCGTGTGGATCCATACGCACGGGCACGGTCCGGATGCCCTGACCCTGGCCCGCGGCCTGCGCGCCGCGTTCGCCTGCACAGGCACGCCGCCCGCCAAGTCCTCGACGACTCCTCCACAGAAGCTGAAGCTGGACACAGCGGGCATCGACGCCGCCCTGGGCACCGCAGGCACCGTCTATGGCAGCGTCTACAAGTCCGTCTTCCGGCGCCGCGAGACGATCACCGACGGCAGCTACATCCTGCCGCCCGGTTCCGGGGCGACCACGGCCCTCAGCTTCCAGCCGGTGGGAGGAGGCCGTGCCGCGGTCAGCGGGGATTTCGCCGTGCTGGCCGGGGAGGCGCAGGACGTGCTGGACGCGCTCCAGCGCGGCGGAATCGGGATCGTCGAGTTGCACAACCATGGCCTGGTCGACACGCCCCGCATGTTCTTCATCCACGTCTGGGCCGTCGGCGACGCCGTGAAGATTGCGCGGGCCCTGCGCCGTGCGGTGGCCGCTACCAACGCCGCGCCCGCCGGTGGGGCAGAAGGGGGCGAGTAGCGGTTGGCCGAAAGCCCACGCACATCCACTACGAGGACTCCCGGCCGACACGCCGAGAGCACGCACCGGACGCCACCGGACCGGACGCCACCGACACGAAAACAGCCCCTCCGGAAGATCCCGGAGGGGCTGTTTGCCCTGACGGGCGGCTGCGGCGGGGGCCAGCGTCGAACCGGCGACCTTCCGCTTTTCAGGCCGCGTCCTGGCGGGGTAGGGCCTGATCATAAGGGCCATGGATGATCTCGGTTGGCCGCCGTTGCGCGTTGCCGTTGGCGTACGGGTTGGCGTAGCTCTCGATTACTAGACCGTCAACAAGCCGCTGTACCGGGCCTACCTGCTCAAGGAGCAGCTGCGGAAGGTGTTCGCGCCGGGTGGCCCGGAGCGGACGCGGTTGCTGGACGCCTGGCTGGCCTGGGCCTGCCGCAGCAGACTCAAGCCGTTCGTCAAGCTCGCCCGCACCATCCGCGCCCACCGCACGGATATCGCCAACGCGCTGGCATACCGGCTGACCAACGCCCGTGTGGAATCGCTGAACACGAAGATCCGCCTTCTCATCCGGCGGTCCTACGGCTTCCGCAGCGTCGAGGCCCTCCGGGCCATGATCCTGCTCTGCCTTGCCGGTTACGCCCGCCCACTCCCCGGACGCAGCTGACCGATCACCTCACCCACAGAAACGAGCGAAGAGCCGGAAAGAAGCCCCACCCTCTCGCCCCCACGCGATGCGGGAGATCGTGAACGCGATCCTCTACCAGGGCCGGACCTTGGTTGGGAGTCACCGACCGAGCGCCTGCAGGACCGGCTCGCCCAAAGACCCCAGCCACTGGGCGAGCGCGACAAGAGCTCCCGCGACCGGCCCCGCCGCGGCCGTCAGGGCGCCGGCCGAGGCCAGGATGCGGGTGATGCGGGCGAGCCGATCGGCGGCGTGGGGGCGGTCCGGAGTGGGGCTGGTGACAGCGGCGTTCAGGCCTGCGACCTCATCACGCACCTCGGCTGCGACATCGGGCGGCAGGGCGGTGCGGTCGAGTGCCTCGCGAAGGCGGACGACCAGTTCACCGGGATCCTGAGGCGCGCCGTGGAAGGTGCCGTGCTGACCGCCGTAAATGGTCTGGTCACCCGCAATGTTGTTGATATTGCCCTGCTGACTGCCGATGTTGAAGGTCATGGCCAGCCTCTGTCAGGAGTAGAAGGTCATGCGCTCGTAGGCACGACGGCGGGCGGCGGCAATTACATGCAGCACCAGCCCGACGATCATCAGGATGCCGCCGACGGCCCCGGCCACCCAGCCGAACAGGAAGACCGGAACCCCACCGATCTGGTCACCCCACACCGTTCCGAGGTCATCGAATGAAGGAACGGAGGAGGGATCAGTCGAATCAACCGATTGCTGGAGGCCTCTGCCGACCATGCCCATGAAGCGCAGGACGCCCCAGGCGAAGAGCGCAAAGCCGCCGACAGTGAGCACGAAACCCACGAGAATGAGCCGCCGCCCCCTGCTACGGGTGGCCGCCACTTCCTTCAGGAAGCTTTGCTGCGCCTCCTGGATGTACTGGTCCCGCCCCACGTTGTTGATGCTTCCGGCCTGCTGGGACCTGACGTTGAAGGCAGGTGCCTGCGCCGTCTGCGTGACGGATTGCGCCAGATCGTCGAAGCGGGCGCGGACATCGCCGAAGCAGATGGTGTCCCCCGAACGCAGCAGCTGAGGCCCCCGCACCGGGCTGCCATTGACATACGTCCCGTTGGTGGAGGACAGATCCTCAATGAGGACTTGCACGCCGGACCTGCTCAGCTCGGCATGACGGCCACTCACATGCGGATGCTCCAGGCGCAGATCGCAGCCAGGCGCGCGTCCGACAACCTGGCGGCCGCCTGTCAATACAAATGCGGTGTTCCGAAACTGAGCCGGATCCGTGATCACTAGCCGCGGCCCGGCCACGCTGCCACCTGACCCCATGGCGTCCCCCGTCAAGCACGAGTCTATGGATGGATTTTAGGAGCCGCGTGAGCTATCGGGAAGAAGGCGCATAAAATAGATGTCTGTTCCGGATCAGACATTCGCCGTATTGGCCACGGGCAGGAAGAGTGACGTCGGGCACGCATCTCTCTTCGGGCGGCGAGTTCGGCGTGCAGCTTGTAGATCGTCGCAGGCATCAGTGTCAGTGGCCCTGAGGTCGCCCACGTACTCACCAGGCGAGAGGCCCTTGGGGTTTCGTGAAGTTTGACGCGCCGCGGCCGGCCCACCCTGGAGGTGGGCCGGCCGGTTGGATTCGTTACCGTGCGACCTGGTTGAGCAGGTTGCGGGCCTTGGCCGTGTCGCCGGTCAGGCGGGCCTGTTCGGCGTCGGCGATGAGCGCGGCCCAGTCGGCCGGTGCCCGGCCTGCGGCGACCGCGGACTGCGCCCGGTCCAGGGCCTGGGCGAGGTCGGAGGAATCCGAGTCGTCGCCGGTGCGCAGGCCCCAGCCGAAGGGGTACGCCGGGTGGTAGTCGGCGTCGCCCACGTTGATCGGTTCCTGGGCCGCGCTGGCCGGCCAGGTCACGGGCAGCCGCCCGCTGAAGCCCTGACGACCGAACAGCACGTCGGCCACGCCCGCCCCCTCGCTGCCGGGCAGCCACGACGCGACCAGCGCGTCGATCCGACCGTTGGGGTCGGCGACGATCTGCGGGCGGCCGGAGACGACCAGCACCACGCAGGTCTCGACCTCGGCGCAGACCTTGTCGACCACCTTCTGGTCATCGGCGTTCAGGTTGAGCGACTTCTCCTCGTGCTGCGGGACGGTGCACCAGCCGCACTCCGGGCCGCCCACATCGCCGTAACCCTCGGAGTACGGCGTCTCACCGACCACCGCGATGCCGACCTTGGCGTCGCCGACCGGCGCGGAGGCGTCCGCGCTGAAGGTGACGTCCGCGTTCGGGGCGACCTCGCGGATGCCCTTCAGGATGGTGGTGCCCGGGATGTTGTCGCCGGACTCGCCCTGCCAGGTGATGGTCCAGCCACCAGCCTGGTTGCCGATGTTGTCGGCGTTGCGCCCGGCCACGTACACCTTGGACTTGGAGCTGAGCGGAAGCGCGTTCCCCGCGTTCTTCAGCAGTACCTGCGACTTGGCGACCGCCTCGCGGGCGACGGCGCGGTGCTCCGCGCTGCCCACCTGGTCGACGTCGTCGAGCGTGGCGTAGGGGTGCTCGAAGAGCCCGAGCTCGAACTTCTTGGTCAGGATGCGGCTCACGGCGTCATCGATTCGCGACTGTGCGACGCGACCCGCCTTGACCTCGGCGAGCAGCAGATCCTCGAACTGCTGCGCGCTGTAGGGCTCCATGAGCATGTCGTTGCCGGCGTTGACGCCGGTCCGCACCTTGTAAGGGGTGAGCCCGCCGTTGCCGGGGGCGGCCGGGTCGGGGATCTGGTGGATGCCCTCCCAGTCGGAGATGACGAAACCGTCGAAGCCGAGGTCGCCCTTGAGGGTGCCGGTCAGCAGCTCCTTGTTGGCATGCATCTTCACCGGGTTGCCGAGGCCGTCGTCGGTGAAGTCGACGCTGGAGTAGGAAGGCATGACGCTGCCCACGTCGTGCGCGTTGACCGCGGGGCCGAACGGGGCGAGGGCCAGGCGCGTGAAGTCGGCGCGGCTCATCTCGGTGACGCCCTGGTCGATAGTGTACTTCTTCTCCCACCACGGCTTGCCCACGTTCGCCTGGGCGATCGCGGTGTTGTACGTGGTGCCGCCGTCGCCGGCGAAGTGCTTGGCCGTGGCCAGGACGCGGTCGGACTTGAAGGTCCGGTCCTTGCCGTTCCCGGCAGGCCCCTGATAGCCGTCGATGACCGTGGACATCTGCGAGACCAGTGCCGGGTCCTCGCCGAAGCTCTCGTAGCTGCGCCCCCAGCGCTCGTCGCGGGACACACACAGACAGGGCGAGAAGCTCCACGGGATACCGGTCGCGCGCACCTCGGCGGCGGTGGCCCGGCCGACCTGCTTCACCAGGCCTGGTGAGCGGGTGGCGCCGAGGCCGACGTTGTGCGGGAAGACGGTCGCGCCGCGGACGTTGCCGTGGCCGTGGACGGCGTCGATGCCGTAGATCAGCGGGATCTTCAGCCTGGTCTGCAGGGCCTGCGCTTGGAAGGTGTTGACCATCTCGACCCAGGCGGCGGGGGTGTTCTGGGCCGGGGTCGACCCGCCGCCGGAGAGAACGGACCCGAGCATCTGCGTCTTGATCTTGGAGGGATCGTCGGCGACCGCGCCGCGCTCGGCCTGGGTCATCTGGCCGATCTTCTCTTCGAGAGTCATCCGGCCAAGCAGATCGGCCACCCGCTGGGCGACCGGTGCGTCGGCGTCGAGATAGGCCGGCGCCTCGGCTGCGGAGGGTGGGGCGGCCAGGGCGGGCGCACCCTGTCCGAGCAGCGCCGCGGCGGCACTGAGCGCCACGGCGAGGTTCCTGCGTCTGGTACGTGCATCAGTCACGATGCCCATGGATTGGCTCCTGATTGAAGGACGTGGCGCCGGTCCCGTCGTGCTGGGCCTGGCGACCTGACGAGCGGCATGCGGAACTCATGCCGAGACGCACCGCGTGACCTGGTGGGGTCAGGGCCAACGGCAGGGAGGTGGACGGACTTTGCCTGAGCCTTTGTGCAAGTCGTGAAGCTATGAGGCGGCAAGACGATCGTCAAGACTTCGGGAGCCGAAGCCGGAACCACTTCTGTCCGGTTCCGTCCGGCATGACATGGCCACCCGATGGGTACTGAGGTTGAACTCGCGATAGCGGCTGGTCGTGACGGCTTGTGATCCCTGCGGTATGCCGTGTGCATGAGATACGCGCAGGGAGGCGGGCTCACGTCCAAGGGGCAACAGGCCCGGGAACGGGTGCGGTTGGAGGCCGGTGCGCGGTTCGGGCGGGGTGAGAAGACCGCTGAGATCGCTGCCGAGTTACGGGTGGGCAAGCGGCAGGTCGAGAAGTGGCGTCAGGCCTGGCGCGAGGGAGGCCTGGACGCCCTGCGGTCCAAGGGGCCGATGTCGGTGGAGCGGCTCTCCCCCCGGCAGTGGGAGCGTTTGGAGCGGGAGCTGGCACGGGGACCGCTGGCGCACGGCTGGGACGAGGGCCAGGGCTGGACGCTGGTGCGGATCAAGACGCTGATCGGGCGGATGTTCCACGTCGGCTACACCGTGCAGGGCGTGTGGAAACTGCTCCGGCGGCACGGATGGTCCGCGCAGGTGCCCGCTCACCGGGCGATCGAACGGGACGACGAGGCGGTCGAGGTGTGGAAGGACGAGGCGTGGCCGCGGGTAAAAGCACCGCGGCGGACCTGGGCGCCTGCGTCTGCTTCGAGGACGAAGCGGGCCAGGGACTGAGGCCGCCGAAGGGACGTACCTGGGCACCGCGCGGCCAGACCCCGGTGATGCGGGTACGCGGCAGCAATCGGGGCCGGGTCTCCGTGGCCGGCGTCGTGTGCTTCAAGCCCGGTGCGCGGTCGCACTTGTTCTACCGGCTGCATGTGTGGCGCGGGCGCAAGGGCGAGCGGAAGAGCTTTGCCTGGCGGGACTACCGCGACCTGATCGTGCTCGCGCACCACCAGCTCGGCACGCCGATCGTGTGGGTGTGGGACAACCTGAATGTCCATCTGACCGGCGAGCTTGCGGACTTCATCGCGGAGAACAAGGAGTGGCTCAGCGTGTTCCAGCTGCCCCCTACGCTCCCGACCTCAACTCGACCGAGGGGGTGTGGTCGCTGCTCAAACGGTCGCTGGAGAACCTCGCCGCCGCCAACCTCGATCACCTCGTTCGCGTCATGAAGCGCAAGCTGAAGAAGATCCAGTACCGCCCGCACCTGCTCGACGGCTGCCTCGCCGAGACCGGTCTGATCATCGAGCCACCTTGACCAACCCACCCGCTATCGCGAGTTCAACCTCAGTACCCTCGGTGGTGTGCTCGCCGTCGTTGCCCCAGCCCTATCGGCTCAGGCTGACCAGCCTGCACCAGTCGCAAAGACCGCGGCATCCAGCACCACGTCGACTGCGAGCAGGGCCGCTGGTGCCGTTTCCCCCATGGCGAGCTGGCACTTCTACCGGAGCTACTGGGCTTACGGCGAGTGCCTGGAAGCGGGGAACGCGACCGGAAAGGATTACGCATGCCTGCACGGCTACGGCACTGACGGAAAGCTCAAATACCACCTCTATGTGTGGTATTAGCCACGTCTAACCTCGATTCGTCAGCGGGTTTCGGTCGCTGATCGGTGCAGCTGTTCGCCCGTAATGTCCTCTGCCGCTGGAGGACGGGCCGTCGCGTGACGCCGCGGGGTGCGCCGGGTTCCACGGGCCCGGGGTCTGCGAGTTCTCCTCCTTCCTGGTCCTCGTCGGGGCGTGAGCCGGCGGTCAAGTGGCGGCCAGTAGCTGCGTGAGCCTCGTCCAGCTGGTGGTGAACGCCGATGCCCAAGGCCAGGTCCGTTCGATGCGCAGGTAGCGGCGGCGGGCGGGGAGGTGGTAGAGGCGGAAGCGCATGGTGTCCGGCTCGGCGCCTGTCAGGTCCTCGCTGTCGTGCAAGGTCAGCAGACGGAGCCAGGTGTCGAGATCGGCCGCGAGGTTCGCGGCGAGCATCCAGCCTGTGTTGATCTGCCAGGACTGTGAGGGCAGGTTGTGCAGGCCCATGGCCTTGCCGGTGCGGATGCGGTCTTCGATCTCGGCGTGGTCGCGGTGCAGGGCGTCGAGGAACTGGATCTGGTGGGAACCGGCGATGCCCCACATCGTCGACCACCAGGTCCAGCGTGGAAACCCGGCCGATGCGCCGCAACTGGTTCCCTCGGTGGAGCGCGCCGTGTCACTGACGGGCCGCCCGCCCAACACGTCGTCGCGGACCGAGGTTTCGGCACGGCGGCCAACGATCTCGCCCTGGCCGAACTCGGTGTCCAGCGGGTCGGCCTGCAACGTGCTGGAAAGCCTGGAAAGGCACGGCGCGAGTACGAGCAAACTCGCCCATTTCGGCGGATGCGCAACTGGAGAGTCGGCGTCGAGGCCCGTATCAGTCACCTCAAGCGCAGCTTCGGATTCCGTCGCACCCGCCTGCGCCGCCTGGCCGGCGCCCAGACCTGGGCCGGGCTGGGAATCTTCGCCTACAACCTCCAGCGGATGGCCGTCCTCAGCCAGTGAGGGAGATGCTCCGCCAGCCAGCGGCACAGCGCCGTCCTACAGCGCCAGCCCCGTCACCAGCCCAAACACTTTTTCAGGGGCAAGTAGCTAGTGGTGCGCGGCCGAGTCGAAGCCCTCGGGGGCGCGGTCGAGGAAGGTGGTGACGGAGGTGATGCGGCCCTTCCCGTCCAGCACGAGCACGTCGGTGCCGGTGGCGAAGGACCTGCCCTCGCCGTGCCCGTCCGGCTCGCCGGTGACGATCTCCCACTGGAGCCGGGCGCGGTCGTGGTGGAAGCGGGGCCGGGCCCGGAGTTGGAGGGACGCGGTGCCCATGTGGTCGAGGAACTGGTCGCGGAAGTCCATCAACGCCTGGGCGCCGGTGAGTACTCCGATCTCGGCGTGGTACTCGACGCGGTCGGCGAAGGTCTCGGCGGCGAGGCTGCGCTGCTCGGCCTCGGTGCTGGCGTTCCAGAACCGCACGTAACGGTCCAGGACGGCCTCCGTGCCGGACGCGTCGGTGCGCGGCTCGGCGTGTCCTGAGGTCTCGTCGGGTGCGGTGGTCTCGGTCATGGTGGTGTCCCTTCAACTGGCCGAGCAGGGTGGTGAGTCGAGTACGAACGGCGTGCCGGCCCTTCGACTGTGCGGCGGCCGGTCGTGGAGTGTCGATGACCTCGGAGGTCATTGCCGTCGCCGCGGCGCGGCGGGCACCCTGGGCGCATGACGACGACCACCGAGCCGGTCGGGGCGCTCATACGGCGCTGGCGCGGGCGGCGGCGCCGTTCGCAGCTCGACGTGTCGCTCGCCGCTGAGATGTCCACCCGGCACCTGAGCTGCATCGAGACGGGACGGGCAAATCCGAGCCGGGACATGATCCGGCGGCTCTGCGACGAGCTCGATGTGCCGCTGCGGGAACGCAACGCCTTTTACCTGGCGGCGGGCTTCGCCCCGGTCCATCCGGAGCGGGCGTTCGCCGACCTGGGCGCGGCGCGGGCGGCGGTGGAGGCCGTGCTGACCGGCCACGAGCCGAATCCCGCGCTCGCTGTGAACGTGCGCTGGGACCTGCTGGCGGCGAACCGGGCCATGGGGGTGTTTCTCGGCGACGCGGATGTGTCGTTGGGCAGCGCGCCGTTCAACGTGCTCCGGGCGACCCTGCACCCCGACGGCATGGCCAACCGGATCCGGAACCTGGCGCAGTGGCGTGCACACGTCCTGCGCCGGGTCCGCCGGCAGCTGGACCGGACTTCGGCGGACGGCCTGGCCGAACTGCTGGCGGAGCTGGAGAGCTATCCCGTCCCGGACGCCGACACGGCGAAGCCCTTCGAGCCGGGTGGCCTTTCCGAGGCGGCGAGCCCCGCGGACGTCCGTGAGCGGGCGGGCCGGGCGGGCGGGGGCGTACGCGCGGACGATCTGGTCGTGCCGCTGAGGCTGTCCACCGAACACGGTGAGCTGGCCCTGCTCTACACCACGACGGTATTCGGGTCACCGCGCGATGTGACCCTCGACGAGATCGCCGTCGAGACCTTCTTCCCGGCCGATCCGGGCACGGCGGCAATTCTCCGCGCGGCGCTCCCCCCGCCCACGCCGGACGGGCCGCCCACGCCGGACGGGCCGCCCGCGCCGTGACGGGCTACGCCGTGTTCTCGAAGTCGGTGGTCTGCCTGGTTGTTCCTGCGGGGAAGTGACGGACAGCTATTCAGAGGGCGTTAAGTCCGTTTCTGGTAGATGCCTCGTCCGGGTTGGATAAGGAAGCCTTGACGGGTGAGGCGCCCGAGGCGACTGCGGGTGACGTTCATGCACGGGTCGTCGGTGGGCAGGCCGAGGAGATCGTGCAGTTCACGGCCCCTGAATGCCTGGTCAGGGTGCTGGTTGAAGGCGTTCAGGATGGTCTGGTAGGCAGTGGTCGACTCGGGCGGATCGGCCTCGTCTCCGCCTCCGGTCGGCGCGAGTTCGACGATGACCTTTCGGGTGGTGGCCAGGTCCGCGAGGCGCGCTTCGGTCTCGGCGAGCGCGGCGGTCAAGTCCTCGGCCGACTTCCAAAACACGGCCTAGTACATAGCGTCCGCCGTGCCATCGGTCCGCGGGCCAGCATGGTCGACGAGGAGATCAAGGTCGATCACGTCGAGCCGTTGGACACGCGGATCCCCTACTCCATGCGGATCCGACAGATCGCCGCCAGCGCCACCCCGTGGGACAGCGACTGGTCCGTGTTCGCCGAGATGTTCGCTCCGGCCTGGTCCGAACTGCGCGAGCGCCTGAGCCTGCCGCGCCGCGGCGAGGGCTGAGCGGTCGGCCTTCGTCTGCCTTGGCGGTGAGCAGGGCGGCCACTTCGGCGTCGCTCGTGAAGGACGGCCCCGTCCACCAGCTCGGGACCGGCGCCGGCGCGGGCTCGAGGCGGATGTCGGTTCCGAACGTCCGGGCCGCGTCAAAGAGGGTCTTCAAAGTTGAGCCGTGCGGAGGTGTCCGCGGGCTCGGCGAGTGGTGACACAGCGTGTCCGTAGACGCTGACTGTCAGCGTTGCGGAACCCGAACGCGTTGCGGGCGACGAGCTTGATCACGCGGTTGATCCCTTCGCTCTAGGCGTTGCTGTGACCGGTGTCGATGAACGCGCCGATCTCGGGCCACCAGCGGTCGACGGTGGTGGCGAGCTGGCGGACTTCGGGGATGCCGGAATCTGCGCACCAGGTGAGGAACTTCCAGCGGGCGTGGCCGACTTGGTGGCGGTCGACTCCGGTGCGGGCCAGGGCGAGGAGGGTGCGCAGGTTCTCCTTGGCGATCCAGGCCGTCAGCAGCGTCTGCCCGATCTCCCCCTCGCCCAGGAGCGTGTTCCACATCGTGGCGAACTGGTCGTCGGTGAGGTCCTCGCGGTTGCGCAGAAGCCGCCGTCTGGCCTTCCACTCCGGATCGCTCGCCCGTCCGCGTCGGCCGCGGGTCTCGGCGGTGGTGCGGCGCCTGACCATGGACAGCGTCTTGTTGGCGAGCTGGACCACGTGGAAGTGGTCGACCACGACAGTGGCGTGCGGCAGGCCGATACGGATCGCGGCGCGGTAGGTGGCCGACATGTCGATGGCGACGTAGCCGATGCCCCTTCTCCAGTCCAGGTCGGTGGTGGCGAGCCAGGCCAGGACGTCGGCGACGGTGCGGCCCTCGACCTGTCCGAGCAGCCCGCCGTGGCCGAGGGCGTCGACGAAGCCGGTGTGCCACCGGTCCCGGGTCAGGCGCCACTTGCCGGTATCCGCATCCTGTTCCCAGCGGGGCCGTCCGCGCCGGGTCTCGTCGATGCCCAGGACTGCGACCTGCGGCAGAGGTGCCTCGGTGACGTCGCGGGCCTGCGTGCGGAAGGCTTCCATTGGCTGACCGGACTCACCCTCGCCGCAGCCATCCTCTTCCGCCGCACCGCCACCGCTCTCAAGTAACCCCCGCCACAGCCGGACACACGCCCCCGTGGGTGAGCAGACGAAGCAGACGGCGGTACGCCCCGCCCAAGCACCGTCAGTGAGAGCGAACCTGAATGCAACCGCCGACCACCGGCCGAGCCTGACCACGCAGTCCCCGCCCGAAAGGCCCGCCCCCATGACATTCACCCCACTGCACCGGGGCCGCACCGCCGTTGCCCTGGGGGGAGCCATCACCCTGCTCGCCCTGGTCAGCTGCTCGAACGGCGGCAACGGCAATGGCCCCACCACCACCAGCGCCCCACCCGCCGCGACCAGTGCCAGCCCCGCTGCTGCGCGCATCGTGATCGAGAACTTCGCCTTCACCCCGGCGAACCTTCGCGTACGCCCCGGAACGAAGATCACCGTCGTCAACCGCGACTCCGCCACGCACACCGTCACCGCCGGGGACAAGACGTTCGACACCGGCAGCATCGCAGGCGACGCAACCGCCACCTTCACCGCACCGTCCGCACCCGGCAGCTACTCCTACATCTGCACCATCCACCCGAACATGAAGGGCACCCTCACCGTGGGCTGATACCCAAGCGGCGAGCCCGCGCGCCGAGCCCAGGCCATGCCGTTCACCGGGGTGCGGGACCAGGGACGTCCCTGGTCCCGCCGGGCCGGGCCGGGCCCATGCTCGCAGAGGGACACCCGGCCCGCGGTGGAGCGCGGGCGGAGCACGTGTGGGGAGAGGCAATCATGGAGCGACTGGACGGCACCGTGGCCCTGGTCACCGGTGCCAGCAGCGGCATCGGCGCGGCGACCGCCGTCGCGCTCGCGCAGCAGGGCGCGGCGGTCGCACTGGTGGCGCGGCGGCGGGACCGCCTGGAAGCCGTGGCGCGGCAGGTGCTCGACCTGCGCCCTCCCACGCTGTGCGTCGAGGCGGACGTGACCGACCGCGGGCAGGCGGCTCGGGCGGTCGAGAAGACCGTGGCCCGGTTCGGTCGGCTGGACACCGTGGTCAACAACGCCGGGGTCATGCTCGTCGGCCCCGTCGAGGACGCGCCGCCGGGCGAGTGGGAGCGGATGGTGGCGGTCAACCAGTTGGGGCTGCTCTACGTCACTCAGGCCGCACAGCCGCACCTGGCGAAAGCCGCCGCCTCGGACCCGCGGCACGTGGCCGACGTCGTCAACATCAGCTCGACCGCGGGCCGGGTGGCCCGCGCCGGCACGGCCGTCTACTCCATGACCAAGGCCGGCGTGGCGGCCTTCTCCGAGTCCCTGCGGCAGGAGCTGCAGCTGCAGCGGATCAGGGTCAGCGTGGTCGAACCCGGCACCGTGGACACCGGACATGCCTCGCGCACGCGGGAGGAGCGGCGCCCCGGCGTCGAGACGCGGATCCGGAAGACCGAGCGCCTGGCACCGGAGGACGTCGCGCGCAGCGTGGCCTTCATCGTCTACAGCCCCCGCCGTGTCGCGGTGAACGAGATCGTCGTCCGGGCAGCAGACCAGACTTGGTGACCCGCCGGGACCCGTGCGCCGGACCTAGCGCGGCCCTGTCGAGGAACCGTCCCCCAGGGCCGGAAGGGCCTCTCGCAGAGCCCGGCGCGACGTGATGCCGAGTTTGATGTAGATCTTTCGCAGGTGCCATTCGACGGTCCGGGCGCTGATGAACAGCTCGGCACCGATCTCCGGGTTGGTGCGCCCGTCCCGGGCCAGGCGCGCGATGTGCTCCTCTTGCGAGGTGAGCCCGGTGGCGGCCTGCGACTCCGGCCTGCGGAGCTTCTCGCCGGCGGCGGCCAGCTCCCGCCGGGCCCGCTCGGCGAACGCCTCCGCACCCATGGCGGAGAACCGGTCGTGGGCCGCCCGGAGCTGGTCGCGGGCGTCGGTGGGCCGTTGTTCGCGGCGCAGCCACTCGCCGTACAGCAGCCGTGCCCGGGCGGCCTCGGGGCGCAGCTGCGTGCGGTCGAGCCGCTCGATGGCCTCGGCGTACAGCCGTTCAGCCTCGGTACCGTCGCCGAGCAGGGCCCGGCATCGAAGCTCGATGCCCACCGGCCAGTCCGCATCGCCCGCGTGTCCGGTCAGCCGCCGCAGCGCCCGCTCGGCGACGTCCCGCTTCCCGGCCCGGACCGCTGCCTCGACCAGTTCGGGCAGCACCCACCACGTGAACTGCGGCAGGTACGTCTCGTCGACGGCCCGCTCCGCGGCCGCCATCGCCTCGGTGTACTGGCCGAGTCCGTTGCGCAGGACCGCTTCCGTCCAGTGCGCGGCCTGGGAGGAGATGCCCTCGCCGCGCTCGACCGCGGCGGTGGCGGTCGCCTCGATCAGCGGCATGGCCTCGTCCGCACGGCCCCGGTAGGCGGCGAGCAGCGCCGCCCCCAGCGGGAACATCCTCGTCCCGGTAGCGTCCGCGATCGTCTCGCCCTCGTCCCGCAGCGCTGCCGCCGCCTTCAGGTCGCCGCGCCATGTGGTTACCAGCTCCTGCACGCCCAGGGAGCCGACCAACGGGGCCAGGGCGCCCGATGCGCGGGCGTGTTGCGTCCAGCGGCCGCTCAGCAGGGCGAAGGTGTCGAAGTCCCACAGCAGGACGGCGGCCGTCGCGACGAGGTTGGCGCCCTTCTGGAACCAGCCGGGATCGGGATCGTGCACGAACGCGTCGACGGCCTGACGCAGGCTCGGCGCCGCGGCGGCCGACCCGTCGTCGATCAGGGTCGCCAATCCGCGCAGCAGCAGATGCGCCGGCTCCGGCGACGGCTCCGCCATGGCGCGCGACTGCAGGGTCGCCCGCGACACGTCCGGAAGATGCCCACCGGGCTCGGCGAACCGGCCGGCTACCAGGGCCGCGGCCCAGGCGTCGAGGTAGGTCTCCCGCGCCAGACCCGCGTCGAGCCCGTCGAGCTGCGTCGCGACCCGCAGCAGCTGGGCCGGGGCCGACCGCCCGGGGGAGGAGGCCCAGCCGATCTGCCCCCGCAGCCGCGCCACCAGGGCCCGCTGCAGATCGGTGCCCGCATCCGCCTCTGCTTCGGCCACCAGGGCGCCGGCGGTCTGCAACGAGCCAGCCTGCAGGTGCGCCGACGCGGCCGCCAGCGTACGGTCCGCCCGCGTGCCGGGGCGCTCGGTGAGCGCGGCCGACCGCTGCAGGAAGCCGGCAGCGGCCGACAAGCCCCCGCGGGCCTCTGCCCGGTCCGCCGCCCGCTCGAGCTCCACAGCGATGTCTTCGTTCGGCGCGGTGGCGGCCGCCGCCCGGTGCGACAGCCAGCGTTCGGGATCGGCCTGCGCATCCGTCGCCTCGGCGAGCGCCTGGTGCACGGTACGGCGCTGCTCCGCGCTGCCCGCCGCATACGCCGCCGAGCGCACCAGCGGATGCCGGAAGCGCACCAGTGAGTCGATGACGAGCAACTGCTCGGTCTCGGCGGCCGCCGCCTCGTCGCGTCCCAGCCCCAGAGCGTGCGCCGCGCGCCACACGAGCGCGGGGTCGGCGGTCGGGTCGGCCGCGGCCAGCACCAGGAACAGCCGGGCCGCCTCGGGCAGGCTCCCGATCCGCTGCAGGTAGAGGTCGTGCAGCATGCCGGTCAGGGACGGCCGGCCGGCGAAGCCACCGGCCAGCTCCTCCGGGCTCATCTCGCCCGCCAACTCCACCAGGGCCAGCGGGTTCCCGCGGGTCTCGGCGATCAGCCGGTCGCGGACCCGTTTCTCCAGGCGCCCGGGAACGGTCGCGGTGAGCAGCTCGCGGGCGTCCTCGTCGGTCAGCCCGCCGAGCGTCAGGACCGGCAACGCGGCGAACCCCGGGTCGTCGGCGTCTGCGGCCTCTCCCCGGACGGCGAACAGCAGCAGCACGGACTCGGCGTTCAGCCTCCGGCCGACGAAACCGAGCACCTGCTTGGACACGCTGTCCAGCCACTGGGCGTCGTCGACGAGGCAGGCCAGCGGCTGCTCGGCCCCGACCTCGGACAGCAGGCCGAGCGTCGCCAGGCCGACGATGAACGGATCCGGAGGACTACCGCCGGCCAGCCCGAAAGCCACCTGGATCGCCTGCTGCTGGGGAGCCGGCAGGACGTCGAGCCGGTCGAGCATCGGCGCGCACAGCTGGTGGAGCGCGGCGAACGGCAGCTCCATCTCGGACTCGACGCCGGAGACCTCCCGGACCTGGAACCCGAACGCCTGGCGTGCGCAGTACTGCATCAGGGCCGTCTTGCCGATGCCTGCCTCGCCCCGGATGACCAGGACCGAACCGGCCCCGTGACGGGCGTCGGCAAGCAGGGCGTCAAGCTCGACCCGCTCACGAGCGCGGCCCATGAAGGCAACACTCCGTGATCTGGACATGCGCACAGGGTACGAGTGCAGGCCGACGTCCGGCACCGGATCGCCCTCCCGTCGCTCCACGCGTCTCGCCCGGGGGGCATGTCCGCCCAGGGCTTCCCGCCCACCGGGACCCGTGTGTCCTCCCAGGGACTTGCCTGGGGGCAGGGGACGTCCCTGAAAACCACTCTGCAGGTGCGGGTCCTGAACCGAATGCGGGACCACTGCCAGCACACCGGATGGGACAGGTGACAACGATGAAGAGCGTGGAACTCGGCGGTCAGGGTCTGACGGTCAGCGCCCTCGGCTTCGGCTGAATGGGCATGAGCACCACGTACGGCCCGAGCGACGACGAGGCGAGCCGCGCCACCCTCGCGCGAGCCGTAGAACTGGGGGTGACGCTGTTCGACACGGCGGAGACGTATGGGCCGTTCCACAACGAGCGGCTGGTGGGCTCCGCACTGGCCCCCGTCCGCGACCAGGTGCGCATCGCGACCAAGGTGGGCTTCGTCTTCGACGATGACGGCACCATGGTGACCCACGACGGGGGCCAGCCCGATGTCGACTGCAGCCCGGAGCACCTGCGCACCGCCGTGGACGGCTCGCTGGGCCGCCTCGGAGTGGAACAGATCGACCTCCTCTACCTGCACCGCATCGACCAGAAGGTGCCGATCGAGGAATCCGTCGGTGCCATGGCGGAGCTGGTCGCGGCCGGGAAGGTCGGCCACATCGGCCTGTCCGAGGCATCCGCGGGCACCATCCGGCGCGCCCACGCGACGCACCCGCTCACCGCTGTCCAGAGCGAGTACTCGCTCTTCGAGCGCGGTGTGGAGCACAACGGCGTGCTCGACGCCGTGCGGGAGCTCGGCATCGGCTTCGTCCCGTACTCGCCACTCGGCCGCGGCATGCTCACCGGCGCGCTGACCAGCCTCGACAGACTCGACAGCAGCGACTTCCGGCGCCATGACCCCCGCTTCCAGGGCGAGAACCTCGACGCCAACCTGCGGCTCGTGGCCGCGATCGGCGAGGTGGCCGCCCGCAAGGGCGTGCTGCCGTCGCAACTCGCCCTCGCCTGGCTCCTCGACCAGGGCCACGTGCCCATCCCGGGCACGCGCCGGATCCCGTACCTGGAAGACAACGCGGCCTCCGCCGACATCGTCCTCACCGGCGCGGACCGCGCCGCGCTCGAGGACGCCGCCCCGATCGGCAAGGCCGTCGGCGACCGCTACCCCGCCGGGATGCTCGCGACCCTCGACGCCGGCTCAGAGCCCCAGCAGGGCTGAACAAGCCCGCAACCACCACTCGAACAAGGAGGACCCATGTCACCCACTACAGCACGGGACATCGAGACGATCACGATCGGCGAAGAGCTGACCGTCGGCCGGATGGGCTTCGGCGCCATGCGGCTGACCGGTGATCAGGTGTGGAGTGAGTACCCGGACCACGACGGCGGTATCGCCCTGCTGCGCCAGGTCGTCGACTCGGGCGTCACTTTCATCGACACCGCGGACGTCTACGGGCCGCACTCCAACGAGCTGCTGATCCGCGAGGCGCTGCATCCGTACCCCGACGACCTCGTGATCGCGACCAAGGGCGGCTTCGTACGCGGCGGCTACCCGTACGACACCCTCGGCGCGGTCGGGAACCCGAACTACCTGCGGCAGTGCGTGTACATGAGCCTGCGGCGGCTCGGCCTGGACCGCATCGACCTGTACTACCTGCACAGCGGGAGGGCGACGGACGCGCCGTTCGAGGACCAGGTCGGCGTGCTGGCCGAGTTCAAGGAACAGGGCCTGATCCGCCACATCGGCCTGTCGAACGTCACCGTCGACCAGTTCGAAGCGGCCCGCAAGATCGTGGATATCGCCGCGATCACCGCCGAGTACAACCTCGCCAGCCGGGCCGGCGCCGCGCAGCTTGCCGCCGCCGAGCGCGCCGACGTCGTGTTCTCGCCCTGGGGACCGACCCGGATCGACGGCCCCGAAGCGCCGCGCATCCGGGACGAGGTGCAGGCCATCGCGCAGCGCTATGGAGTGACGCCGCAGCAGGTCGCCCTCGCCTGGCATCTGCACCGGTCGCCGAACAGCCTGCCGATCCCAGGCACGACGACGCCCGGTCACTTCGCCGAGAACCTCGCGGCGGCGAAGCTCAGCCTCTCCGAGGACGAGGTCCGCCGACTCACCGAGCTCGCCTCCGAGGACCAGCACACCAGCTGACCCCGCCTGGAGTGGGCCGGCATGATCAAGGGCACGTCGGTGTCGCTGTCGTTCGCGGTGGTGTTCTTCGCGCCGGCGTTCCGCGGCTTCCGGCGGAAGGACATCGTGTCCTGAGGGTCCTTCGGGGTTCTTCGCGAACGGCGACAGCGCGTCGATGACGGCACGGGACCGGGCGGGTTTCGGCCGGGCCTCCGCATCGGAGTAAGTTCTCCGTCCGGGCGCCGTGGTCGCCGCGCCCGCCTGGCCGACGGGCCCGTCCCGCACGACCCGGCAGGGCGCGTGGAGGCCCCGGAGAAGGCGAGTTGACGACTCACGACCCCGCGTGGGCTTGGTGATCTCCGGTGAGGGGGATCAGTACGACCACGCAGGGGGAAAATGAGGGGGGATGTGCCATGAGGCTGGAATTCGCCGCGCCCGAAGCCCTGGCCGCCGGGAGTTTCTGGACCGCGTTCTGGCAACAGTCCGGCGGCACCGCCGTGTGGCTGCTCGGCATCTGCCTGGTCATCGTCATCATCGCGCTCGTCCGACTGGTGTCCGCGCTGCTGAGACGTTACCGGAGCAACCGGCTGCTGCCTGTGGTGGTGTGCGAGGACCGCAGCCTCCTCGGCGGCAACGGCCACAGGGCCAACGGCAACGGGCACGACGGCGCGGACCACAACGGCGGCCACGGCCACGAGTCCGCGCGGACCGCCGAACTGGCCGCGTACATCACGGAGCACATGGCCGCCGACACGCTCGGCCCGAACGTCCTGACTCCCGGCAGCGGCACCACCATCGGCCCCGATCCGGCCCCGGAGACCGCGTCCTCGCCGCACGGTTGGGTGGACGTGATGAAGCGGCTCGCCCTCTTCCGCCCCCGGGCGTACCACGTGATGCTGCACTGTCTGTCCGCCGACAACGATCGGCTCCGCTTCTCGGTGCGCATCCTGTACATGCCCCAGAACACGGTGGTGGCGGCCACGATCATGGAGGCCGAGGCCACCGCGCGGACGGACGGGTCCCCGGACGGCCGCGAGAGGGAGCTGTACGAGACGATAGCCTGTTTCTGCACCGTCAAGATCCTCGCGGATCCGCGCTCGAAGGACCGTATCCCCCGCTGGGAGAGCTGGGGCGACGACCCCGCGGCGTACCGCTTCTACCGCATGGGCATCAAGGCGCAGGAGTTGGCTCTTGCGCTGGCTGCGAAGGGACGGAGCAGGGCCAGCAAGAAGCAGGCCCAGCGCGCAGACAAGCATTACGCGCAGGCCGCGGAACTGGTGCCCGGAAACCTGACGATCCGGCTCCATCAGGCGGGATTCCAGGAGCTCACCGCCCAGACCTTCGGCGTGCGGAACCAAGCCGACCACATCCGCAGCGCCGTCGACATCTACACGTACTGCGTCCAGCTCTGGCCCGAGCACATCGAGACCGCGTACCGCTTGGCCATCGCCCGCGCCCGAGGTGCGCAGGAGGACGACGAATCGAGCTCCCGCGCCCACCTCGGCCGGCTCCTCAAGCGCCTTTCCCGGCGGGCCATCATTCGCCGCTACGCCCGCACCTGGCTTCCGGGCCGTCGCAACCTCGGTGAACGCCGCTACTGGCGCCGGTGGTTCGCCCTCGAGCGGCCCCGCCCCTCGCTGCGGACCCGTCGCCGCTCCTTCCTCGGGGCCGTGCGGATCGCCCACGCGGCCGAGGTACTTCGGATGAACCCCAATGCCCCCCAACCGCCCGATGGGCTCCGGGAGGCGTTCCGCGTCGTTGCCAGCGAGGTCACGGGCGGCTGGGCGCTCTGGGGCCGGCGCTGGGGCGGCCGCAACTGGGGGATGCGCCGTCTGCTGTACGCCGATCACGCGCGCGGCGGGGGCCACGCGGGGCGGCCCGCCCACAGCCAGGCGCTGACCACCGGTGCGGCGCCGCGGCACCGTGGTTCCAACAGGGCCGCCGCCGGACATCTGGTCCACTACAACGCCGCCTGCTTCCTCAGCCTGGCGCTGGCGGTGGACGCTCCCGCGGATTCGGGTGACTGGCACGACGACGCATGGCGCGAGGACTGCGCCCGCGCGGCCGTGACCCAGCTCAACACCAACCTCCGGGTCACCCGCAGCCAGTTCTCCGCCGCTTGGGCCGAACACGACACGGACCTGCGCCCCCTGTTCATCGGCCGCCTCCCGCACGACCCCCGGGTCCCCCTGCCATCTTGGGGCCGGACCGGCAGCAACTGGGCGCGGTCCGCGGGGATCCGCGTCACGGACGAGTCGTCCGCGGCGTGGACCCGCCGAGTCGGGGGCTTGCTCCGCGGACGCCGACGACACCGTTAGGGTCGCGGCATGTCAGCTGTGTCGGTCAACGGACTGCCCGGCGCCGGCGGGACGACGCTCGCGCGGAAGCCCGCCCGGGAACCGGAGCTCCCGCTGCCCGGAAAGGACGCCCTGCCCCTACCGAAAGCTGCCAGCGCCCGGCCCCAATAGGGGCCCGGGCGTTGTGGTCATTGGGAGACTTCGCTCAAGCCTTTCGGCCCCGGTTCCTCGCCACGACGCCCAGCAGCCGCAGCGGAGTGAGGTTCCCCCATCTACGGCACCAGCACGTATGACCAGGACCGGTTCATCGGCGAAGGGTGCGGTTCCTTTGAAGGGATGATCGGTTCGATCTCGGGGGCTGTCGGGCTGAGTGGCAGTTACGAGGCGTCGGCGTAGGCGAGGTGGGTGTCGCAGACGGTGCAGCGGAAGAGCATGGCTGTGGCCCCCTCGCCGAGGTGGGTGAGGAACTGCTCGAGTTGGGCTGCGTCGTGCCAGCCGTCCATGCGCAGGTCTTGCCTGAGCTGGCCGAGGGCCTCGGGGTGGGCTGCCAGTTCGCTGTATCCGACCTCGCCGATGAAGGCGGCCGCGTCGTGGCAGTGGACGAGCCAGTGCGGATCCTGCCAGGCGTGAAAGCCGGGAGTGCGGCGGGTGACCTCGTGCAGGATCTCCTCGCTGACGCCGTCGAGTCCGTAGGAGTCGATGAACTCGCCGGCGAACCGTTCAGCCGCGCTGCCGTCTGCGATGCACCAGGGGCAGAAGCGTCCGCTGACCTCTTGGGCGGTGTAGAAGGTCGCGGTGTAGATCCACCCCATGGCGCGGTTGCAGCACACACATGTCTCGGCGCTGTCACGGATGGACCCGCTCGCGAGCGGATCGGGGTGATAGCGGAAGGCAGGAAGGTCGGAGCTCACCGGTGCAGTCTGTCCGCAAGGCAGCCCCGCGATCAAGCAGTAAGGATGAATTCCTGCTGGTCGGGCGCCGGATAGAGACGCTGGTGCTCACGCGCGGCGTGGTGACGCCAGTAGGAATCGAAGTCACCGTTGTCAATCAACGTGCGGAGCCTGAGGACGGCTTCGGCGCCGACGAGGCCCCAGCGGGCGCCGGTGATGTCCAGGCGGTCGCCGATCAAGTGACGGCAGGCGCCCTCGATCGCGCCGGTGGCGATCGGCCAACCCGCGGCCAGAGCGATGTCGTAGCGGAGCTGGTCGAGGTGACCAGTCAGATAGCGACGACAGGCATCCACGGCCTCTCGCCGACTGGCGCAGGCACCGACGCTCTCGCCACGCTGGTCGGCTGGCTCGCCGCACCAGGCGGTGACGTGGGCAGCGATGGTGATACGGACGACAGGCACCGCTACCGTCCATTCATGGACGAATCCCTCTCCTTCGAGAGTTTCCTTGACGGTGCGAAGAAGTCCGCGCACCGGTTCACAACGGTGATGTAGGCAGCCGACGCACCTGGTCGTCGTCCGTTACCTCGTACACGTCGATCCGCAGCAGCCGGCGCACACGACCCGGGACGCGCTCAGTGGCCTTGACCGATGAAGTCGGCACGACCAACGCGTACCGCACACCTGGTGCGTCACCGGTCATACGGCGCAGCAACTGCCCGTAGGCGATATCGGCGTCGATGCCTTTCTCGCTGGTTCGCCCCTTGGCCTCACCAATCAGCCGTTCGCTCCCGCGTACCGCCTCGATGTCGCTCCAGCGGTCGGTCGGTGTCACCGGTGTCCAGTCCTGGGCCCGCAACCAAGTGCGGAAGGCATCTGTGACCCGGTCCTCATCACTGTCGCGGGCGAGGATCTTCCTCAGTGCTGCGATGTCCGCCTCCCGGTTGCGGCGCGGGCGCCCACGGCTGTCCGCGTCGAGGTCGGCGGGGGCGAATGACCAGCAACCGCAGGCCGTGAGAGGGGATCTCGCTCTCGCGTCGGGCGTCGTACAGGGCCCGCTGCTCGCGCCGGTGGACGCCGCTGACGGTCAGTTGGTCCGGCTTGTCGAAGTGCGGCACAGGCCGATGGCGCTGCAGCTCCCGGTATTCGACCACGAGTTGGTGCCCGGGCCAGGAGGCATCGACCGGCAGTCCGGCCCGCCGCCCGCCAACCCCCGCATCGCCCAGCAGCCAGTCGAACGTGTGCTGGGTGAGGGCCGTTTCTCCCAGCACCCGGTTGCGCAGGTCGACGACGTGCGCCCCATCGCTTCCCTCTCTCTTCCCCATGGCCGGGCATGATGCCACCAGCTACTGCCAGCAGGGAAAGAAATCCGCAGCCGCGAAGAACATCACAGGGAGGGCCGCCCGGGTGAATGTTCTGCCGACTGGTCCTACCGGAAATCCTCTCCGCCAAGCGGCTCGGCATACTGTGTCAATGCGGATGCCAAAGCGGATTCCCGCCTTGATCCATCAAACCTGGAAAGACACCGACGTACCCCTGAAATGGAGGGAGTGGGCTGACTCTTGGCGTCTGCGCCACCCTGACTGGGGGTACCGTTTGTGGACCGACGCCGACAATCGCGCATTCCTCCAGGAGCACTACCCATGGTTCCTGCCGGTCTACGACGGCTATCCAGAAGCGATCATGCGGGCCGACGCCATTCGCTATTTCCTGCTCGACCATTTCGGCGGGCTCTACGTGGATCTGGACTTCGAGTGCCTGAGCCCGGTCGACGGAATCCTTGACGGGCACGAGCTCGTCCTCGGCTGCGAGCCCGAGGTGCACACACGGCTGTTGCTGGCCCGCCAGCGCGGATTCGGCCGCATCGTCGGCAACGCGTTCATCGCGTCACGGCCGGGCCACCCATTCTGGGCCCATGTGCACCGACAGTTGGTCGGCGCCCACAAGCTGCCCGGCCCTCTGGACGTCACAGGCCCCTTCTTCCTCACCCGAGCAATCGACAGCGCCCCGGAACCTGCCTCGATCACAGTCCTCGGCCCGGAGGTCCTGTACCCCGAGGTGAGCCCGTACGCGACAGAACTGTTCGGCCCTCAGAAAGCCGACTATGAGCGTGCGTACGCCGTGCACCACTGGTCTGGCAGCTGGGCGCGCGACATCCCCGGGACGCCGCGGATTTCGGCCGGCAAAAGGTTCCCGTTCTGGGCGAGCCAGGAGCTGCAACCGCTCGCCGACGGTCTGCTCAGCCTGGACGCACAGCGCCGCCGCTGGGCCTTTGGCGCGCCCGCGCCGATGGTGTCATGCCTGATGGTGACCAAGGATCGCTCGTCGACGGCCCGCCGCGCGATCAGGTGCTTCCGTACGCAGACCTACTCGAACCTGGAACTGGTCGTCGTGGAGGACGGCACGGATGACACCCTTGAGCAGCACATCCGCGAGCTGGGCGACTCGCGGATCCGCCATCACCGGCTCCCTGCGGAGGGGCGGCCGTTGGGCGAGCTGCGCAATGAGGCGGTGGACCGGGCCACCGGGCCCTACGTATGCCAGTGGGACGACGACGACCTGTACGACCCGGAGCGGGTCGAGACACAGATGGCGGCGATTCTCGCACTCGGTGCCGAGGCCTGCTTCCTCGCCCGTGAACGGCTGTGGTGGCCCGCTCGCCACAAGCTCGCGATCTCCTGCGCGCGCGTCTGGGAAGGGTCGATGGTGTGCGCCAAGGAACGGCTCCCGCGCTACCCGGCGCAACGCCGGGGCGAGGACACCCCGGTGGCGGAAGAGGTGGTTCGCACCTGCCGGGTCGTATCGGTCGACGCGCCCGAGCTGTACACGTATGTGTGTCACGGCAGGAATACGTTCAACGAGTCCCATTTCGCGGAGCACTTCGAGGTGGCGACCCAGATCTGGGCCGACCCCGGCACTTACGTCGAGCGGTTGCTGGCCATGGCGACTCGGCTGCCGATCGAGCCGGAGGAGATCGCCCAGGCCGAGACCGATCGCGCCGCCCGAGCCTCAGCGCGCAGAGCGCAGACGGCCGTCGAGTCCGCCCCGGGCCCGGCGAGTGAGCGGCCCCTGGTGCTGGTGCTCACCCCCCTTAAGGACGCGGCCGCGTTCCTGCCCGGCTATCTGGAGAACCTTCGCGCCCTGGACTACCCGCGCGAGGCGATCTCACTGGGCCTGCTGGAGGGCGACAGCAAGGACACGACGCCGGAACTGCTCCAACAGGTCCTGCCCGGCCTCGAGGCGGAGTACCGGCGGGTCATCCTCGTACACCGCGACTTCGGCCTCCAGCTGGCGGGCCCCCGTTGGGAGCCCAGCGTCCAGCGCCGACGCCGGTCGGTGCTGGCCAAGGTGCGCAACCATCTGCTCTCCCGGGCCCTCGCCGACGAGGAGTGGGTGCTGTGGCTCGATGTCGATGTCACCGGCTACCCGGCCGACCTCGTCCAGCACCTGCTCGGAGCGCGCAAGGACATCGTCGTCCCGCACTGTGCCACCACGACCGGTGGACCCACGTACGACCTCAACACCTTCGTCCTTCACCCCAGGGCCGGCACGCTCAACTGGTCCCAGTGGCGGCGCGACGGCATTCTGCAGCCCCCCAGAGGGTTCGGCCGGACGTACCTCGACGAGTTGCGCGGGCAAGGGCTCCTCCGCGTCGACTCGGTCGGCGGCACCGCATTGCTGGTACGCGCCGACCTCCACCGTGACGGCCTGAACTTCCCGTCCTTCCCGTACCGGCACCTCATCGAGACCGAGGGTCTCGCCGCGATGGCCCGGGACATGGGCACAGCCTGCTGGGCGCTGCCCGACCTGGAAGTGCTGCATCCGCACCATGTCCCGGATCCGGCGGACATCGGAGCCATGTCCCCGTCCTGACCGACCGGGGCCGGCACAAAGCACCGATCCACCTCCCCACAGCACGGGGGTTGTCGACGGTCACGCAATTGGCCACCCCGAACGTCACGCGATGGGCCGGGGGGACGGCGGCGTCGCAACCGCCGCGGACAGGGAGACGGTGACCATGCGTCGAGATTCCCACGGCGCCAAGGGTTCCGGGCCGCCCGGTAGCCGGACTGTCGTTCAGGCTGTCCAGGATGGCCGTCAGGCCCGCGCGGAGCGCCGCCGAAGGCGCCCTTGACCGACCGGACCAGCCAGACACTCAGCAGTCGGGCGGCCCGTCACCACCTCAGCCCAGATGGGGAATTACGTGACGCTGATCATGCAGATCGTGGGGAATTACGACGTGACCGCTAATAGGAGTAATCGTTTTGACACGCTAGGTAGTCGATTTTACGGTGGCACCACTGCCCCTGCCGTGGAGTTCACCGGCATTACAGGGCAGCTCCCTACTAGAAAGAAGGCCCTGTGAAAGCCCGTGTCATCTCCTCCCTGGCCCTCCCTGCCGCACTGGCGACCGCCGGACTGCTCAACACCGCGGAGGCGGCCTATGCCGCCGCTCTCAATGCGGAGCCTGTCACGGCGTCGGCACCGTACGGGTACCAACAGCACCCGACAAGCGGCGACGTCGCCCTCATCTCCGGCTCCGCGCACCCCTGCACGCCCATGGGCAACGTCACAATCTCCGACTACGGCTGCGACTACGGTCACCACCAGCATCATTCACACCACGACTACGACTACGACTCCGACTCCGACTACGACTCCGACTACGACGACGACGATTGGGGTTGACGGCGCCCCAGCCAGTAGGTGATCCGGCGGGTCTGCTTGGACGGGGCCCTCGAACGGGGTCCGGGGGGGCCGCAGACGCCCGACAACGCGGAATCCTGCCACCCGCACCCTCTGGATCCTCCTCCGTCCCGTTGCCTTCCGAAGCGAAAGACGGCGCATGCCCCACAGATCCGACCCCGTGGTTTCGGTGGTCATCCCGTGCCACAACTACGCCCGCTATCTGCCCGAGGCAGTGTCCAGCGTCCTCGCCCAGACGTTCCGCGACTGGGAACTCGTCATCGTCGACGACGGCAGCACCGACAACACCGTTGAGGTGACCCAAGGCCTGATCGCCCGCCACCCCGACCGGTGCATCAAGCTGCTCGAACAGGCCAATGCCGGGGTCTCCGCCGCGCGCAATACCGGGATCGAGGCCAGTGCCGGCCGCTACATCCTTCCGCTGGACGCCGACGACGTGATCGCGACCACGATGCTGGAGAAGACCGTCGCGGTACTGAACGATCCCGACATCGCCATCGCCTCAACCGATGTGTTCACCTTCACCGACGACGATCTGCCCCCGCAGGCGATGCCCCTGCCCGCCTACAGCAGAGAACTGCTACTCCAGCGACTGATCATGTTCTACTGCTCGCTGTACCGCCGTGAAGCGTGGCAGACCGTGGGCGGGTACAACCAGAGCATGCGGGCCGGAGAGGACTGGGACTTCTGGATCGGCTGCGCCGAGCACGGCTTTGATGCCTACCACATCCATGAGCCGCTGTTCGGGGCGCGCAACAAGGACACCGGGCTACACCTGGAAGCCGCCGAGAACGACCTGGCCATCCGGGCGCGGATCGTGACCAACCACCCGGGCCTGTTCAAGCCGATCACCCGTAGCTGGGCACACGCCGTGCTCAGCCAGGACGCGAAAGCCTGCCTGCGGGACGAGCACGTGCCCGACGACATCCTCACCCGGGCCACCGAGATGGACCAGTTCCTCGCTGCGGTCATGGCCCTGCAGCGGACCACGCGGGTGCAGTACTACCACATCCGGCGACTGGAGAAGGCGCTGGCCGCTCAGAACGGAACCACCGAACCGCCCACCCAGGAGAGCGAGCCCGCCCCGACGGCTTCCGCCGTTTGACGCGTCTTCGCCTGCATCGTCGTCCCTGCCGCCGTCCCCGTACCGCAGGCGTCCCGGACGCCGGGCCCCGGGGACCCATCCAGCCGTCGCATACCAGTCAGACACCGGGACTGTCGGGATGCGCCCAAGCGCACGATGGAGGACACGCCGACGCTCCTGGCCTGTGGGTGCCGACAATCCTGTCACCTACGCTGAGCTGCGACTTGAGGGTCACGATGTGATCACGTCGAAAGCGCTCGTGAGCCCGTCGGCACACGCTGGGGAGTCGTGACGTTCCGTCTGGTCTACCGATTCGGCTGCCTCCTGCTCGGCTGGCTGCGCCTGCTGGCGCGGTCCTCCACGGCCAAGGACGTCGGGATACTGGTGCTCCGGCACCAGCTGGCCATCCTGCAGCGCAGCAACCCCAAGCCCGTGTTCCGCTCGAAAATACGATTTGGGGCTGTGCCTGCATGTTTGCTGATCCTGGCGACGCGGCCTCGACGGGCCTGCAACGATCTGCGGATGTCGCTGTCGGTTGTCTCCACGCTGGTCCGGAATCTGATCATGGTGCCCACTGCCGTGCTGCGTAGCCGCGTGGCCAAGGATGCGGAAGTGATGGCGCTCCGGCATGAGAACGCGGTATTGCGCCGCCAGATCGCCCGGGTCCGGTACGAGCCAGCCGACCGGATCCGGCTCGCCGCCCTGCCCTCTCCCGACTGATTCCTCGCGGGTGCCAGCGTCAGGTCTTCGCCGTCACACCCATCACGCTGCTGGTCTGGCATCGCCAACTCGCCACCCACAGATGGACGTTCACCCACCACGGCCCCGGGCGACCTCCTACCGCGCCCATCGTCAAGCACCTTGTCCTGCGCCTGACCCGCGAGAACAACACGTGGGGCCACCGGCGGACACAGGGCGAACTCGCCCGCCTTGGCTACCCGATCGCCCCGTCCACGGTCTGGGAGATCCTGCACGCCGCCGGCATCGATCCCGCCCCGCAGCGCTCAGGGCCGACCTGGCACCAGTTCCTCACCGCCCAGGCCCACGGCGTCATCGCCGCCGACTTCCTCCACCTCGACACCGTGTCACTCGAGCGCTTGTACGCCCTGGTCTTCATCGAACACGGCACCCGGCGCCTCCACCTCGCCGGCGTCACTACCAACCCCACAGCTCAAGCCAGGAACCTCGCCATGACCCTGGGACGCCGCATCGACTCGCTGCGCTTCCTCATCCGGGACCGGGACAGCAAGTACACCAGCGCCTTCGACGCCGTGTTCGAAGCCGATGATAAAGAGATCCTGCTCAGCCCGCCTCGGGCACCGAAAGCGAACGCGATCTGCGAGAGAGTCGTGGGCACCCTCCGCCGCGAAATCCTGGACCGCATGCTGATCTACAACGAGGCCCACGCCCAAGCAGTGCTCACCGAGTACATCCGCCACTACAACGGGCACCGCCCCCACCAATCCCGGCGGCAGCTACCCCCGGACAGCGACCAACCGCCCGCCCCGGCCACTGTCACCGACCTCCAGACTCACAGGATTCGGCGACAACCCGTCCTCGGAGGCCTAATCAACGAGTACCAGAGCGCCGCCTGACGCCCAAGGCATCAGCACAGGTCACGGCACGAATCGTATTTTCGAGCGGCACACCCTCGGCCGCGCAGCAGTTGGCTGCGGCAGCACCGGGAGCCCACGAGAACGTGTGGCGCATGCAGCCCCCCGTCTTCGACGGGCGGCCACTGGCCACACGGCGTTCCACGCCGCTGACCGGACGGAGCCCATCACCACAGCATGGAACTCATGTCTCTGACCAGCGCAACCTCCGCCCCCGCTATAGCGGTCGGCGTGAGAATGACATGGCCTTTCGTCACTCATGTCAGCAACAGGTGAGCACCATCTGTCAGTGCCAATCAGCAGGTCACCGGGCCTGTGCCACTGATACTCAGATGACGATTTTCAACTGACACTGCCGTGTAGACCATCACCTACCGACGATGGCCACCGCGTACGCCACGGCCACGCTGGACCCGGACACCCAGACCACCGTGTTCCTCGACGGCTCGGGGCAGGTCATGGAGATGCCCGGACATGGCACCAGCACCGGCACCTCCCCGTCGCAAGGCATCGGTAGATGTAACACGCGAATCTGATCTCGCTGAGTCTCTGGGGACTGCGTATGGTGCAGTGCCTCCGGGGGTTCACACAGGGACTGCCCGCAGGCTGACAGAGCAGCCAACAGCTTGAATGGCGCCCTCCTTGCGGCCTCGCCTGCCTGGAGGCGGAACGCAAGAGGTCACCTTCGGAGGTACGCGTGAATCATCCTGGCCACCGCTAGGCCGTTGCCGATGGTGGGGACGAGACCGACAAGGAACAACAGCCCGCCAGGGACCATCAACTTCGTCCAGCCGAGTTGGCTGGGGAACAGGGCATGCCCGGGTCGTGCCGCATCGTAGAGCACGGTGACATGGTCGCCCGTCGACAGACTGTCCGGGGCCTGGAGGACGTTGTCGATTGACGCCTGGGTCCGGTAGCCGTCTGTCAGGGTGACGCTGATGAATGAGGCGCTTTGTTTCATCTGCGGCTTGGCGTAGTCAGCTTCGACTACTACAGCTGGGACCTTCCCGGCGTCATCGAAGTGCAGTCGTGCAGCCGCGTTGTCCAAGCCGAGGACGAGACCGATGGTGACGAAGAGCAATCCAACCAACAGGCCCAGCGTGTGTCCGATGGCTCTGCGGACTCGCCTTGCTCCTTGAGGTCTGTAGACACGTCCGCGACCCACGTGAATGATCGTGCCGCTCTGTCGACCGCCTCGCGCCATGGCTCCCCCGTCATCGCTTCACCTCATTGTCCTGCCAGGCGGGCGCGATGCCCCCAGCTGGCGGTAAGTGATCAGGCAGCAGGCAGGTCTGAGGAAGACTTCGTGTATGTCGGCGCTCCGTTCCCAACGCTGGTTGATCACCCGCTGCCTGAGCCGGAAGCCCGCCCGGCCGGAGAGATTGAGCCGGGCGAACTCTAGCCACCTGAGAGGCACGCCTATCTGCCTCAACTGTGAAGCGTGCGAAGCAACTTGGGCAGGGCGGTGCCGATGGGTTCGCGGATGAGCTCGTCGGCGCGGTCGTCGTACGGGGTCGGTTCGGCGTTGACGCTGATGAGCCGGGCCCCGTTGTCGGCGGCGACGCCAGCCAGTCCCGTGGCGGGCTGTACCTGGAGACTGCTGCCGGCGGCGATGAACGCGGTGCAGGCCTCAGTCCGATGTCACTCCCCGCTGGCTGGACAGGCCCTGGCCCATCCTCGACGAGGCCGACGGACCGGTCGCCAAACAGTCGTAGGTACTGCTCGGGGCCTCGAGCGAGCGGCACCGGGTCAAGTAGGGGCGGGGACTGGCAACGGAGTCAGCCACCGCGCCAGTCCCCGACCCTACTGAAGACGGAGACGGTGTCTCGTCGCATTCCAGTTCGCACCCGTGCGATCACCTCGGGCTTCTCGCCGCGCGCGAACCCCTCAGTTGGAGGTGTCGGCCCGGTCGAAATCCGGGGCAGATGCGGCGCCCCCGGATCGGGCCTTCCGCGGCGAGATCATGAGGCCGACCACGACGGCCCAGATGCCGATGAGTGAGGCCAACGGAAACAGCGCGTCGAAGCGGTCGGTGAACGCGATCGTGGCGGACGCCAACGCGAAGGCCAGCCCGCCGATGAGGCCGAGGGCGAGCGTGATCGGGTTGCCGAGGGTGCGGGTGAGGCCACCGGCGACAGCGAGGGCTGCGATGCCCAGGCCCCACAGCGAATCGACGATCGTCTCGTTCCACGTCTGGAGGTGGTAGAGGAACGTCTTCTCGCCACCGGCGATCCCGTCCGCGCCGAGGGCGGTGAACAGGTGCAGCGTCATCCCTATCGTGGCGACGACGGCGATGGCGGAGACGACGCCGGTCGCTGTGGCCATGCCGGCGTCGAGGCTGCCGCGGCGCCGGAACGCGAGGATTGCGGCCGCGAAGCACGCCATCGCGGCCAGCAGCAGCGCGTGCGAGGGGTACCACATCGAGTCGACCAGCATCTCGTGGAGCTGGGAGACCTTCGATCCCTCGCCGCTGTCACCGGGGTGGATGGCGCCGCCTGCGAAGAAGGCGACCCCGCTCAGCACCAGAAGGGGCCCGGCGACCCGTTCGGGGCGTCCGACGCGGGACAGACGGGTGCGGGCTCGAGTCGACGTACTCATGGTGGCTCCTTCGATCGGAACGAGTCGGTGGAGCCACCGTGTCTCTCCCCGGGGTTGCGGGACACGGTGCGCACCCTGCACTTCGATCCGGGAAAACCCTCATCCGTGAGCGTTGCCGCTGTGCCAGCATTGCTTCATGTCTGCGGCCACGGAGGCGCACAATCAGGCCCCACCGACGGTCCGCGAAGCCGGAGCCGCACTGGTGGCGCTTGTGGTCGCGACCCTCGTCGGCTACGGCTGGTACCTCGGCTTCCACCTCGAGAACGTGCACAACGCGTTGATCGGCGCTTCCTTCACCGCCGTGGGGCTGTACGTCGTCCGGATACGGCCGCGGCACCCGGAGGGCTGGCTGTTCGTCGCGACCGGCATGGTGCACGCGGTGATGTTCTTCGGCCGCCAGTACGGCCTGCACGACGGCGCCTTGGCCGGGGCCTCCTGGGTCGGCTGGGTCGGGGTGTGGCCGTTGCCGCTGGCGATCGCGCTGGCCGGGTGGACGTTCATGGCGTTCCCCGACGGGCGGCTCCCATCACCCTGGTGGCGGTTCGCCGTGGTCGCGATGATGGCGATCGCGGCCGTTCTCGCGGTGGTGTCAGCGCTGTGGCCGGTGGAGTACGACCGGATGGGGCTGGCGGCTCCACACCCACTGGCTGTGCCTGGCGGGGAGGCGGCGGACCGCGTCTGGGAATACGCCCAGTACAGCTACCTGCTCTTCCAGGTGCTGTGGACTGTCGCGATCGTGGTGCGGATCCGCCGCGCCCGCGGCGACGAGGCGCGCCAGATGCGCTGGCTCGTGTTCGCGGTGGTCATGGCGATCGTGTTGCTGGTGGCCGGCTTGCTTGCGTTCGGCAGCCCTGTGCCGGGCCTGCTCGCGCTCCCGCTGATCCCGATCGCCGCCGGGTTCGCGATTCTCAAGTTCCGGCTCTACGACATCGACCCGGTCATCAACAAGACCCTCGTCGTCGGGGCCATGCTGCTGCTGATCACGGCCGCGTACGTGGCGATCGTCGTCGGTGCGGGAACCGTGGTTCCCGCTGACGAACGAGCGCTGTCGCTGGTCACGACGGCCGTCGTCGCAGTCGCGTTCGAGCCGCTGCGGCGGCGGGCCCAGCGCCTGGCGGATCGTCTCGTGTACGGGCATCGCGCGACGCCGTACGAAGCGCTGTCCCGGTTGTCGGCCCACCTCGAGGACCCGCCGCAGGAGCTGCTCGACGCCATCGCGGCCACGGTCGCAGGCGCGGTCGGCGCCACCGAGGTTGTCGCGTGGGTGGGCGACGAGCATCGCCTGGTGCCGCGGGGCCGGTGGCCGGCTGCGACGGTCGAGGCCAGCCCGGCAGCGCTCGCCGGGCTGGACGGGCCGCGCCGGCTGGTCCGGCCCGTCGTCCACCGCGGCACCGTGCGCGGCGCGATCACGGTCCGCAAGCCGGCGGGGGAGTCGCTCAGCGCCACGGAGGTCCGTCTGCTGTCGGACCTGGTCGCGCAGACCGGGCTCGTCATCGTGCAGCAGCAACAGGCGCAGGAGATCCAGGCGGCGGCCCGCCGGATCGTCACCGCCGAAGACGCGGCCCGCCGGCGCATCGAGCGCGACCTCCACGACGGTGCGCAGCAGCGGCTGGTGACCCTCGGTCTGGAACTCGGCGCCCTGGCCAAGCAGGCGGAGGCCAGCGGCGCGGCGATGGCGGATCGGGTCAAACAAGCGCGGGCGCAACTGCTGGAGGCCACGGCCGAGCTGCGTGAGCTGGCCCGTGGCCTGCACCCGATGGTGCTGGCCCAGTCGGGTCTCGAACCCGCGCTCGGCGCGCTCGCGGACCGGTCGGCGATCCCGGTGCAACTGCACGTGGCCGGCGCCGGTCGCTTGCCGCGCGATGTCGAGGCAACGGCGTACTACGTCATTTGCGAAGCGCTCACCAACGCCGCACGCCATTCGGGCGCGAGCGTGGTCGTCGTCGACGTGGCCTCGGTCGACGGCGGGCTGCGCGTGGAGGTCACCGACGACGGTCGCGGCGGCGCACGCCCAGGGCCGGGGATGGGCCTGCAGGGGCTGGCGGATCGCCTCGCCGCCCTCGGTGGCGAGCTCCGGGTCGACAGCCCCTCCGGCGGCGGGACACGGATCAGGGCGGTGCTGCCGTGCGGGTGATCGTCGCCGACGACGCGGTCCTCTTCCGCGAGGGGATGGCTCGCATCCTCGCCGAGGAGGGCTTCCACGTGGTGGCTCAGGCCCGGAACAGTGCCGAGCTGGTCGGCCTCGTCCGCCGCTCCCCACCGGACGTGGTCATCACCGACCTGCGGATGCCGCCGGGCTTCGCGGACGAGGGCATCGAGGCCGCGGCCGAGATCCGCTCGTTCGCGCCGCGGGTCGGGCTGATGCTGTTGTCGCAGTACGTCGAGGTGCATCATGCGCTACGGCTCATGGAAGAGTTCGACGGTGCGGTCGGCTACCTGCTGAAGGACCGGGTGTCCGACCTCGGTGCCTTCGCGGTGGACGTACGACGCGTCGCCGGTGGCGAGGTCGTGATCGACGCCGAGCTCGTGTCCAGGCTGGTCGGTCGGCGCCGGGAACGTGACCCGTTCACCGAGCTCACCGACCGCGAGCGGGAGGTACTGACGCTGATGGCCCAGGGGCTGACGAACGCCGCGTTGTCCGAGGAACTGGTCCTGAGCCCCAAGACGATCGAGGGCTACGTGCGCAGCGTGTTCACCAAGCTCGGCCTGGAGCAGAGCGAGCGCGAGCACCGGCGGGTGCAGGCGGTGCTCCAGTTCCTGCGTTGGCAGTGATTCCCAGTGACTCCTCCACCCCGTAAACGGGGTGGCTTCTCGCTAAGCCGGTTGAGCTTCGCGACGGACCAGCCCGGCCCGTAGAACGTTGAGAGCGCCCA